>JANLPL010000200.1:0-2035 GCA_031367195.1 Bradyrhizobium sp.
CTTCTAATCAGCCAGTCCTGAGTAATTTGGGCGGCGCTCTCCTCGGGGGGCGCCGCCTTTTTTTGGGCCGCGGGGCCGCTGCCGGATTTGCCTCCGGCGCCGGCTGTGCGATGGAGCAGCGATGACCAACGAGACCATGACGATCGTCCAGCAGGCAGCGGATCTGGCGCGGCGGGGACGACTGGCCGAGGCCGCCGACCTGCTCGCGCCGGTGTCGGCAACGACCGACGATGTCACGCTGCTGGCGCTGGGCGGCGCGATCGCTCTTCACCGCCAGCGTTACGATGAGGCCGCCGACACGCTCGGACGGGCCCACCGCGCCAAGCCCGACGACGTCACCGTCCGCGCCAACCTCGCCGAAGCGCTTTTCCTGAGCGGCCGGGAGGACGAGGTCCGGGCGTTGATCGATGCCGACAGCGCGCGCGCCGATAAGTCCCTGAGGCTGGCCCGCCTCGGCGCCGGTCTCGCCCAGCAGGCGGACGATCACGATCAGGCCGCCATCTTCTATCGCCATGTGGTCGAATCCGACCCCGGCGACTGGAGCAGCTGGAACAATCTCGGCAACTCGCTCGGCGCGATCGGCGACTATGACGCGGCGGCGGAGGCGCTTGAAAAGGCGGCGGCGCTGGCCCCCGACGCGGCGCCAGTGCGGATCAATCTCGGCAACGCCTTGCTCGAGGCCGGGCGCGCCGACGAGGCGGAAAAGGTGTTTCGCCAGGCTGCGGAGGACTTTCCCGACGATCCGACACCGTTCACCGCGCTGTTCGCCATGTTGCGCGAACAGGGCCGCGAAGATGAATCGTTCGAGGCGATCGGCAAGGCGGCCGAGCGGGCGCCCGACCGCGCCGAAATCCAGTCCGATTTCGGGCAGGAGGCGGCACGACGCAACCTGTACGATCAGGCCGAGGACGCGTTCGAAACGGCGCTCAAGCTAAAGCCCGATCTTGGCGCATCCTTCGTTGGTCTGGCGTCGGTCTATGAACGAACCAATCGCGAGGATCGGCTCGACGCCCTCGACGACCGCGCCGTCGTGGCGTCGGTCGACGACGAGCCGCGCGCCTATATCGAGGCGCTGCGCCACAAGCGGGCCGGCGACCATGCCAAGGCGTTTGGGGCGCTGGAGCGCGCCGGCGAAGTCGTCGTCACCGGCCGCAGGCTGCATATGCGGGGCATCTTGCTCGACCATCTCGGGCGGCATGACGAAGCGTTCGAATCGTTCGCCGGGATGAATGCCCATTGGCAGGAAGATCCCACTCGGCCCAGCGACCGGGCCCGTGAATATCGCGACCAGGTCAGTCATGCGACCGCACTCCTGACGCCGCAGTGGCTGCAAAGCTGGACGACATTTGACCGACCGCTGGAACGTCCGACGCCGATCTTTCTCGTCGGTTTTCCGCGTTCGGGAACGACGCTGCTCGACACCATGCTGATGTCGCATCCGTCCATCAGGGTGCTCGAGGAGGAGCCCTTCATCGGCGAGATCGAGCGCGAACTCGGTGGCTTCGACGCGCTGCCGTCGCTCGACGCCGATGCGATTGCGACCGCCCGCCGCTCCTATTTCGAGCGCGCTGGCGGTGTCGTGGACCTGAAGGAAGACAGCATAATACTCGACAAGCATCCGATGCACCTCAACAAGGTGGCGACGATCCGGCGGCTGTTTCCCGACGCCAAGTTCATTCTGGCGCTGCGGCATCCGTGTGACGTTTTGCTGAGCTGCTATCTGACCAATTTCCGCATCAACAATGCGATGGCCAATTTCCTTGACCTGGCGGACGCCGCGGCCTTGTACGATCTGACGTTCGCGCATTGGACCAAGGCGCGCAAGCTGTTCGAGCTTCCGGTCGGCACGGTGGTGTATGAGCGGTTGATCGAGGACAGGGACCGCGAACTGCGGCCGTTGTTCGAGTGGCTCGGCCTGGGCTGGCGCGACGACTATGGCGACCATCGCGAAGCCGCGCGGGCGCGGGGCACGGTGCGCACCGCCAGCTATTCGCAGGTCACCGAGCCGCTCTACAAACGCGCGGTCGGCCGCTGG
>JANLPL010000213.1:0-23730 GCA_031367195.1 Bradyrhizobium sp.
CGAGCGCGACGCTTGTCAAAGGACTTCGAAGCGACGATCGAATCCGCGCTCGCATGGTTGCAGATGGCCCTCGCCTTCCTCATCATGCGACGATTGGCGAGGTCGAAAATCGCCCCAGCTTGAATTTCGAGTCAGGCTCTATGCCCCCAAACCCAACCCGTCGCTCAAAAAAACGCGTCCCCCCTCGATTAAGTCCGACAGGCTGCTAGCCCGGAAAGACTTTCTCCACGAACATGAGGTCGAGCCAGCGCCCGAATTTGCGGCCGACCTCGTGGAAATGCCCGGCTTGGTTGAAGCCAAGCCGGGCGTGAAAGCCGAGCGAGGCGGCATTGTCGGCGTCGACCGCGCCGACCATCGCGTGCACGCCGGCCTCGCGGGCGAGATCGAGCAGATGGCCCATCAGCGCCGCGCCGACGCCCGCGCCGCGCTGCCCTTCCGCGACATGCACGCTATGCTCGACCGTGTGGCGATAGCCGGGAAAGGCGCCGCGCCATTCGCCGTAGGCGGCGAAGCCTGCCACCGCCCCGCCCTGCTCGGCCACGATCACGGGGAAACCGGCGGCGCGACGGGCGTTGAGCCAGCCGCGCCGCTCCTCCAGCGTAGTCGGCTCGTCGCGATAGATCGCGGTCGAGGTTTCGATCACACGGTTGTAGATCGCCAGCAGGGCGGGCAGGTCGTCGTCACTCGCCGCCCGCGTCTCGACCACGCTCGCCTCGTCGCCGAGGTTCAGCGTGAGAAACGAGCTGTTGCGGTCGGGCCGGTATCCCGCGAAGGGCGGGCAATCGCAAAAGCCGTGACGACGGTAAAGCCGGCGCGCGGGATGGAAGAAATCCCACGATCCCGTCTCCAGGCTCAGGCGCTTCAGCCCCAGCGCGCGCGCGTGAGCGATGAGATGGGCCAGCATCGCCGCGCCCGCGCCGGCGCCGCGCCGCTCGACGATGGTGTGCATGGACTTGAGTTCCCCGCGCCCGTCGCCGAGCCGCTTCACCGCGCCCAGCCCCAGCAGATCGTCGCCGTCCCAGGCGGCGAAAAAGTCGATCTCGAGCTGCGCTAGGCCCGTGACGTCGAGCGCATGGGCGCTGTCGGGCTCCGTCTCGCCGCGGCATTGCGCGAGATGCGTCGCCAGCAGCGCAACGACGCGGGGATCGGCGAGATCGCCGCGGACAATCCTCACGCGGTGTCCTCGCGGGCGCGCGCAATCGCCTGGGCGAGCACCTCTTCGCTCTGGGCGCCGGAGACCGCGTATTTCGAGGCGAAAATGAAGAAGGGAACGCCCTGGACACCGTCGCGCTGCGCCGTTTCGATTTCCGCCCGCACCTCGTTGCTCCCCTCGCCGCTGGCGAGCCGCGCCGCGACGGCCTCCCCGTCGAGGCCGCAGGCGCGCGCGGCCTCGATCAGCACAGCGCGGTCGCCGATATCGCGGCCTTGCACGAAATAGTCGGAAAACAGCCGCTCGACCACGGCGTCGGCGGCGCCCGCTTCGCCGGCAAAGCGGATCAGTCGGTGCGCGTCGAGCGTGTTGGGCGAGCGGCGAATGGCGGCGAAATCGAAAGCGACGCCGACCTCTTCGCCCAGCGTCTTGAGCCGCGCGTGCGCTTCCGCCAACCGCGGCCCGTCGCCGAATTTGGCGCGCATATAGGCCTGCCGGTCGAGACCTTGCGCGGGAATCGTCGCGTCGAGCTGGAACGGGCGCCAGCGCACCTCGACCTCGCCGGCCGCGCGCAGCGCCGCCTCCAGCCGTCTTTTGCCGACGTAGCACCACGGGCAAACCACGTCGCTGACGACGTCGATCACGATGGGCGGCATGGGCGGTCTCCAGGAAGTGCGCGAGCGATCATAGGGCACGACGTCGCCTCGTCAACGCGAAGTGCGCCACCACGCGTCGAGATCGACGCCGAACAGCGGCGTCCGCTCGGGATGGCGTAGCAGCGCGGAATAGGCGACCCATTGCGATTTCGCGTGATAGAACGGCACGAGGTAGAAACCCGACAGCAGCACGCGGTCGAGCGCCCGCACCGCCGCGATATATCCCGCCTCGCTGTCGGCGCCGAGCATGGCGGCGATCAGCGCGTCGATCGCGGGCGAGCGGACGCCGGCGACATTATAGGCGCCCTCCATGTCGGCGGCGGCGGCGCTCCAACGCCCGCGCTGCTCGGCGCCGGGCGAGGCGGAAGCCGGGAAGCCGGCGGGCATCATATCGAAATCGAACCGCTGGCGGCGGCGTTGGAATTCGGTCTCGTCGACGAGGCGAACCCGCGCGGCGACGCCGATGCGGGCGAGCATCTGCGTATAGGCCAGCGCCAGCCGCTCCTCGGCGCGGGTCTTGACCAGAATTTCGAAGCTGAGCGGCCGGCCGGCGGGATCGCGCAGAGCGTCGCCTTTCAGCGCATAGCCGGCCGCCGCGAGTTCGGCCAGCGCCGCGCGGGCGGCGGCGCGGTCGCGGCCCGATCCGTCGCTGACGCGCGGCCGCCAGCGGCCTTCGAGGACGTCGGTACGCACGGCTGCGGGAAAAGGCGCGAGCAGCGCCCGCTCGGCGGCGTCGGGCGGACGACCGGCGCTGGAGAGCGGGCTGTCGCCAAAGAAACTGTCGTCGCGGACAAAGGCGCCGGCGAACAGCGTCGCGTTGAGCCATTCGAAATCGAACATCGCCGACAAAGCCTCGCGCACGCGGGGGTCGGCGAAGATCGCGCGGCGGGTGTTGAAGGCGAAGCCCGACAGGCCCTTGGGCAGACGAGCCGAGAATTTCTCGAGCACGACCTCGCCGCGCCGGCGCGCGGGAAAATCATAGCCGCGCGCCCAGCGGCTGGCGTCGTCCTCGAACCGCACGTCGTAAAGGCCGGCCTGGAAGGCGGCGAACAGCGAATTGTCGTCGCGAAAATAGTCGATGACGATCGAATCGAAATTATACAGGCCGCGCGTGACGGGTAGATCGCGGCCCCAATAATTCGGGTCTCGGCGATAGACGATGCGCCGGCCGGGATCGAGGCTATCGACGCGATAGGGCCCGGAGCCCAGAGGAATTTCGAGCGTCGCCTCGTCGAAATGCGCGGAATCGGTATGGGCGCGGCTCAACACCGGCAGCAGCGCCAGAATCAGCGGCAGTTCCCGGTCGCCGGCGCCGGTGAGGTCGAAGCGGATCGTCAGCGGATCGGGCGTCGCGACCGACTTGACGAGGCCGTAGGCCGCGCGTTGCGGCGGCCGACCCCGGGTGCGCAGCAAATCGAAGCTGAAGCGCACGTCGTCGGAGGTGATCGGCGAACCGTCGGAGAAATGCGCGGCGGGGTTGAGGCGAAAGGTCGCGTATTCGCGCGCCGCATCGGTTTCGATCGACTGCGCGACGAGGCCGTAGAGCGTGAACGGCTCGTCGCGCGAGCGCGCCATCAGCGTCTCGAACACATGGCCCGACAGCCCTTCGGCGGTCGAGAGCGCCTTGACGTTGAACGGGTTCAAGCTGTCGAACGTCCCGAGATAGGCGAGCCGCAACGCGCCGCCTTTCGGCGCGACGGGGTTTGCGTAGGGAAAAGCAGCGAAACCGGCCGGCAAAGCCGGCTCGCCATGCATGGCGATCGCCGGCGCGGGGGCGTCGGCGCGCACCGACGCGCCCGCGCCAAGCAGGCAGACGGTCGCCGCCAAGACCCGTAAAGCCAAGCCCCTCATCGCCTATAAGACAATCTCAAGTCGGTGAACTCCCGAGCGAATACTACCTCTAGGGAAATGCGAGGCGAAAAAGATGTTGGATTGCAGCTCCGAATATGGAAAGAGGGCGCGCTTTCCGAGCGAGGACGGGCGTCCGAACGGTTCCCGGACCGGCGGCTTCGCGCCCGCGCTTGCATCGAAATCGAAAGGACGATGGATGAAGATCCGGCTTACGCGCCTAGGCGCCCTGGCCCTTGCGACCGTGTTTGGAGCCTCCCTTGCGCTCGCGCAGTCGCCAAAGACGCCACCGGCCGGCGCCCCCGCCGCGCCGCAACCCATCAAGCTCGACCTCATTCCGTTGCAGGCGCCATGGACCAAGGTCTGCCAGAAAGACCCGACCGGGGCCAAGGAATTCTGCCGCACCATCCGCGCCTTCGGGCCGGCCGCTGACCAGCCGCCGACGCTCGCGATGGCGATCGACGCGATGACCGGCGAGGACAAGAAGATCGTGCGGATGCAATTGCCGGAGGGCTTGCTGCTGCGTCCTGGTTTCCGTCTGGTGATGGAAAAGGCCGATCCCGTCGATGGACGTTATTCGATCTGCGCCGGCGGCTCCTGCTTCGCCGAGGCGGATGTCACTAACGCCCAGCTCAATCTGTTGAAAAAGGCCCAGATCGCCTCGATCGTGGTGCGTAACCAGATCGGCGCGGAAGTGACCTTCAACGTGCCGATGCACGATTTCGCCGCCGCCCTCGACGGTCCCGCCGTCGATCCCAAGAAGATCGAAGAGCAGAACAAGGCGCTTCAGGATCAGCTTGAGAAAAAGGCCAAGGAGCAGCGCGAGCAGATCGAGAAGCAGCCGCCGGCGCCTGCGCCCGCGCCCCCTCCTGCCCCCGCGCCCGCGACGCCAGACCCGAAGGCCAAGCCGGCGAAGTGATCGGGCCTTCGTTTAGTTCACGCCCGGGCTGGTCCCGGGCGTTTCCTTGTCGGGAAAGGCCGTTCGCACAAGCGGTCCGTCAATTCGCGCTATTCACCTTGCGCTTGTAAAAGCCGGGATCGCCGGGCTCGAACAAGTGCTCGACCTCGGGATGGTGAACCGGCGCGCCGGATTCGTCGGGCAACAGGTTCTGCTCAGAGACATAGGCGACATATTGGGTCTGCGCGTTCTCGGCGTAGAGGTGATAAAACGGCTGGTCCTTCGAGGGACGCACCTCGGCCGGGATCGCCCGATACCATTCCTCCGTATTGGCGAAGGTGGGATCGACGTCGTAGATCACGCCCCGAAACGGGTAAAGGCGGTGCTTGACCACCTGCCCGATGGCGAATTTGGCTGAAAGCGTTCGCATGATGCGCCGATGAGGTAAGCAGCGCCGACCCGCCTGTCAATTTCTGTTCGCGCTTTTGCGTCAAAAGCCGTAAACGGCGGCGTAATCCCGATCTTTCGCCGCCACCTGCCGGGCGAGATCGACGATCACCTTGGCCTGTTTCCAGGTCGCGTCGTCCTGCATCTTGCCCTCGATCATCACTGCGCCCGAGCCGTCGGGCATGGCGGCCAGGATCTTTTGGGCGAAGGCGACCTCGCCCGGATCGGGCGAGAACACCCGCTTGGCGATGCCGATTTGGCTCGGATGCAGCGACCACGCGCCGGCGCAACCGAGCAGGAAGGCGTTGCGAAACTGGGACTCGCAGGCTTCCGGGTCGGAGAAATCGCCGAACGGGCCGTAGAAGGCTTTCAACCCGTTGGCGGCGCAGGCATCGACCATGCGGGCGATGGTGTAATGCCAGGGATCCTGCTGCGCGCTCACGCGGCCCGGCCCCGCGCCGTCGGCGAGCACGCGATAATCGGGATGGCCACCGCCGACCCGCGTCGTTTTCATCGCGCGCGAGGCGGCCAGATCCGCCGGCCCCAGGCTCATGCCCTGCATACGCGGCGAGGCGGCGGCGATCGCGGCGACATTGTTGACGCCCTGTGCGGTCTCCAGGATGGCGTGAATGAGAATCGGCTTGCCGATGTTATGCCGCGCCTCCAGCAGCGCGAGATATTGGTCGAGGAAGTGGATGTCCCACGGCCCCTCGATCTTGGGCGCCATCACCACGTCGAGTTTGTTCCCGACCTCGGCGACGATGCGGGTGAGATCGTCGATGAGCCAGGGGGAATTGAGCGCATTGACGCGCACCCAGAGGCCGGTCGCGCCGAAATCGACTTGCCCGGCCATGGCGATGAAGCCCTCGCGCGCGGCCTGCTTGGATTCGATCGGGATCGCGTCCTCGAGATTGCCGAGCACGACATCGACCTGGTTTACGAGGTCGCCGACCTTGGCGCGCATCTTTTCGATATGCGGCGGCACGAAATGGATCATTCGCTCCAGCCTAGCGGGCAGGTCGCGCAGGGGCGCGGGGGCGCCGATGGCGAGCGGCTCGAAATATTTGCGCGGCGCTTTCACGGGCGTAGGTCTCCGAATTTGCGCGCTTAGGCGGGCTGCGGCGGACGGTCAATTCGACGGAGGAAGCAGCGGCGTCAGAATCGGGCCGGTCCAGGGGCCGACGACGGCGAAATCAAGATGGGCGCCGTCGGGCGTCGGCTGGCCGTCCGGCGAGCTTTGCCGCGCCGACACGCGCGCGCGCCAGGCGCGCTCGACAAGATCGACGGCGCCCGTCACGGCCAAAGACAAGCCCGGCGCCTGGGTCGATGCGTCCAGGAAACGCGCCTCGCCATTGCTGATCTCGACCCGCCCGTGCGCCTTGCCGAACCGGGTCGCGCCCGCGGCCATGTCGCGGGCGACCTCGATCGGCTTGCGTTTGCCCCGGCGCAGCGCCTCCTCGAAATTGAGGGTCCGCAGCGCGCCTTCGGAGATTTCCAGCGAACCTTCGCCGTCGGCGCTGGCGACGATCTCGGCCGGCGAGGCGCCGTGGGCGCGGATCGAGGCTTTCAGCCCGCCCTGCCCCGAAAAATTGCGCTCCCCGAAATCGGCCAACAACGCGCCCAGATCGGCGTTCTCAAGCGCCAGCGCCAGCTTGCTCTCGCACGCGCCCTGTTTGTCCTCGATCGAAAATTCGCCCGTCAGCGCGCCGTGGGCAAGGCCGGCGTCGAGCAATTTGACGCCGAAACGGCCCTCGCGCAGCGACACGGCGGCCGCCGGGTTCTCGACGGCGTGACCGCGCCATACGGCGCGCGTGGCCGAGATGCGTAAATCGAGATCGAGCCAGCGCTCCGGCGCCGACAGGACGGGCGCGCTCGACCAGGCGCCCGAACCATCGACCAAAGCCGGAGGCGGGCCGATCAGCGGCTCCAGATCGAGCGCGTCGGCGGCGAGCGTTCCCGACACCGCGAGTTTCGCCGGCGACCGCACAAAGTCCAACGCGCCTTCGAACGCCTGGCCGCCGAGCGTGAGGTTGACCTCGGCGAGCTTGAGCTGGCGCAGATCCGCGCTGACATGCGCCTCCAGTTCGAGGCCGGCCGGCGCATGGGTCGAGGGCGGCTCGCGGCCGAGCCAGCGGGCGAAACGGGCGATGGAGGGAATCAGCGCCGACATCTGTCCGCGATATAGCGCCCCATCGAGCCCGCCCGATGGCGACCAATCGCCGGCGACGCGCCATTGCGTCAGCGGCGCATCGACCGCCAGGCGGATCGCACTCGTCTCGCCATGGGCGGCGGCGAGCGGGCGATCCAGCTCCCAACTGGCATCGACGGCCTGACCGCGCCAGCGCCCGGTCACGGCGGCGCGCAGCGGTCCCTGGGTCGAGGACCAATCGAGCCGGCCATTGGCGACGGCGAAATGCGTTTTCCAGCCGTGCCGGCTGGCGCCGATCTCGACCGTCCCGCCCTGCATGACCAGGCGGGCAAGCGGCGGACGCGCCAGCGCGCTGAGCGGCGCCTGCGCGCCGTCGAGATCGATCCGGACGTCTGCGTCCTTCAACGTCAGGCCGAGCGGCGACAGAATACCGCCCATCAGAGGGCCGAAGCGAAGCGTGAGTTCGGCGGCGATCGCCTGGACGCCGAACGCGCCGTCGGCGGCGCGCCATTTCACGTCGGTGATCCGCAACGTCGGCCGAGGGAGCAGCGTCAGGAAGGCCTGGCTTGGCGCTTCCAGCGCGCCGAGCGCGGGATCGAGGTCACGCCGGACCCGGTCCGGGTCGACCGGCCAGGAACGCAAACCAAGGGATAGGCCGAGTGCGGCGCCGAGTGCGACACTCGTCGCTAGTCCCCAATGACGCATGGAACGACCCTCGCCGCACAGACGATACTCACCCCGGCGGCAAGCGTTCTATAGCGCGCATTCCCCTGCAAAGATCAATCCTGGGCGCCGCGCCACACCAGTACGCGAATCTTATCCTCGGCAATGGAGGAGCCCGCGAGCACGGGAGCGTTCGCTCCGGCTTCGGCCTTTTGAGTCGGCGCTCCCTGAGACGTCATCCATTTCTGCAAGCTGGGATGATCGGTCGCGAGGCTGATGCGCTCCATCGCCTGTAGCGCGCCGCGCTGCCCGGACGACAGGCGCGCCTGACCAAGCGCCGAGAAATCATGCGGCGTATGGGGAGCTCCTTCCGCGCCGTTGAACACCATGAAGCCCGCCGGCGTCATGACGGCGTCGCCCTGGCGCAGCGTTGCATCGCGCAGCGGCGCGTAGGCGACGGCCTCGCGGTGGCACGTGCAGGTGTTGTTGGAGGCGTTGCGGTAGCGCAGCGACACCGGCAGCGAGGTGTAGCGCTGGCCCCTGGACGAGATCGCGTCTTCAATCCGGTCGGAACCGTTGCGGTAATAGACCTCGGTCGGCGCGTCTGGGCAGAGGCTGTTGCACGCGGCGGTCTGCGAGCCGGAGTCGGCGGCGGCGGTGAGCGGGAAGAAGAAGCCGTCGCACAGGCGCACGCAGACGGGTTCATGGGTCGAAAAGCCCGAAACTTTACCCAGCGTCGCCAAAGTAATGCGCCCGCGATCATGCTTTCGACGGTGTCCATCCGCTTCATCCGCGCGATGGTGGACTTCGTCAGTAGCCCCGGAATCAGGACGGAAGATGGAATAGGTCGCCTGATTGGCGGCCACGGCGGGCGCGTTGAACGTCGTCGGATTGGCAGCGGTGAACGGTCCATGCGCGGCCGCGCCGCTGGCGACAAGCGCGGCGACGCCCGCCGCCGACAACGCCGCCCCGAGCAGGAACGCGGTCAGCGTCCTTTGCGGACGCGGCGTCTGGCGAGACTCGAAATCCTGACGATCCCGGTTTGATGGCGAACCCGGCGCACGGCGCTTAGCCATGGGCACTCCCCCTCATTAAGCCAACTGAGGAACGCCGGCCGCCATCCTTCGTTCCTTAACAGTTCCCTAATGCGGAATATCGCGTTAACGCAATCGGAATCTTACCGCTTGGTTATCGGTCGCCGAACTGGTCGTTGCGAACGAAAAAGTGCAGATTTAGTCGACTATTCTTGGCCGGTTTGCTTTGTCGCCAGTTTGTGACGCGCCTTCCCCCTGAGACGGCGCGCCGCACTCAGGCCACGGCGGCGCGGCCGCTCTGACCGATCAGCGCCCGCTCCACCGTCGCCGCGTACCATTCGACGAACTGGATCACGCCGCCTTCGTGCGCGCTATTATACGGCCCTGGCTCGAAGGCCGGCGAAGCGACGCCGAGCTGGTTTTCCTCGACGATGCGGCGGTCCTGATCGTTGGTTGCATTCCAGACCTTCGTCAGTTCCTCGATCGAATAATCGACGCCCTCGACCGCTTGCCGATTGACGAGCCAGCGCGTCGTCACTTGCGTCTGCTTCGGCCCGAGCGGCAACACGCGGAACGAGACGGCGTGATCGCCGAGCACGTGGTTCCAGAGCGAGGGATAGTGGAAGGTCAGCAGCGCGCCGATCGATGGCGTCGTCAGCGTCGCCGACAGAGGCCGCGCCACCGCGTCCTGACCCGAAATCGTATAGCTCGTCGCGTGCCCCAGCAGCGGCATCCGGGTCATACGATATTGGCCGTCGTCCGACATCTTGAAGCCGCTCGACAGACCCGCCGCCTCCATGCGCGCCCAATGTTCCGAAATCAGCGGATCGTCGACCGCGCCGGCGACGCCCGAGATCGCCGCGGCTTCGGGAAAAGTGCGGCACAGCTCGGGGTGGTTGGGCGAGCAATGGTAGCACTCGCGGTTGTTCTCCCAGACAAGCTTCCAGTTGCCGTTTTCGATGATCGTGCTCTCGAACGCGACTTTGGCGGCGCCCAGCTCATGCGGCGCGAAATAGGGGATCATCGCGGCGCGGAACGCCTCGAAATCGGACGGGCGCGGGTCGAGACAGATCCAGACGTAGCCGGCGGCAGTCTCACAGGCGACCGGCTTGAGGCCGAGCTTTTGCGGATCAAACGGCTTGGCCATGTCGCGGGCGAACAGCAGCCGGCCGTCGAGATCGTAGGACCAGTTGTGATAGGGGCAGACGAGACGCACCGACGAGCCCCTTGCGGCCGAGCAGATGCGCGAACCGCGATGGCGGCAGGTGTTGTGGAAGGCGCGGATCGCCCCTGAACGGTCGCGCACGACCAGCACGGGATATTCGCCGACCTGCAAAGTGAGGTAATCGCCGGGGCGAGGCATTTCGCAATCGTGGCCGACGAACAGCCATTGCTTGTAGAAGATATGATCGAGATCGAGCTGATAGATCGCTGGATCGACATAGAATTCGCGCGGCAGCGTGTGCCCCGGCCGGCGGCTCTTCAGCGACGACATTATCTCTTGCGCGCGCATCGCGTCCCCACAGGAATGACGGGGACGCAGGAGGCGCCCCCCGTCTGATTGCATTTTCGACCCGCGCGGGAATCATAGGAGCGCGGGCGCCGCGCCGCAATCGCCGCCGCCTCGCATAAAAATCGCCGCCCGGCCTATTTTCGGCATGGATCGCGGGATAGGCGCGGCCTTTGCGCTGTCGCGCCGGCCCGCGCTGGCATAGTTTGCGCTTCGCCCCCACGGAGCGCGCCCATGGCCATTACGCGCCAAGTCATCACCGCCCTCAACCGCGACGGCTCCGACATGCTCGGCACCAAGAACGTCGCCATCAAGATGATGGACGAGAGCATCGTCTCCGGCTCGCTGCTGACGGTCGAGAGCAACCATTTCTGCGTCCTGAAGTCGCGCGGCGCCGTGCTCAACGTTTACGAGACCGGGCAATATGCGCTGGTGACGCCCGACAAGCCGATCGTCGGCTCGATCGTGCAGGGCTTCTTCGGCGGCGCCTCGCCCCTGGGTCTATGAGGTCATCTACATCAACCGCTCGAAGCTGCTGGTCAGCAATCGCGGCATCGCCACCAGCGCCGAGATGGCCGAGGTGTCGTATCAGGTCGACTATTACATCCACGTCGACACGCGCGAGGCGGCGCTCGATCTCATCACCCACCTGCCCTTCAATAGCCAGACCATCGACACGCAGGAGGTCGCCGACTATGCCGGCCCCGCCATCGAGCAGGCGATCAACCAGATCATACAGGTGACCAAGCTCGAACACATCAACGCCCATATCGGCGAATTGCGCGAGGCGGTGAAGAACCACCTCGCCGACTTCCTCAGCGTTTACGGCATCATGCTGAACGATCTCAAGGTGCTGGCGCTGCCGCGCGACGAGCGGATGCGCGAGCTGATTTCGTTGCAGGCGCTGGGCCTCTCGCCGATCGAGGCGGTGCGCTATTATCTCGCGCTCAAAATGGCGGAGAAGGGGCTTGTCTCGGCGCCCAATGCGGCGCTCGGGGCGCTGTCCATGATCGGCGGCCAGCCGCCGGTCGGGTTCTACAACGTGACAGGCGTGACGGGCCTCGACAAATGACGATCTACGACAATATCGACGAATTGGAGAAGATCGCCGTCAACCTGTTCTACGGCTGGGGCTATAATTTCTACCGGCTTGAAAATCAGTTGCGCGCCGACGATCTCATCGTGCGGGCGAAGGTCGGCTGGCTCTTGGGACAAGCGCGCGAGGCGGCGAGCCGCGCGGAAAGCGCGTGGCGGCGCGACAACATCCCGACGCCGACTCGCGAGAAGCCGCGCCCCGAACCGGCCGCGCTCGATGGGGCGGCGCGGCTGGAGCGGCTCGCGCGCGAGATCGGCGCGCTGGAGGGGCAAATCCGCGCCCAGCCCGTTCCCGAGGCCGACCACATGACCAACCGCTATCGGCTGGAGGCCGAAACGCTGCACCGGCTGCTGCAATGCGATCTCGCGCTCGTCGGCCGCGCCGAAGTGTTGCGCGCTATGGTGGAGGAAGCGGACGGCGCGGGCCTGCTGGCGCGGGCGGGCGAGATCGAGACGGGATGCAAGAGCATCGCCCGCACCCTGCGCGAGCGGCAGGCGATTCTGCACATTTGAAGCCCCTTGACGGGCGTCCGGCGGCGCCGCCCTATTCCACCCCGACGGGGCGGGGGAAATGTCATGTTCGAGCTGATGCGCGCGCGGCGCTTCGCGCCGTTATTCTGGTGCCAGTTTCTGTCCGCCTTCAACGACAATTTCGTGCGCCAGATGCTGGCGCTGCTGATCCTGTTCCAATTCGGCGGCGGCGACGCCGGCGCGAAAATCCAGCTCGCGGTCGCCCTGTTCGTCCTGCCCTCGATCCCGCTGTCGGCGATCGGCGGCGAGATCGCCGACGCGCATGACAAGGCGGCGATCGCGCGCAAACTGAAATTCGCGGAAATCTTCGTGCAGGCGATCGCAGCGGTCGGCTTTGTGATGTCTTCGCTGACGCTGCTCTACCTCGCGCTGTTTGGGCTGGGCTGCATCGCCGCGCTGTTCGGACCAATCAAATACGGCATCCTGCCCGATCATCTGCGTAAGGACGAACTCGTATCCGGCAATGCGCTGGTGGAGGGCGCGACCTTCGCGGCGATCATCTGCGGGCTGGTGTTCGGCGGCTATGCAGCCGCGCATGGGCGCTCGGCCGTGTCGGTGGTGTTGCAACTCGCTGTCGTGGCGCTCGCCTGTTACGCGACCTCGCGCTGGATTCCGGCGACGGGAGTCGGCGCGCCGGGCCTGCGCATCAACTACAATCCCTTCACGGCCACGCGCGAAATCTTGCGCGAATTGCGCGCCAACGACAGGCAATGGGTCGGCTGTCTCGCGGTGAGCTGGTTCTGGACCGTCGGCGCGCTGACGCTGTCGCTGGCGCCCGTCATCATCAAGGCGCGGATCGGCGGCGGGATCGAAGTCGAGACGGCGGTCAATCTGCTATTCGCCGTCGGCGTCGCCGCCGGCTCGCTGCTCGCGGCGCAATTGTCGCATGGCCGCATCCGGCTCGGCGGGGCGCCGTATATGCTGCTCGTGATG
Organism: Bradyrhizobium sp.; assembly: GCA_031367195.1. Lineage (GTDB taxonomy): Bacteria > Pseudomonadota > Alphaproteobacteria > Rhizobiales > Beijerinckiaceae > Roseiarcus. Next base: position 12,915 of record JANLPL010000213.1, read on the forward strand.
GGGGCGCTCGGGATAGACTTGGGGCTTGCGACCCATGCGATGGCGCCGGCGCAGGCCGAAATCGGCCTCGGCGACTTCTTCACAAGTTTTGCCGGCGTCAGGATTGCGCTGGAGATCCTGATCTATTCCGGCGCGGCGGGTCTGTTCGTGGTGCCGATATTCTCGGCGGTGCAGGCGTGGTCGAGCGTCGACCGACGGGCGCGCGTGATCGGCGCCAACAATACATTGAACTCGGTGTTCATGGTTGTGGGTACGCTGACGACGTCGATCCTGCTGAAACTCACCGGCATGGACGAATCGAGCGCGCTGGCGTGGCTCGGCGGACTCAATCTGCTGGCCGCGATCTATGTCTGGCGTCGGTTGCCGCGGGCGTGAACCGTCACGCGACCGCGCTTGCCGCCATCGCGCGCGGACCGGGCGGCGTCTTGGGGATCGTCACCAGCACCACCGTGCCTTCGCCGAAGCGCGAGGAGATGTTGAGCGTGCCGCCGTGCAACTCGGCGTAGGAGCGGGCGATCGCGAGGCCGAGGCCGGACCCCTTCATGCCGTTCGCCATCGCCTTGCTGGCCTGCTCGAACGGCTTGCCGAGCCGGGCGAGATCGTGCTCGGCGATGCCCGGCCCGTCGTCCTCGACATAAAAATAGATATGGTCGCGGAAGCTCTGCGCGCCGATCGAGACGACCCCGCCGCGCGGCGCGAATTTGACCGCGTTGCGGGCGAGCGTCGTCAGCACGCGCGCCACCGCCGGGCGGTCGGCGTTGAGCGAAGTCTCCGGCTCGACCTCGATACGCACGGTAATGTGTTTGCCGAGTGCGACATCGCTGACGTCGGCGACGGCCGCCTCAACCGCATCGACGGCGGCGAATTTCTGATAGGTAAGTTGGATGCGGCCGGATTCGAGGTTCGACATGGCGAGCACGTCGTCGAACACTTTGAGCAGCGACTGGCCACTGTCGAAGATATTGCCGGCGTAGTCCAGATATTTGGCCGCCATCGGCCCGATCGTCTCGCTGCGCATCATATCGGAAAAGCCGATGATCGCGTTGAGCGGCGTGCGCAACTCGTGTCCCATATTGGCGAGGAACTCGGCCTTGGCGCGATTGGCGGTCTCGGCCTTAGCCTTTTCTTCGAGATAGCCTTTCGCCAGCGCGGCCATCTGCTGCGCCTGCGCCTCCAGCGAGCGACGCGACTGGTTGAGCTGCGCCACCGTCTGCAACAACAGGCGCTCGGAGCGTTGCAACTCCTCCTCGTTCTGTTTGATGGTGGTGATGTCGGTGCCGACCGAGACATAGCCGCCGTCGCGGGTTCGTCGCTCGTTGACCTGCAACCAGCGCCCGTCGGCGAGCCGGGCCTGATAGGTGCGCGACCGGCCGTCGAGCGGGGCGATATCGCCCACAATCTCGTTCGAGACGCTCGGCGCCTGCCCCAGCCGCGCCAGTTCCGCATAGGACGCGCCAGAGCGCGTGATATCGACGGGCAGCTTGTGGAGATGCTGATATTTGGAGTTGCACAGCACCAGACGATTGCTGGAATCCCACAGCACGAAGGCCTCGGAGATCGCCTCGACGGCGTCGCGCAGCCGCTGGTCGGCGGTGGCCGAGATCTCCGCCTCGCGCATTCGGTCGGTGACGTCGACGGCGATGCCGATCAGGCGGCGGCGTTTCGTGGCTGGGTCTTCCACGATGTCGGCGCGCTGGTCCAACCAAATCCACTCGCCGTCGGCGCGGCGCACGCGGCATTGAAACGCGATCGGCCCCAGCGGCGCGGTGCGCGCGGTCTCCGCGAATGTCGCGAGCGCCGGATCTTCGGGATGCATACAGCGTGCGACATCGTCGAGCCGCAGCGCGGTCGTCTCGCGCGGCGCTCCCAAGAGCTCGAACATCGAGGCCGACCAGGTGATCCGATCGGCCGAAAGATCCCAACTCCATAGCCCGCAACGACCGTGGCGCAGCGCCAGATCGAGATTGGCGCGCCGCCGCGCGGCGTCGTTCGCTTTCTCCCGCGCCTGCTGCGCATCGAGCCAGAATGCGGTGGCGCAACCGGCCAGGATCAGCACGATCGCGGCCAGCAGCGCCGCCAGCACACGGGCGTTGTCGCGCCAGTCCGCCAACATTTCATGCTCGCTTGCAATCAGCACAACCTGGCCCTTGCCGCCGGCGAGCGTGCGCAGCGCGGCGAAACTGCTGGCCGCGTTGGGGCCCTTCACCGGCATCGCGCCGGACTTGTCGCCAAACAGCGGCAGCAGCGCGTCGTCGCCCAGCGCCTCAGCGAGCGTGGCCGGCGTCGTGGCCAGGCGCGGCCAAGCGGCCAGAACCGCGCCCGCGGGGTCGATCAGCAAGGCGGCGCCGAAATCGCCGGCTTCGTGCGCGGCCGCGCGCGCCAGCAGAGATTGCGGATCGGACCGCGGCTCCGCGGCATAGGCGGCCTCAACCCGCCGACCGAGATCGTTGGCGCGCAGATCGAGTACGCGCGCCGAAATGTCGAGCGCGATCGCGCGCGAATGTTCCAGCCTCCAGCCGACCAACCCGGCCAGCACGATCAAGATCCATCCGGCGGCGAAAAGCCCCGCAAATCGCGTCGCTCGTCTCGCGCTCGCCCGCATTTTCGCTCGACGACCGCTCGCGCTTATGTTTGCCTGCGGTGCGTCGAGCACATACGACTCCCCCACGGCCGCGCTAACGCGCGTCATGCATGACCCCGCCCATGATGATGACTTCGGTGCAACTCGCACGCAAAACCGAATCACCGATATAAGAATCCTTGACGGATTCTTTGTCCAGAAATTTGTGGGCGCGGCTTAAAAAATTCCGCAATGTCACCCCATAGCCCATGCGCCCGCCTCCCGCCGACGGCGGGAGACCTTGCGCTCACAAGCTGGGCTGAGGCTTGCGCGTTCAGCCGCGATCCAAGCTGCGACTCACGATGTCGCGCACGTCGGCGGAGAGCGCCGCACGCGCGGCGATGCGCGACAGCGCCGCCTCGGCCTTGGCGCGTCGGCCCGGCTCCAGCGAGCGCCAGGAGCGCAGCGTCGTCAGCAATCGCGCGGCGATCTGCGGGTTGGAGCCGTCAAGATGCAGCACGATGTCGGCGAGGAACTCGTAGCCGGCGCCGTCGGTGCGGTTGAACTGCGTCTGGTTGGCGGCGAAGCCGCCCACCAGCGCGCGCGTGCGATTGGGATTGGCGAGCGAGAAGGCGTGATGGCGCATCAACGCCTGCACCCGGTCGAGCGTCGCGCTCTCGCCGATCTGCGCCTGTAGCGCGAACCACTTGTCGAGGATCAGCGGCTCAGCGGCATAGACGCGGCCGAAATTCTCGAACGCATGTTCGCGGGGCGCGCCAGGCTGGATCGACAGGGCGGAGAGCGCGCCGAATTTCTCGGTCATGTTCTCGGCGTCGGCATATTGCCGGGCGGCAAGCGCAGGGCCTTCGAGCGCGTCGCCGGCGACGATCATGGCGAGCGCGCCGTTACGCAAACTCCGCCGTCCGGCGCTGGCGGGATCGGGGCTGAACGGCCCAGAATTGGCCATCTCGGCGTGAAGCCGCTTCAACGCCGCCGCATGCGCCCGACCGAGCTTGCCGCGCAAGGTCTCGCGCGCGGCGCGGATCGCGTCGGGATCGACGTCGCGACCGATCTCGCGCGCGATGTCGGCCTCTCCGGGCAATTGCAGCGCGAGCGCGGCGAAGGCCGGGTCGATCCTGCCCGCGAGCGCGTCTTCCACCACGGAGCCATAAGCGGCGACGAAAGCGGCATCGACAGGGGGTGCGCCGCCTTGGCGGATCGATTGGACGGAAGCCTTCAGGAGATCGACCGCGAGCGTCTGCAACGACTGCCAGCGGTTGAACGGGTCGCTGTCGCGCGACAGCAGCGCGAGATGGTCGGCGGGCGTCAGATCGTCCTCGACCGTCACCGGCGCCGAAAATCCGCGCAAGGCCGAGAGCGCGGGCCGGTGCGCTACGTTCGCGAAGGTGATGACCCGGCTCGCCGTCTCCAGCGCGAACACGCCGCGGCTAAGCTCGTGCGCCGAGGCGTCGGCCGATAGGAGCGGCAGGTCGCCGCCCTGCGCGTCAACCAGACCGAGCCGCACGGGGATGGCAGCGGGCAGTTTCTCCGGCTGGCCGGGCGTCGCGCCCAGCGACTGCGACAATTCGATGCGGAACGTCTGCGCCGCCGCGTCGTGATGGGTGGCGATCTTCAGACGCGGCGTGCCGGCCTGACTGTACCAGCGCTTGAAAACCGTGAGATCGCGGCCCGAGGCGTCGGCGAAACAGGTGAGGAACTCCTCGATCGTCGCCGCCGTGCCGTCGCAACGCGCGAAATAGAGGTCCATGCCTTTCCGAAACGCTTCGGCGCCGATCAGCGTCTTCAGCATCCGGATCACCTCGGCGCCCTTCTGATAGACCGTCGCGGTGTAGAAGTTATTGATCTCGTGATAGGCCTCGGGGCGCACGTTATGCGCGAGCGGACCTGCGTCCTCGGGGAATTGCGCTGATTTCAACGTCCTGACGTCGGCGATGCGCTTGACCGGCGCGGAGCGCTGGTCGGCGGTGAAATCCTGATCGCGGAACACGGTCAGGCCCTCTTTCAGGCAAAGCTGGAACCAATCGCGGCAGGTGATGCGGTTGCCAGTCCAGTTGTGGAAATACTCATGCGCGATGACGCCCTCGATTCCGGCGTAATCGTCGTCGGTCGCCGTCTCGGGCGAGGCCAGCACATATTTGTCGTTGAAGACATTGAGCCCCTTGTTCTCCATCGCTCCCATATTGAAATCGGAGACGGCGACGATGTTGAACATTTCGAGATCGTATTCGCGCCCGTAGGTCCGCTCGTCCCACGCCATCGAGCGCTTCAACGCGTCCATCGCGTAGGCCGCGCGCGTCTCCTTGCCGGGCTCGGTATAGACGCCGAGTTCGACGCGTCGGCCCGAGGCGGTGACGAAATGATCGCCCAATCGCGACAGGTCGCCGGCGACGAGGGCGAACAGATAGCAGGGTTTGGGGAACGGGTCGGACCAGATCGCATAATGGCGCTCGCCATCGACCGCGCCGCTCTCGACCAGATTGCCATTGGCGAGCAGCACCGGCGCCTCGACGCGATCCGCCTCCAGCCGCACGCGATAGATGGACAGCACGTCCGGGCGGTCGAGAAAATAGGTGATGCGGCGGAAGCCCTCGGCCTCGCATTGCGTGCAATAGGCCGAGCCCGAGCGATAAAGTCCCATCAGCTTTGTGTTGGCCGCCGGTGCGAGGCGGGTTTCGATCCTGAGCTTGAAGCGACCGCGCGGCGGCGCCAGCAACGTCAGCGCGCTCGGCGTCACGGAATAGGCGGAAGCGTCGAGCGGCGCGCCGTCGAGCGCGAGCGAGACGAGCGACAATTCGTCGCCGTCGAGCGTGAGCGGCGCATCGGCCCGGCCGCGCGGATGCGGATGCAGCGACAGCTCCGCGATCACGCGCGTGGCGTCGCGGACAAGCGAAATGTCCAGTTCGACATGGTCGATCAGGAAGTCGGGAACGCGGTATTCCGCCAAGCGAACGGGCTGTCCGGTCGGACTACGCATGGGTAACACCTTTCGTACAAGGGCCTTCAAGGCAGCGAGCTAATCGTCAGGCCGCGCGCAAGCAAGGCTTTTTGCAATGCGAAAGGCGCGGGGCGGCCGCTGGTGAAGATCGCTTGGCCGACTTGGCCCGACCCGCCGCGCCCGACCGGCCCCAGCAAAGTCTCGACCCGGCGCGCTATGGCCGGCGCGGGATCGACGAAATTGACCCGCCACGGCGAAGCGGCGACAAGCCGTTGCGCCAGCAGCGGAAACTGGGTGCAGGCGAGCACGATCTGATCGGTGCGCGCGCCGCCCTGTTCGACGAAGCACGGCGCGATCTCGGCGGCGATGGCGGCCTCGGCCACGATTTCCCCACGCAATTCGCGCTCCGCCAGCCCCGCCAGCCGCGCCGAGCCGACCAGCGTCACCTCGCAATCGCCGGCGAATTCGCGCACCAGCGCGCGGGTATAGTCGCGCGCGACCGTGCCCGGCGTCGCCAGCACCGAAACGAGCTTAGAGCGGGAGGCGAGCGCGGCCGGCTTGATCGCCGGCACCGTGCCGACGAACGGCAAATCAGGGAAACGCGCGCGCAACGGCCCGAGCACCAGCGTCGAGGCGGTGTTGCAAGCAATCACGACCAGATCGGGCCGTCCTTGCTCGACGAGTTGCGTCATCAGCCCGACGACGCGCTCGACCAGCGCCCGCTCGGAGAGATCGCCATAGGGAAAGAAGGCGTCGTCGGCGACGTAAAGCAGCTCTACATCCGGCCGCGCGGCGGCGATGGGAGCGTAAACCGTGAGCCCGCCGAGCCCGGAATCGAACACAAGCACGCGGCGGACCGGGGCGTCAGACGTCATGAGGCGCAGAATACCCCGACCACGGCGGCCCGCCTAAGTCTGGCGATGTCAGGGGCGGAAAGGTCGCCCTGCCCGGCCGAATTGGCGCCAAGCGACGCGGCGGGAATCGTCGCATGCGGGGCGGCGAGCGTGACGCCGGCCCGGCGCGGCGAAGTCGCGATGGGCGCGACGAAGGCGACGAGCCGTCCCTGCCGGTCGAACAGCGGGGCGCCCGAGGCGGCGCGCCCCAGCGCAGCGAAAACCTTCGCCTCGCCGGCGCCAGGAAGCGAAGCGACGGAAACGACGTCGAGCACCGCGTGCGCGCCGCTGGGCGACAGGCTCAGCGCCACGAGATCGCCGCCGCCCGCCCCCAGCGGGATCGGCTCGACGCTCGCAAACTCGCCGCCGAGCCGCGTCAATCCGCCTTGCGCCTCCAGGAACCGCGCCGGCTTGCCGCCAATAAGGGGCGCCTTGCAGACGGAAGGATCGAGCGCGGTGACGGCGATCCCGGGCGCGACAATCAGCGCCGTCGCCGTCAGTTTCGGCGGCTCCGGCGTCGGCGTGGGCGTGGGCGTCGCGACGGCGAGCGGAGTCGAGGGGAACGGATCGAACGCATTGGCGATGGCGAGCGCGATCGGGTCGAGCGTCGCCGCGCGGGCCTTGGGATAGAGGAAGGCGAAGCCGCGCAGGGGCGCGTTATCGCCGCCGCCCGGCGCAACTGCGTAACGGCGGTAGAACTTGTTGTCGCCCTCCTCCCCCGTCGTCACGAAAAACGCGTCCGGTTTGAGGAACTTGTAGGTCACTTTGCGCGGGCCGGAATCGGCGCTCAGCGATTTGTAGAGCGCGGCGAGATTGCCCGTCGTCGCCTTGAGATAGAGTCCGACGGCGCCGTCGCCGCTCTTGAGCGAGGCGGCGTTGGCGGCGCTGTCGCGTTTCTCCAACAGTTTCGTCGGCGCGCCGATCCGCAGACCCGTGGCGGGATCGTCAATCAAGCGGAAGCCGACCGCCGCCTTCGCCTTGGCCGTGCTGGCGCCAAGCGCGGCGACAGCGGCCGGCGTCACGATACCGTCGCCGCGTTTGGCCACACTCTGCTGCCAGGCGGCGAAGGCCTCGACCGTGCGACGACCGTAGGCGCCGTCGAACACGCCATTATAGAGGCCTAGCCAGCCCAGCGCCTCCTGCACGGCGACGCGATCGCGCTCGGGCAGCGCCTCGAACGCCGCGCGGGCCTGCGGCGCCGGCTCCAGCTTGGCGGGCGCGGGCGGCTGTGGCGTCTTGACGTCGAGCGCCTGCGCGGGGACGGCGGCCAGGAGCGCGAGCGCAAAAATGCGCGGCATCTGCGTTTTTCTCAACCCGCTCTCCCCGATCCCTCAGGCTTCGTGTTAACATAGATCAACGCCGCTGTCGGGCGATGCGCGCGAGGATAAAACAAATGGCCGTGCCGCGCGACCTCCAGAGAGGAAACATGACGAAAATGCTCCGCCTTGCGCTCGGGCTTGTATTTCTCCTCGGCGGACTTGGGCTCGCCGCAGCGGATGTGAAGCCGTTCGTCCGCGAGGATCTCGCCAGCGACGTCGTGCGACTCGCCGAGACGTTGCGGAAGGAAACAGCCAAGATCGGCGCGCGGATCAAAGGCCGAAGCAACGATCAATTGCTGAAGGACGCCGTCGCCGCGACAACCGCCTCCAATTATAAGGACGCCGCCGCGTTCATCGGTGCCGCGATCGCGGCCGCGCCGAAGGACGCCGGCCCCTGGCTCGCCCTGGCGCGGCTAGGGCAGGCCGCCGACGACGCCAAAGCCGACGGGCGCTACGAGATCGTCACTCGCGCCACGCTGGCCGCCTATGCCGCCTATCAGAACGCAAAGGCGCCCGCCGCGCAGGCGGAAGCGCTGGCGGCGCTCGGCAATCTCGAAGCGCGCAACGAAGCCTGGCGCATCGCGCTCGACGCCTACCACGCCAGCCTCGAACGCAAGGACAACCCCGACGCGCGCGCGATATACGAGGATTTGCGCCTGAAGCACGGCTTCCGCATCCTTGACTACAAAGTGGATAACGAATCCGCCAATCCGCGCGTCTGTTTCAATTTCTCCGATCCGCTCGCGCGCAAGACCGACTTCGTCCCCTATGTCGCCGTCGCCGGCGCGACCAACGCGGCGATCTCCAACGAAGAGAGCCAAATCTGCGTCGAGGGCCTCAAACACGGCGAGCGCTACGCCATCGTCATCCGTGAAGGCCTGCCCTCTACAGTCGGCGAGAACCTGCAGAAGAACGCCGACTACGAGATCTATGTGAAGGACCGTTCGCCGCAGGCGCATTTCGCCGGCCGCTCCTATGTCCTGCCAAGACTGGGCCAATTCGGCGCGCCGCTGACCACGGTCAACGCGTCGAAGGTCGCCGTCAATGTCTATCGCGTCGGCGACCGCAACCTGATGGCGCAGATCGCCCATGACGATTTCCTGAAAACCATCACCAGCGCGCGCGCCAACGATATCGAATCGCAGGAGGGCGCGAAAGTCTGGAGCGGCGCGATGGACGTCGCCAGCGAGCTCAACAAGGACGTGGTGACCGATTTTCCGCTGGATCAGGCGGTCGGCAAATTGCAACCGGGGCTTTATCTCATCACCGCCAGGCCATGGACGCCGCCCAAGCCCGCCGGCGCCGAAGAGGAAAGCGTCGATCAACTCGCCACGCAATGGATGGTGATCTCCGATCTCGGCCTGACCACGCTGACCGGCTCGGACGGAATTCATGCGATGGCGCGCTCACTCAGCACGGCCGCGCCGTTGGCGGGCGTCGAGCTGCGGCTTGTCGCGCGCAACAACGAAGTGCTGGCGACCAAGACGACAGGGCCGGACGGCCGCGTCGATTTCGATCCCGGTCTTGCGCGCGGGACTGGCGGCCTCGCGCCCGGCGTGTTGATCGCCACGCTCGCCGACGATTACGGTTTCCTCAACCTCGCGCAAAGCCCGTTCGATCTGACTGATCGCGGCGTGGCGGGCCGCGACGCGCCGGCGGCGCTCGACGCCTTTCTCTATACCGAGCGCGGCGTCTATCGCTCCGGCGAGACGGTCTTTGTCGCGGCGTTGCTGCGCGACGCCAAGGGCGCGGCGAAATCCGGCGCGCCCGTGACGCTGGTGGTCAAGCGCCCCGACGGCGTCGAATATAAGCGCGCGAGCCTGGACGATCAGGGTCTGGGCGGGCGCGGCCTCGCGCTTGCCCTAGTTAGCGAAGCGATGGCGGGCACCTGGTCGATCGACGCCTACGCGGATCCCAAGGCGCCGGCGATCGGCCACGCCCAGTTCCTGCTCGAAGATTACGTGCCCGAGCGGCTCGATTCTCAGTTGAAGCCCGGCGTCGGCTTCGCCGTGCCCGGCGAGCCGATCCCTGTCGCGCTCGACGCGCGCTTCCTCTATGGCGCGCCCGCCGCCGGTCTCGACGTGACCGGCGCGATCCGCCTCAAGGCGGTTGACGGGTCGCAACTTCCCGGCCATCCCGGCTTTGTCGCCGGTCTGGTTGATCAGCAATTCGACCCCGTCGAGGTGCAGTTCCCCGACAAGGCGCAGACCGACGATAAGGGCCACGCCGATCTCTCGATTGAACTGCCCGAGGGCGATGCGATCAAACCGCTGGAGGCGAAGATCATAGTCGATGTCGCCGAATCCGGCGGCCGCACGGTCGAACGCACGGTGACTTTGCCGGTGCGCGCGAAGGCGGCGATGATCGGGGTGAAGAAGGATTTCGGCGACGATCTCTCCAGCGGCGAGGCGGCCAATTTCGAGGCCATCGCCGTTGCGCCCGATGGGGCGACGCTGCCGCGCCGCAACGTCTCCTGGTCGCTTTACAAGCTCGACAACGACTATCAATGGTTCAATGTCGACGGCCGTTGGAATTATGAACCGGTCAAATCCTCGCGCAAGCTCGCCGACGGCGGGCTTGACATCGCCGCCGATGCGCCAAGCAAATTCTCCGCCCGCGTCAGTTGGGGCAAGCACCGGCTCGACGTCAAGTCGGCCGAAGGCGAGACCACCAGCTTCACCTTCGATGTCGGTTGGTCTGGCACGGCCAGCGCCGACACTCCCGACAACGCGACCGTCACGCTCGACAAACAGAATTACGCCAGCGGCGAGAGCGCCAGACTCAGCATAAACTCGCGCTCCGCCGGCAAGGCGGTGGTCGCACTGGTCGGCGACAAGTTGGAGCGGTTGTTCGACATCGACCTCAAACAGGGCGACAACGTTGTGCCGTTCGAGGTCGGCGCCGATTGGGGCGCGGGCGCCTATGCGGTGGCGATCACACAGCGCCCGCTCGACGTGAGCCAAAAGCGTATGCCCGCGCGCGCAATGGGCGTGGCGTGGTTTCGCATCGACGAGGCCGCGCACAAGCTCGACGTCGCCATATCAGCGCCCGACAAGACCCGGCCGCGTCAGAACGTGAAGATTCCCGT
>JANLPL010000250.1:0-76830 GCA_031367195.1 Bradyrhizobium sp.
GAGGCCATCAACGGCAACGTCCAAGCCGCAAAGCGAAAGGCCAAAGGCTATCGGACGAAGCGAAACCTGAAAGCCATCGTCTACCTCATCGCCGGTGACATCCTCGCCAACTCACCCACTTGAAACAGCGAGGAGCCGCGAAGTTGCCGGCGGAGCAGGCCGGCGCCGAAGAGTCCACCCGGGCGCTCGACGAGAATTTCGACCCGCGCCGTCGCAACGAGGAATTGCGCTTCGACCTGCAATCGACCGAAGAAAACCTGCAATCGGCTATCGAGGAGCTTTACACCGTCAGCGCCGAGCATCAGCGCAAGATCGAAGAATTGATGCATCTCTCGCTCGACATGGAACACTTGCTCAAATCGACTGAAATCGGCGCCATCTTTCTCGACGAGAAAATGTACGTGCGCCGCGTCACGCCCGCCGCGGCGCGGACCTTCAATCTGATCCCGCGGGACGTCGGCTGGCGGATCACTCACATCACCTTCCGTTTCGAGGGCGTCGATTTTCTCGGCCTGCTGGGCGAGGTCAACTTCGATCGCGTCGTGCGCGAGGCGCAGGTGAAGGTCGACGGTCGCGCCTATCTCATGCGCATCCTGGCGATGTTTGCGAGCATGGATGCGCGGCCGCAAAGAGCGGCCCCTGCGTGTTCCGACCGGACGCGGGCTATGGTCGCCCGACTTTTCTGCGAATGCGCCTGCGGCGTTCGGCAATGGCCGCGATCCGCTTCTGTGCGAATTCGGGCTTACCGATCTCGACAATCCGCCGACGCGTTCGTTCCGCGAGGCGGCGGAGGTTCGCCCCGGAATCCGCGCATACATCGGCGTGGAGGTCAGCTTGTCGGGCGCTCCCTACAGCACGGTCAGCTTCTTTTCTGACAAGGCGCCGCAATTTGGATCGCTCATCGGTTTACAGCGCGGCTTCGTGCGCCACCTCGCGCAATGTCTCGGCCTGAAGATCGAGAGCAACCGCCATCACAAGGCGCTTCTGCTGAGCGAAGCGGAGTTGCGGCTGATCTTCGACAATGTTTCCCAGAACATCTGCGGCCTCGACGGCGAGCATCGCGTTCGCCGCGCCAGCGCCGACAGCGTGACGGACCGGCTCGATCCGAATTGGCGCGACCATAGCAAAGCGGCGCTGGAATCGTACACGCCGCATTACGGCGTGAAGGCGCTGTCGAGCGCGCCGGGCGGCGCGCCGATCTGGAACTCGACCGACATCGTGCCCGACCGGAGCGGAGCGGATGAGCGACGGTCGCGGCTGGTCGTCTCCACCGATATTACGCCGCTGAAACTGCGTGAGGGTGAACTGGAAACGGCCGTCGCCGAGGTTGAGATCGGCCGGCAGCGGTTTGAGAGCCTGTATCGCCGCACACCGGTTCTGCTGTGCTCGTTCCTGTCCGCCGGTCAATTGCGGGAGGCGAGCGACCTCTGGCTCGACAAGACCGGTTTTGCGCGCGACGAAGTGGTTGGTCGCAATCTCGGCGAGTTCATGGACGAGGCGTCGCAGCGGCGCGCGAGGGATGAGGTGTTGCCCAATCTGTGGCGCGCGGGCGCGTGCGAAGCCGTGCCGCTGCGCTTCCTGGCCAAGACCGCTTAGGCGATCGATGTGGAACTGTCGGGCTATCTCAGCGCGCAAAGCAGCAACCCGCCATCCTGTCCGGCGGCGCCGGTTGACGTGACCGCGCGCAACGCGGCGGAAACAGCGTTGGAGCGCGCCAACCGCGATCTCGCCGCCGCCAATGACGGATTGAAAAAATTCGCGCATATCGCGTCGCACGATCTGCAGGAGCCGCTGCGTAAGATCAAACAATGTGGCGACCTCCTCAAGACTGAATTTCGTGACAAGCTGGATGGAGACGCGATCTTCTGTCTCGACGTGAGGCGTGACTCGACCGACCGTATGCGTCGGTTGATGAGGGACATCCTCAATTTCTCCCATTCCATGAACGCCGCGCTGTCGCGAACCAAACTCGACCTCGGCGAAATTGCGCGCGAAGTTCTCGCCGAATTCGACCTGAAGACGCGCGAATCGCAGGCTGTCGTCACGGTAGGGGAATTGCCGGCAATCTGGGGCGACCGAACCGCCGTGCGACCTTATCGCCGACGCGCATTCGAAACCAAACCATGTCTGAATCTGATCTGACGATCTGCATGATCGACGCCGGCGAGCACGACGCATCTTCTCGCGCCAGCTTCCGTCGGTGAAATTCGTCCATCGCGCCGACGCCGGCGACATCTACGACGACATCGACAGGTTGAAGAGGGATAGCGGCGAGACCCAGTATCCCGATTTCATTTTCCTCGACATCAACATGCCGAGGGCGAGCGGCTTGTCGATTTTGACCAAACTGAAGAGCCATTCCACGATGCGCCGGATTCCGGTCTTCATCTTCACAACCTCCGACATGCCCGAACATGTCGAAATCGCTTACGCGAGCGGCGCGGCGGCTTATTTCGTCATGCCGCATTCGGTCGACGGGCGTTGAGCGCGAGGGTTTGCCTAACGCGGCGAAGGCGGTGCGCGATTATCGATTGGCGCGTTGCGACGTCACGCCAGGGTCACGCCTTCGATCGCCTGTGTCGAAATCTCGTCTTGGCGAGAAACGCGTTCACGCCGGCGCGAAAGGCGACGCGGCGAATGTCGCGCTCAACAGGCGAGAAACAGGCAAGTTTTTCTTCTCTGTCTTGCGACGTCAGATCCAGGCTCATGTGCCGCGCTTTCGCTTGGAATTGATCCGTCGGGACGCACACCGCCACAACCGCGCCGCCGGAAGGCAGATCGAAGCGCGAACACCAAAGACGCCCGCGTGTGGGCGGCGGCCTGTCCTGGCGCGCCTCAGCGGTTTACGACGCGCAAACTGCCCCCGATCGCCGTTGGCGGAGCGTTGCGTCGCATCAACGTCTCGAAATAGGCGATTGTTTTGACCAATCCCTCGCGCAGCGGCACATTCGGGCGCCAGCCGAGCGCCGCCTCGGCGCGCGCGATGTCGGGTTGGCGCTGCTTGGGATCGTCCGAAGGCAGCGCCCGGAACACCAGCCTAGCCTTGGAACCGGTGAGTTCCAGCACCAGCAGAGCCAGTTCGCGGATCGTGAATTCGGCGGGGTTGCCGATATTGATCGGCCCGTTCTCGTGCGGTCCGGTCGCCATCATACGCATCAGGCCATCGACGAGGTCATCGACATAGCAGAACGAACGGGTCTGCAAACCGTCGCCGTAGAGGGTGATGTCCTCGCCCTTCAGCGCCTGGACGATGAAATTCGACACCACGCGGCCGTCGTTGGGATGCATTCGCGGGCCATAGGTGTTGAAGATCCGCACCACCTTGGCGTCCAGGCCATGCTGGCGCACATAGTCGAAGAACAGCGTCTCGGCGCAACGCTTGCCCTCGTCGTAGCAGGAGCGCACGCCGACCGGGTTGACGTTGCCCCAATAACCCTCGGTCTGCGGATGAATCTTCGGGTCGCCATAGACTTCCGAAGTCGAGGCCTGCAAAATCTTGGCTTTGCGCCGCTTGGCGAGGCCCAGCATGTTGATCGCGCCGATCACGCTGGTCTTGGTCGTCTGCACGGGATCGAATTGATAATGCACCGGCGAGGCCGGGCAGGCGAGGTTATAGATCTCGTCGACTTCGACATATAGCGGAAACGTTACGTCATGTCGCAGAAGTTCAAAACGCCTGTCGCCAAGTAAATGTTCGATATTGTGGCGAGTCGAGGAAAAGAAATTATCCGCGCATAGCACTTCTGCGCCGTGATTGAGCAATCGTTCGCACAGATGCGAGCCCAGAAAGCCCGCGCCGCCCGTCACCAGAATGCGCTTTCCCGCCAGCATGGCTATTCATCTCCCCCTTAGTCAGGCGTCACTTTGCCGAACGGTCTCGCAGCAATGAAATAACAGCGCCCGCAAATGCCCTCGCCTCGAGCGTCCGGCGCAAATAGACGCCCGCTTGGGCTGCAATGCGAATCGCATAACCCTTGCGCGTATCAGCCACGACACATTTTATGCTTGGCGTGGTGAAAGCAAGGGGGAAGTATGCGTATTTATACTGTTGACGTTGCGTCAATTTGCAAAAATCATCTTCTTTGGGTTAGCGGCGACGCCAGCCGGGGCGAAAACGGGGAGGGCGGCGCTCCCTATTCGCGCCATGCTTCTGGGCGAGGCGATGGTGTTGGGCTAGGAGGGGCCATGCCGAATCAGTCCCCGACAGCGCTCCTTTGGGACGCCGACCTGCTGCTGCGCTTCGAGGCCGAGCGCGAGCAGGTGGTGCACGATCTCGCCGGGCGCATTCGCGGCGCGCCCGGCCAGATCGTCGATCTCGGCTGCGGACCCG
Organism: Bradyrhizobium sp.; assembly: GCA_031367195.1. Classification (GTDB taxonomy): domain Bacteria; phylum Pseudomonadota; class Alphaproteobacteria; order Rhizobiales; family Beijerinckiaceae; genus Roseiarcus. Next base: position 4,331 of record JANLPL010000250.1, read on the forward strand.
GCACCAGCACGCGGCTGCTGGCGCAACGTTTCCCCGCCGCGCGCCTTGTCGGGATCGACAATTCCGAGCCGATGCTCGCCGTCGCGCGCGCGCGTGCGCCCGCGGCGTCGTTCGTCTGCGCCGACATCCGAAGCTGGCGCCCCGAGGCGCCGGTCGATCTCGTTTTCGCCGACAGCGCGCTGCAATGGATCGACGACCACGGAACCCTGTTCGCGCGCCTGATGGACTGGCTGGCGCCGGGCGGCGCGCTGGCGGTGCAGATGCCCGACAACCGGCAGGAGCCGAGCCACGCGCTGATGCGCCTGATCGCCGCCGACGGCCCCTGGGCCGATCGCCTCGTGCCGATCGCCAAGACCCGCGCGGTGATCGCCGATTACGGGGATTATTACCGCTGGCTGCGACCGCTTTCGGCCTCGCTCGATATCTGGCAGACCGCCTATATCCATCCGCTCGACGGCATCGAGGCGATCGTCGACTGGTTTCGCGGTTCCGCGCTGCGCCCGTTTCTGGCGCCGCTCTCGGCCTCGGAGCGCGAGGAATTCCTCGCCCGCTACCGCCGAGACCTGAGCGACTCCTACCAGGCCGAGGCGGACGGCCGAGTGCTGTTCGTCTATCCCCGCCTGTTCCTGCTCGCGCGCAAAGGCTGATCCTTGGGTATGCGCGCCGATCTCATGCTGGTGGAGCGCGGGTTGTTTGCGAGCCGCGCGCGGGCGCAGCAGGCGATCGCGGCCGGACTCGTGCGCGCCGACGGCGCCTTGGTCCGCAAAGCCTCGCAGAGCCTAGAGGCGGGCGTTGAGATCCGCGCCAGCGCCGCCCATCCCTGGGCCTCGCGCGGTGGGCTGAAACTGGTCGCCGCGCTCGACGCTTTCGGCCTCGATCCCCAAGGCCTTGCCTGTCTCGACGTCGGCGCCTCGACCGGCGGCTTCACCGACGTATTGTTGAGCCGGGGCGCGCGCTCGGTGGTGGCGGTCGATGTCGGCCACGGCCAGTTCGACCCGCGCCTCGCGGCCGACCGCCGCGTGCGCGTGCTGGAAGGCCGTGACGCGCGGAGCTTGAGCGCGGCGGATCTGTTCGAGCCGCCGCAGGCCGTCGTCTGCGACGTCAGCTTCATCTCGCAGCGTCTGGCGCTGCCGCCGGCGCTGGTTCTGGCCGCGCCGCAAGCGTGGCTGGCGACCCTGATCAAGCCGCAGTTCGAAGTCGGCCCCGCGCGCGTGGTCAAGGGCCAGGTGAAGGACGAGGCCGCGCTTAAGGACGCCTGCGACGCCGTGCGCGCGACGCTGGAGGCGCTCGGCTGGGAAAGCCTTGGCCTGATCCCCTCGCCGATTGCGGGGGGTGACGGCGCGCGCGAGTTCCTGCTCGCGGCGCGGCGTGCGACAACCCTGCGCCAAACCCATCGCGAGGCATTCCCATGATTCCCATCGGCGTCGTAACCGTCTCCGACCGCGCCTCGGCCGGCCTCTATGAGGACAAGGGCGGCCCGGGCATCGAGGCCGCGCTCGCCGCGATCCTCGCCAGCGACTGGCGCCCCGTGCGCCGCGTCATCCCCGACGAGCAGGCGCTGATCGAAGCGAGCTTGCGCGAACTCGCCGATGACGAGCATTGCTCGCTGATCCTCACCACTGGCGGCACCGGCCCGAGCCCGCGCGACGTCACCCCCGAGGCGACGCAAGCCGTGTGCGACCGCATGATGCCGGGTTTTGGCGAATTGATGCGGACCCGCAGCCTGCTCGAAGTTTCCACCGCCATTCTCTCGCGTCAAACGGCGGGCCTGCGCGGGCGCAGCCTGATCGTCAATCTGCCGGGAAAACCCTCGGCGATCCGCACCTGCCTCGACGCGGTGTTCCCCGCTATTCCCTATTGCCTGGACCTGATCGGCGGCGATCGGCTCGACACCAATCCCGATGTTTGCAAGGCGTTCCGGCCCAAGGCCTGACCTTCACGCAAGGCCCGGTCAAGTTTGCCGTCGCATGAAACGCCGCAGAGGCGGCCATGAACGTCAACACGCAAATCTCTGTCGGCGAGTGGGTCGATAAACTGACCATCCTTGAGATCAAGCTCGCCGCGATCCTCGAGCGCGAAAAGCTCGATAATGTCAGGCGCGAATACGAGACCCTGCTCGCCGCCGCGCCCCACGCGCTGCTGGTGCGCGCCGACATCGCCCGGCTTCGCCTGCGGCTGAAGGCCGTCAACGCCGAATTGTGGCGCATCGAGGACGAGATACGCATCAAGGAACGCGCGCAGGCGTTCGACGAGGAATTCATCGCGCTGGCGCGCGCCGTCTATGTCACCAATGACGCGCGCGCGGCTTTGAAGCGCGACATCAACCGACTGACGCAAAGCGAATTGGTTGAGGAAAAGAGCTACGCCGCCTATTGAAGCGGCTTTTGAAGCGCATGGCGGATCGTATTGATGCGACCGTCGCGATAGAGCAGATTGTAGGTGTCGAATGGCACGATCTGCCCCGCCGGCGTCACGAAATGCACGCAGGAGCGTTTCACCGCCGCCAGACAGAAATTATGCGGATCGAGGAACTCGACCACCGTGACGCGGAAGATGTTGTCGTAGGTCAGCCCCTGCGGCACAGGCACGTCGGGCAGGCAGCACAGCAGCGCCGCGATGCGCTCCACCGCCGTATCCGGCCCGGTTGAGAGCGAGAACAACTCGAAGATGCGCCGTTGCAGTTCGGGATATTTCTCGAACGTCAGCGCGTTGGGAACATCGGCGAGCAGATCCTCGTGGCTGAAGATCGACGTGACCGGCGTCACTTCAGTCCCATTGCGCAATCCATAGCCAATAGTGATCGCGCTCGGGTTGCACGGCAGCGGGATCATGTCGCGCTCGCCAAACACACCGCTGTCGGCGACGATGCGGCGGCGGATGTCGGAGAGCAGCGCGCGATCCCTGTCGGGATCGAAACCCTCGTTGCGGCCTGTGTCCTGAATAGGTTGGAAATTGACGCCGCGCACGCATTTCCACAGTAAGGCGTGCTGGATGATCGCGCCCATCTCCGCGTTATTGACGCCCTTCTTGACCACGCAGACCAGCGTGGACGAGATGTTATGTTTCTCCAGCGCCTCCAGCGCCTGACGGCGGATGCGGGTGAGATCGGCGCCGCGAATCTCCTTCAGCGCGGCCGGGTTCAGCGAATCGAATTGCAGATAGACTTCGAGCCCGGTTTTCAACTCCGCCAGCGCCTCGACAAAGGCCGGGTCTTGCGCGATCCGCACGCCATTGGTGTTGAGCATGAGATGGCGGATTGGTTTACTTTTGGCGAGCCGGATCACGTCGAGGATTTGCGGATGCAGTGTCGGCTCGCCGCCGGATATCTGCACCAGATCGGGCTCGCCTTCGCTGGCGACCAGCGTATCGAACATGCGTTCGATCGTCGCCAGCGGCAGGTTCTGGGTGCGCCTGGGCGAGGAATCGGCGAAGCAGACGGGACAGGTGAGATCGCACACGCCGTTGATCTCGACGATGGCGAGGCACGAGTGCTGCTCGTGATCGGCGCACAGGCCGCAATCGTAGGGGCAGCCGAAATGCGTCTTCGATTGCAGCGTGAGCGGCCGGTCGCCGGGTTTGAGGAAATCGCGCTGCCAGCGGAAATAGAGGGCGTCGGACGAGACCCGCACCCGCGAGACGCCATGCGTCTTGCAGCGCTTCTCATAAAACACGTCGTCGCCCTCGATGCATATTTTCGCCGGCACGAGCGCCAGACATCGCGGGCACATCGAGGTCGTCTGGCCGTAGAAAATATACGGCCTTGCGTTACGCGAGAACGGCGCGTTCATGGCTGCGGCCTTTCGATGTCGCCAGCATGGCGAGGGCGTAAAGCCCGAGTGCAAGGGAGAGAAGCTGGAACACGGTCAGCGGCCCGACCACCGGCGCATAGGGTTTGAAAAACTCCCACGCGAACCGCTGCACCGCGTACCACAGCACCGCGAGATAGAAGCCGTTGACGATGAACCAACGCCGGTCGCCAAACACCGCGATCAGATAGAGCGTAAGAAACACCGCCATCGCGCCGCTCTCATAAAGCGGGACCGGGTGGCGCATCACGCCGTCGCCGAAATCACGGGCCCACGGTAGGCTCGTAGGCGTTCCATACGTGAAATCGTCGATGCCGGAGAAGAAATAACCCAACCGCCCGACCACGACGCCGATGGCGAGCGGCCCCGCGAAACGCGCGCCGGTGCGGGCGGTCACGCCGGCGCAACGTTTGTAGATCTCGATCCCGAGCACGCCGCCGAAGATCGCGCCTTCGATCGAGCGCGAAATCTCCCATCGCCCGCAGGCGATCATATTGAGCGTGCCAAAGAGATAGGCCCCCACGCCCGACGAGGCGGCCAGCGCGGCGTAGTAGCTCGTGCGCTGCGCGGGGGAGACGGGGAAGTCGATGCGCGCGATCCGGCTCAACACCAACGCGAGCCCCGCCGCGCTGGCCCAGGCCAGCGCGTCGAAACCGGTGTGGATGGCGAGATGCTCAGCGTCCACTTTTTCTCGCCGACCAGATCAGCAGCAGCCCGACGACGCCCAGCGCGATCCCCACCAACCAGATCGCGCCGAATAGGGAATCATACATGTGGCCTGGGGAGTACGGTGCGAAAAAATCCTTGACCAAGACCACGACAAGCGGTGAATAGACGAGTGAGCAAGCGCCCGGCAATAAAAGCAGGACGCCCAGCGCAAGCAGCGCAATGCGCCCGCCCCGGCTCACAGTTTCGTCCACGCCCCGTTCGCCTGCGACGACTTCACCGCCGCCTCGATGAACGCCATGCCCTTCACGCCGTCGTCAATGGTCGGGAACATCACGCCCTCGGGCGGCTTCGCCCCGGTCCGCGCGGCTTTGATCGCCAGCGCGACGTCGGTGTAGATGTTGGCGAAGCCTTCGAGATAACCTTCCGGATGCCCCGCCGGCACGCGCGTCACCCGCGCGTCCGCTGGCCCCGAGCCCGGCCCGCCGCGCGTGAGAATTCGGATCGGCTCGCCGAGCGGAGCAAACATCATCTCGTTCGGGTTCGCCTGCACCCAGGTCAGGCTCGCCTTCGTCCCATAGACGCGCACGCGCAGGCCGTTCTCGTGTCCCGGCGCGACCTGGCTCGCCCATAGGGAGCCGCGCGCGCCATTGGCGTAGCGCAGCATCATCTGCACATTGTCGTCCAACCGACGTTCCGGCCCAAACGAGGTGAGGTCGGCCGCCAGTTCCGCCACCTCCACCCCGACGATGAAATCGGCGAGATTATAGGCGTGCGTGCCGATGTCGCCGAGCGCGCCGCCGGCCCCGGAGCGTGCGGGATCGACGCGCCATTCCGCCTGTTTGTTGCCGGCCGTTTCCGGCGAACCGCTGAGCCAGTCCTGCGGATATTCGACCTGCACCAGCCGGATCTCGCCCAATTCGCCCGCCGCCACCATCGCCCGCGCGCGCCGCACCAGGGGATAGCCGGTGTAATTATGCGTCAGCGCGAAGATGCGGCCGGATTTATCGACCGCCGCCTTCATCTTCTTCGCCTCTTCGAGCGAGAGCGTCAGCGGCTTGTCGCAGATGACGTGAATCCCCGCCTTCAGGAACGCATAGGTCGGCCCGGCATGGACATGGTTGGGCGTGACGATCGCCACCGCCTCGATCCCGTCCGCGCGCGCGGCTTCCGCCTTCGCCATGCTCTCGTAATCCTCGTAAACCCGTTCGGGATCGAGCCCCAGCGCCTCGCCCGAACGTCTGGCCTTGTCAGGGCTGGCCGAAAGCGCGCCCGCGATGAGATCGTAGTGCCCGTCCATTCGCGCCGACAGCCGATGCACCGCGCCGATGAACGCGCCTTCGCCGCCGCCGACCATGCCGAGCCGGATGCGCGCGCTAAAAATGGAATTCGATTGCCCGCCGACCGCCATGCGTGTCTCCCTCGGGCGTGGACCCTAAGTCCGGCCGGTCGCGCGAGCAAGCCTTGACCTCGCCCCTGCGCGCGCTAGACCTCGCCGCCATGCGTCCCTGGACCCGCTCGCCGCAGCTGTTAAAACTGTTCGTTGGCCAGCACGTCGCCAATGGCCTGGGCGTGGCGGCGGGTGTGATGGGCGTCGCCGTCGTCGCCACCGTCGCGCTCGGCTTTGTCAAGGGTTTTGGCGTCACGCTCGGCGCCATCGCCGCCAGCATCGGCGATTTTCCCGCCCCCTTGCGCGACAAGGCCAAGAGCATGAGCGCCGGCTTCGCGCTGGCGCTGGTCGCGGTCGGCCTCGCGCTCGCCTCAGCGCATTGGCTGCCGCTGGAAATCGTCGCCATCGGCGCGCTCTCTTTCGTCGCCGGCCTCATCACCGGTCTCGGGCGCTGGGCGCTCGCGACTTCGATGCAGATCCTCGTCGCCATGGTGCTGGTGCTCGGCCTGCCGCCGACGAGCTTGCGCGGCGAATTCGGCCTGCTCGCGCTGATGGCGGCGGGCGGCCTCGCCTATATCGCGATCTCGCTGGTCGTCTCCAGGCTGGTTGCGGCCAACGACCGGCGCATGATGACGAGCGAATCGTTGCGCGAATTGTCGAGCTACCTGTTCGCCTACGCAGCGCTCGCCGACGCGGACACCGACCTTGCCGGCGCTTATGGCCGGGTGATCCGCCAGCAGGCCGCCTTTTCCGAGCAATTGCAGGCCGCGCGCGCGCTGCTGCTGGAAAAGCCGCGCGCGACGCCGGAGCGGCGGCGCCTGGCCGCCTCGATCGGGCTGATGCTGGATGCGCTCGACGCGCTGGTGGCCGCGCAATGCGATCTGCCCGATCTGCGCGGCCTGCCGGCGGCGGGGGAATGGATGCGCCGCGTCGCCGTCCTGGTGCGCGCCACCGCGCTCGACATCCAGCATTTGAGCCTCGACCTGCTCGCCCATCGCGCGCCCTCCCTGCCGAAAGACCATCATCTCGCCAGAGATGCGGTGCGCCGCGAGGGTCTGCGGCTGATCGCCGAGGAGGACACGCCGGCCGATGTGCGCGCCGCGGTCGGGCGCACGCTCGCCCGCTTCGACGCCGCCCGCGCCGCGATTCGTCGGCTGGAGCGGGCGCTCGGCGACACCTCGGAGGCCGAGGCCGCCATCTCCGATGTGAAGCTCGCCGCGTTCCGGCCCGCTCGCTCGTTCGATCTGCGACTCCTGAAGCCGCATCTGACGCCCGCTTCGCCGGTGTTCCGCTATGCCGCGCGGTTGGGCTTAGCGATGATGGCGGGCGGCATCGTCGCCGCCGAACTCGGCGGCGAGCGTCACGGCAACTGGGTGCTGCTGACCATCTGCGTCATTTTGCGCGCGGGTTATGGCTTGACACGACAGCGGCGCGACGACCGCGTGATCGGCACGCTTGTCGGCTGCGTTATTGCTTCCGCTGCCGTCGCCTATGCGCCGACCTGGGGCTTGCTCGTCGTGCAGGCCGTCGCGCTCGCTGTCGCGCATGGCTTCGCGCGGCTCAACTATCGCCTCTCCTCGATCGGCGCCTCGTTGATGGCCTTGGTCTCGCTGCATCTGGCCGAGCCCGACTTTCCCTCGCCGATGATCGCGCGGCTCACCGATACGCTGATCGGCGCGGCCATCGCGCATCTCTTCAGCTACGTCCTGCCGAACTGGGAAATCTCGGAAGCGCCCAAGATCGCGCAACGGCTTAAAGACCGCGCCGCCGCCTTCGCCGATATCGCGCTGCGCCGCGCCGCGCCCGATCAGGATTACCGCCTCGCCCGCAAGGATTTCATGGAGGCGCTGGCGGCATTGTCGGATTCCGCCGTCCGCATGAGCGACGAGCCGCGCGCGACGCGGGGCGGCCTCGACGAACTCAGCGCGATGGTGGTGGCCGCCGGCTTCGCCGCCGCGCATATCTCGGCCGCGCGGCTCGATGCGCTGCAACCCGGCGCCGCCGAGTCGTTGGAGGCCGAGCGCGCCGCCGCCGGCCCGATGCTGGCCGGAGGCGCCCCGGCCCCGGGATCGCGGTTGGCGGCGAGTCTGGCCGGCTTCGTGGCGGCGGCCGACGCCTACGAGCAAGCCGCCCGGCGCCACGCCGATTTGCGCAACGCCTGAGGCTCGGCCCATAAAAGCGAAAAGGGAGCTACGCCCATGTCGGTGATGTCTTTCGACCGCCCTGAATATCTGCGCGAGGAGGAGATCGTCCTGTTCGGCGATTCCGTGGGCAAATTCTTCGATTCCCACGCTCCCGAGGAGCGCGTCGCCAGGTGGCGCGCCGACAAGATCGTGGAACGCGAGATGTGGCGCGAGGCGGGCCGCGCCGGCCTGCTGTGTCTCGCGATCCCGGAGGCCTACGGCGGCGCGGGCGGCGATTACCGGCACGAAGTCGTGCTGATGGAGACGATGGCGCGCAAGGGCGTCGACGGCTTCGGCGCCTCGCTGCATAATTCCATCGTCGCGCCCTACATCTATCATTACGGCTCGGAGGAGCAGAAGCGGCGCTGGCTGCCGCGCATGGCGTCAGGCGAACTCGTCGGCGCCATCGCGATGAGCGAACCCGGCGCCGGCTCCGACCTGCAAGGCATTCGCACCAGCGCCAGGCGCGGCGGCAACCAATATGTGATCAACGGCCAAAAGACTTTCATCACCAACGGCCAGACCGCCAATCTCGTCATCGTCGTCGCCAAGACCGACCCCGCCGCCGGCGCCAGGGGCACCTCGCTGATCGTGGTCGAGACCGACGAGACAGAGGGTTTCGCGCGCGGGCGAAAGCTCGACAAGGTGGGTCTCGACGCGCAGGACACGTCCGAACTGTTTTTCAACGAAGCCCGCGTGCCGACCTCCAACCTGATCGGCGCCGACGAGGGTCAGGGTTTTGTGCAACTGATGCAGCAATTGCCGCAGGAGCGGCTCAACATCGCGGTCGGGGGCATGGCGGTGATCGAGCGCGCCGTGCAACTGACCATCGACTACGTGAAGGAACGACAGGCGTTCGGCCGCCGCATCCTCGATTTCCAGAATACGCAATTCGTGCTGGCGGAGTGCAAGACGGAGGCGAATGTCGGCCGCGTCTTCGTTGATCGGTTGATTGGCCTGCATCTCGAAGGCAAGCTCGACGCGGCGACGGCCTCGATGGCGAAATACTGGGTCACCGACCTTGAATGCAAAATCGTCGACCGCTGCCTGCAATTGTTCGGCGGCTACGGCTTCATGAACGAATACCCGATCGGGCGCATGTTCCGGGACACCCGCGTGCAGCGGATTTACGGCGGCACGAACGAGATCATGAAGCTGTTGATCGCGAGGACGCTGTAGCTCCGCTCACATCCCCTCGCCCCCGTCCACCGTCAGAATCGTCCCCGTGATGTGTCGCGCGCGGGGGCTGAGCAGGAACAGCACCGCCTCGGCGACATCCTCCGGCGTAGCGATCCGCCGCGCCGGAATGCCCGCCACCATCGCCTCGCGGTCGAGCCGGCCGGCGGCGAAATCGGCCGCCACGCCCGGCGTCTCGATATGGCCGGGCGCGACGGCGTTGACCCTGACGCCGCGCGGCGTCCATTCCAGCGCCATCACCTTGGTCAGCATCTCCAGCGCCGCCTTCGAGGCGCCGTAGAGCCCGCATCCCAGCGCCGCCCGCGAGCCGGCGATGCTGGAGATGTTGACGATCCCCCCCTGCGCCCCGCGCGCGAACACGGATCGGGCAAAGGCCTGCGCGAGGAACAGCGGCCCCATGGCGTTGGCGCCAAAAATCGCCGCTGCTGCTTCCGGCGAGACCTCGACCAGCGGGGCAAGCGCGAACTGGGCGGCGTTATTGACGAGCCCGTCGAGCGCCCCGAACCGCGCGCTCGCCTCCTCGACGATGCGCCGACAGTCCCCGGGAGAACTGACGTCGGCGCATATCGCCAGCCCCCCCGCCTCGCGCGCGGCGGCCTCGGCCGCTGCCGCATTGCGCCCCACGACCGCCACCCGCGCTCCTTCGGCCGCAAGCGCGCGCAAGATTCCGCGCCCGAGCCCTTGCGAGCCGCCGGTGACGATAAAGCTCTTGCCGGAAAATTCGGGCCAGCGGGCCAAGCGCGGCTCCTTCACGCAAACGGGATTGCCGCGCATTAAAGCGCCGCGCGGACGACTTGGAAAGCGCTCCTCGCGCGCCTATGTCCGCAGCCATGAGCGACGGGGCGGTGAACACGGGGACGGCGACAGCGGGGCCAGCCGATTGCCCGCGCTCGGCATGGGCGGTGTTCGAAAGCCGGCCCTTCACGCGGATCTGGGGCGCGACCCAACTTGGCCTCGCCGGCATCGCCATGTCGGACGCCGCCTCCGTCTGGCTGATGACGAGCCTGGACGCCGACCCGCGCTCGGTGTCGCTGGTGCAGGTCGCCGCCTTCCTGCCGATGTTCCTCCTCACGCTGCCGGCCGGCGCGCTGGTCGATATCGTCGAGCCGCGCCGCTTCCTGCTGGCGCTGGAGAGCTTTATCACCGCGCTGGTCGTCGTGTTCGCGCTGATGGTGACATTCAATCTGGCGACGGTCGGCTCGCTGCTTACGCTCACCTTTCTGCTCAGCGCGGCTTGGTCGGTCGCCGCGCCCGCCTGGGCGGCGTTGACGCCCCTGCTGGTGCCGCGCGACGACCTCGAAGGCGCGGCGGCCGCCAACACCATCGGATACAGCGCCAGCCGCGCCATCGGCCCCGCGCTCAGCGGCCGGCTGATCGCCTCGCTCGGCGTCGCCGCGCCGTTCTGGGGCTTTGCCCTAGCCAACGCCGTCAGCTTGGTCGCGCTGCTGATGTGGAAACCCGCGCCGCATCGCCCGCGCGATCTGCCGGCCGAGCGGCTCATCAGCGCGGTGCGCGCCGGCCTGCGCCATTCCCTCTACAATCCGCATTTGCGCGCGACTTTGGTGCGCACGCTCGCGGTCTTTCCCTTCGCGGCGGCCTTCCTGGCGCTGCTGCCGCTGGTCGCGCGCAGCCAGATGACCTCGGGGCCGCAAATCTATGGCCTCCTGCTTGCGACGGCGAGCGTGGGCGCGGCGGCGGGTTCCGTCGTGCGGCCCTATATCAAGATCCGACTTGGGCCGGACCGCTACGTCGCCGTCGGCACGATCGCGCTGGCGACCGCCTTGACGCTGTTCGGCCTGTGCCACTCGTGGCCGTTCGCCTTCCTGGCCGCTTTTCTTGCCGGCGCGGGCTGGACCATGGTGCTGGCCAGCCTCAGCCTGTCGGCGCAGATCGCGCTGCCGGATTGGGTGCGCGGGCGCGGACTGGCGGTGTTCCTCACCACGGTGTTCGGCGCGATTGTGGTCGGAAGCTTCGTCTGGGGCTGGACTGCGGCGCATCTGGGCCTGCCGGCGGCGCATTTCCTCGCCGCCGCTGGAGCTATCGCCTTCATTCCGCTGACCTGGCGGTGGCGCCTGCAAACCGCCGAGGGCGTCGATCTGTCGCCGTCGATGCACTGGCAGGCGCCGATTCTGGCGCACGAGGTGCGGGACGACAGCGGCCCGGTGCTCGTCACCCTGAGCTACAAGCTGGCCGGCGACGACCCCGATCGCTTCCTCGACGCGATCGAGGAGATCGGCAGGCAGCGGCGGCGCGACGGCGCCTATGCCTGGGGCGTTTTCGCCGATGTCGCGGAGAATAACGTCTATCTCGAAACCTTCCTGATCGGCTCCTGGCTGGAGGCGCGCTACCTGCGCCAACGCGTCACCAAATCGGACCGCGAGCGGGAGGACCTCGTCAAGTCAATGCTCACCGAGCCGGCGACCCTGACGCTGATGCTCGCCTCCGACTCGCCCAAAACAGGGGAAGAGACGCAGCCCGACATCAATTTCTACTTCACCACGTCTGAAACGACCGCCTGACCTTGTCGCGGAATTCCTCGCGCGTCGCGGCGTCGGCTTTGTCCATGCCATAGGCCGCGAGATAGTCGAGCGGGGCGTCGGGGGCGACTAGCGGATGCAGATTGTGCCGCACGAACCGGCGCGGCAGGTCGCCGACCCGTTTCGTGCGCTCGCGATCCGCGCCATAGAGCACGACCGCGGCGAGCCGGCGCACATTATGCAGGCGCGGATAGAACACGCCTTCCTCGACCTCGAACACGACGCCGCGCAGAAAAACCCGGTCGAAATAGCCTTTGAGAATGGCGGGCGGCCCATCGTGCCAGACCGGAAACACGAAGGCCAGCGCCTCCGCCGCCATCAGACTGCGGGCATAATGTTCGACGCCAATGCGGTTGGCCGGAGCCTCGAGATATTTGCGATAAGTCGCGCGCGGCAAAACCGGGTCGAAGTCTTCCGCGTATAGATCGCAGGCGTCGACGAAATAGCCCCGCCCGACCAGGGTGGCGCAAACCTCGCGATACAGCGCCGAGGCGAAGCTGTCAGGAGAGGGGTGGGCGTGGACGACGAGCGCGCGCAATTTTCCCGCGGGGATGGTTTAGGGGCTGGAAGGATTTATGGCGCCAATTCCTTTAAGCCAATTCCTTTAAGCAATCTCATCGGGCGGCGAGGCCGCCGGCCGTTCAAAATCGGCCCGGGATTGCATAACCCTGCGAGAGCCTCCATATCTTTGCAACGGATGTCAGCCGCGAACGAGCCCCCATGTTCATGAACGTTGCCGAGGCCGCGCGGCGGCGGGTGCTGTCCAAGCTCGGTCTCGACCGGCTCGTGACGGCGGAATATCTCGACATCGCCGCCGGCCATCGCGCCCATGCCGAGCTGCAACGCACGCCGGCGACGTTCCACATCGACGGCCTGACCATCGAGGCGCCGGGCGGCGTATATCATCCCACGCCCGAATCCAGCTCGATGCTGTTCATCCGCAACATTCAGGCGCTTGCCGCGCCGTCCTTTCCGCGCATGTTGGAAATCGGCACGGGTTGCGGCGCTATCGCGCTGTTTGTAGCCCATCGCTGGGGCGGCTATGTCGTGGCGACCGACATTTCCGCGACGACGTTGGCCTCCGCTGAGGCCAACGCCCGCCGCAACGGCCTGTCGCCGCGCCTCGTCCAGTCCGATCTGTTCAAGTCGGTGGGGGAGGGCGATTTCGACCTCGTCGTATTCAACACGCCGCTGATCGACAAGGCGCCCGAGGACGATCTGGAGCGCCAGAGCCTGTGCGATCCCGGCGGCCGACTGCTGCGCGCTTATCTCGACGGGCTCGCCGGCGCGCTGGCGCCGGGCGGCGTCGCGCTGTTTGGAATCTGCTGCAACACGGCCTATCAACGGATCGAGGAGGTCGATCTCGATTTCGAGATCGTCGGGCTGGAGCTGATCGGCAAGGGGTTTTGGCGCGCGATTGTGGCCGCGCGACGCGTCACGCCGCCGGGCTGAAATGCTTTCGCCCGCGCTGCGGCGCGATGAGATGCGTGACGACGGGCGTTTCGACCAATAGCTGGCGTACGCGCTCCTCGATGCGCCGGTCGGCGTTGGTCACGCGCTCGTAGAGATGCATCAGCTCCAACCAGCTCTCGATCAGGAAGGTTTCGGTATAGCGACCTTCCGTCGCGAGTTCTTCGAATATGCCCCAGGCATAGGCCCCGTCACGCCGGCGCTCGTGGCCGATCTCGCGCATGGCGCTTAAGAATTCATCGCGATGACCGGGGTCGATGCAATAGCGGATTGTCACCAGCGCCGGTCCCTGACTCCAGCCGACATCGAATGCGACGCGCGGCGAGCGCCAGTGCAGCGAGGGGGCGAGGTCGGCGCCGAGGCCGGATTGCAGCCGCGAGCCCCAGCTCATCGGAATCGCGAGCAGCGCGCCGGCCGCCGCCACATAAAGCGCGAGATCGACGCCGCGCAGCGCCGCGATCTGGCCCCAAAGCGCGCTGGCGAAGGTCGAGGCGCCGAAAATCGCGGTGAGAAAGATCGCCAGCCCCCGGCCGCGCACCCAGTTCGGCAGCGAAAGCTGAGCCGAGACATAAAGTGTCGAGATAATGAGCGTCCACATCGCGCCCGCGATCACGCAAGCCGCCAGCGCGCTGACCGGATCGCGCGCCAGCGCGAACATTGCCAGCGCGACCGCCGTGCCGACGCTCGCGAAAGCCACCAGCGCATCCGGCCCAAGCCAGGCCTTCAGCCGCGACAGCGTGGCCGAGCCGACGATGGCGCCGACGCCGATGGCGGCGAGCAGCAAGCCGTAAAACGCCGCGCCCTGCGCCGGTTGCGCGCGCGCGATCAGCGGTAGCAGCGCCCAATAGGCGCTGGCGAAGGGAAAGAAGGCGAGCGTTCGCACCAGCGTCGCGTGGAGATGGTGATTATGCCGCGCGTGGCGCACGCCGGTGCGGATCGCGCTCATGAAGCGCTCGGCCGGCAAACCGCTGGCGATGCGTCGGGGCGGTCGCCACCAGATCAGCGCGCCCAGGATCAACACATCGCTGATCGCGTTGATCCAGAACGGCGCCGACACCCCGACCCAGGCGATGACAAGGCCGCCGACCGCCGGACCGACCGCGCGGCTGACGTTATAGCCCGCCGTATTGGCCGCTACCGCCGCGTCGAGATCGCGCGGCGGCACAAGCAGAGGCGCGATGGAAACCCACGCCGGCGCCGCCAGAGCGCCGCCGACGCCGAGCAGAAAAGTCGCGCCCAGCAACAGTTCGGGCGTCGCGAACCCCATCGACACCGCCGCCGCGAAAGTCGCGGAAACGACGAGAATCGCAATATTGACGCCGATCAGCAGGCGCCGCGCATCGACCAGATCGGTCAACGTCCCCGCGGGAATGGTGAACAGAAACAACGGCAGGCTGGTCGCGGTCTGGATCAGCGCGACCGTCATCGGTTCCCGGCTCATATTGGCCATGTACCAGCCGGTGGCGGTGTCGAACATGGCGATGCCGACGTTCGAGAGCGTGCTCGCCGCCCAGATCACCGCGAAGGCGAGGCTGGCGAACGCCCCCCAGCGTGACTCCGGCTCCCCCTCACGGGGCTGCGGCGGTTTTGTCTCCCGGCTCAACACCCTCTCCGCGACATGACCCCTCCCTCTGATATAGGGCGCTGATGTCGCGTTTCACCCCCGCGCCGCCAAAGCCGCCGCCACCTGCGCGCGCGACCAGACGCAGAGTTCGCGCTGCGGATAGGGGAAAACATAGTCGGGAATGCGGTAGAGCACCTCGCGCGGCAGCCGATAGGGCGGCTTGTAGAGGTCGATCAGCCGGAAGCCGCCGGGCGCGATGTCGGAATTGTCGAAATCGCTGACATTGAGATGCGTCGTCGTCATCAAGAAGCCGATGCGCGAGCGGCAAAAGCCTTCGAGCGCCGACCGGATCGCCGCCTCCGGCAGATGGAACAGGCAGTCGCGGCAGAACCAGAGATCGGCGTCGGGCAGCGGGTCGCTGGCGATGTCGCACCGGACAAAGCGCCGTGTTTCGTCGCCATAGCGGGTCCGGTTCGCCTCGACCAACGGCGCCACGATGTCGCCGCCGATATAGCTGAAACCTTCAGGGAATTCGACCGCGCGCATCCAGTTGAAATCGCCGCAGGGCGCGTCGAACATCGACGCGACGCGGAACGCGCGCAGAAATTTCGCCAGTTCGTGGCGCAGGTTGTAGGTATAGTCCAGGGTCGAGCCGTCGCCGCTGAGGCTCTCGTCGTTGCCCCAGTAGTTCGACGCGGCGTGGCCGGCGAACACGGATTGCAAGTCTTTCACGGGGCCTCCGGCGCGCCGGCGTTCCAGCGCGCGGTCAGTGCCGCGATCTCGTCCTGCGCGCATGTGCGCGCGAACCCGCCAAGCGCGCCGATTTCGTTAAACTGTTCGTGGAGAAACGAGCCCACCGGCGGCGCGACGTCGAAATCATAGGCCGTGCGGCGCAGCAACTCGCTCCATAGATGCACCATGTCCGAGCGCGCCGCCGCCTCGGCGACAGCCTCGCGTTCGCGCGGGTCGAACAGGCGCCAGAACTCGTCGGGCGCGATTGGGTAAAAGCGCTCCGGCGCCGCCGCGCTGGCATAGACGCCCTGCGCCTCGGCGATTTCGGTCAACAGATACGGCCCGATCGCGCCCCAGCCGATCTCGCGCCCTTCGGCCGCCCGCGCGTGGGCGAGCATTTCGGCGAGCACGGGGCTCTCCTGGGGCAGCCGCAACACCGCATTGTTGATCAGCGCCTTGCCCTTCGCCTCTGCCTGACAGCCCCAGATCAAGGGCGCGTCGAGCCCGCCGGGTCGCAGCGCCAGCATGTCCGCATCGACCCAGCACAGGTTTTCGCGCGCCATCATCTCATAGCGGAAACGGTCGGAGAAGGTCGCCAGCGACGCCCGCCCGCCGACGCGGTAGCGCTGCATCAGCCCGGAATCGGGGCAGATTTCGCGCGCATCGCGCCACGCCACGCCCTCGGGCAGGTCGAGGCGAGCGTCGTAGCTGAACAGCGCGAGATCCGCGCCGCGCTTAGGGAACGAGGCGAGGCAGGCGCGAATCAGCCCCGGCAGCGGCCCGTGCCAGAAGGTGGCGAAGCCGCTCAAAGAATCCGCGCCAGCACGTTGCGGCTCACGTCCTCCCAATCGGAGAACAAAGTCTCCGTCGCCAGATGCCCCAGCGCGACATATTCGCAATAGACGTCGAAGATCCAACTCGCATTGATGTCGTCGAGCACTAGATGCTTGCCGCGCCCGCCCCGCGCCAGCCGCAGGCAGTTGGATATGTCGGCGCGACACAATTCGTCGGTGTGGCCGCCGTCGACGTGGAACAGGTCGAACTCCAGCCCCGGCACATGTGTCGCCAGCCGCGGCAGCGCCTCGCGCGAATCGCCGCGCCAGAACCGCACTCGGCCGGGGAATTCCTGCGCGAGAAAGGCGACGCAGGGCTCGACATAGCCGTGAACGCAGATATCTACGCCATGCCAGACGAGATCGGGATTGGCCGACAGACACAGCAAGGCGCCATGGCCGGCGTTGACGCCGACCTCCAGCATCGACCGTTTGAAGCGGGCGGCCCGCCACAGATTTCGACGCGCGGGGGCGAGGCTGGGGTCGGGCGCGTCGGGGACTTCCGCCGCGCGGTCCCAATAGAACAACCCGCCCTCGATCGTCTCGCCGCTTTCGCGCACCAGCGCGTTGAGCCGGGCGAGACGGCCGAGGAAACTCGCCGAAAATTGCTCGACCGCCGTGCCGCGGTCGAGCTGGTAATCGCGGATTTCGGACGGTTTTAGCGGCCGGCCGGGGAGGAGGGTGCGGCCTGTCACGGGCGTCCTGTCTGGAGATAGCGGAAGGCGGCGAGCAATTTCGCCCGCGTCGCGTCGTCCTGCACCGAAATGTCGGTCTTGTCGGCGTGCGAGGATTGGTCGCCCCAAATCGCGGCCACGCAGCCCGGCGTCTTGCAGGCGAACATCAGCCCGCGCGCGGCTTCCCCTTTCGGCGTCACGTCGCCGGGTTCGGCGAACTCGGAGATTTCGACCTCGCCCAGCGAGAACGTCGCCTCATGCCGGCCCGGCGTCACCTTGCCCGCCTGCTCCTGCGTATAGCTCTCGCGCATGGCGACCTGCACCACGCCTTGCGCGGTCGTGAAGCGGATATCCTGCGTTAACCATTGGGAAACCAGGCCGTCGGCTTTCGTCAGATATTTCGGATTGTCGGCGGTCGCCTTGGGCAAGGCGCGGACAATATATTCCATCGCCTGCGCTTGCGAAGCGAACGGCGGTTGCGCCATGGCCGAACTCCCCCACAACCCCAGCGCGACAACAAGCGTCAGGCCCCTTTTCATTGCCCGACATCCAGGATCACCTGCTCGATCAGGGTCGGCGACAGTTGAATGGAGCTGGTATAGGGCTGGCTCATTTCCAGTATCAGGAACATCGCGCTCGCCACCGCCGCACCGCCGAGCCCGAGCGTCGCAATGGTCGTCGCGTTCGGTCGCGACAGCACGCCGTAGCCGCAGAATAACAGACAGGACCAGCCGATCACGGTCAGGATCAGCGGCCAGGACACGGGGTCGACGAGTTGCAGCGACATCAACAGCCGCGTCTCACCGATCGCGGCATAGTGCTGCGCGGCGGCGCCCAGCAGCCTTTTCTGCATTTCGGTTTCCGGGGTGAGACCCGTCAGAAATGCGTCCATCGTCGCCATATTGGTCGAGGTGACATTGACGGCGTCGGCCTTGGCGCGCTCCTCGCCCCAGAACTGCTCGTGCGCCCAGACCATTTCGGTGCGCAGCAGATCCCGCGCCTTCTGCGCCTGCGGGCCGTATTGCTTCATCTCCAGGTTGAATTCGAGCGCGCGCGCGGTCAGCAGTTGCAATTCGGACTTCTGCGTCTGCGTGACGCCATAGGAGGTCCAGATCAACAGGCCCAGCACCAGCGCCAGCAGGAGGGTCAGGAGGCCTGCGACCCCGCCGATAATATCGCGCGAGCGATCGGACGTATGCGCCTCGGGCAGCACGCGGGTGAGCACCAGGCCCGCCAGCCCGCTGGCGAGCATCGCAATCCAGGCTAGGGCGGCGACGGCTAAAGACGACATGTGATCCCTTGCGAACCGTTGTCCCGGAGCGCGCAGTCCGAGAGTTTCGCTTTAGGAGAGACTAACCCTTCGCACAAGCGACCGCACGCGCCCCGTATTCGCGACAAAACGCGGCTCCCGATTAGCATTTCATCAAAGGCTTGGCGCCATAACGGGAAGGGCGACGGCGGACCCGTCCCTTAGTCATTTGGAGCAAAATCATGAAGTTCGTCAAGCTTTTCGCGTCCGACGAGTCCGGCGCGACCGCCATCGAGTACGCGCTGATCGCCTCGTTGATCGCGATCGCCCTCGTCACGATCCTGACCAACCTCGGCACCAAGCTTTCGGCCGAGTTCTCGGAAGTTTCGTCCGCCCTCAAGTAAGACTCTCCCGCCTGAGCGAAGCGAAAGCGCCGGCGGCGTCCCCGCCGGCGCTTTTGCGTTTCCCCGCGGGCGGCGCGCTAACGCCGCCGCAACGTTTGCGCCCTAAGGTCAACGGACTTCTCTCGCGACGGTGAGCCATGTCGACGGTTTTACCCCATCAGCTGATGTTTCTGTTTTTCCCCGCCGCCATGGCCTGGGCGGCCGCGATGGACCTTCTGACCATGAAGATCCCCAACCGGCTGTCGGCTGCGCTGGCGATCGGCTATTTCGCGGCGGCCGTCGTGGCGGGCGTTTCGCTGCACGACTTCGCGCTGCATCTGAGCTGCGGCGCGGTCGTGTTGGTGGTCACCTTCGCCATGTTCAATCTGGGCTGGATCGGCGGCGGCGACGCCAAACTCGCCGCCGCCACCGCGCTATGGCTCGGCTGGACGCCGCTGGCCGACTACGGCGTCGCTTCGGCGCTGGCGGGCGGCGCGCTGACGATCGTCATTCTCGCGGCGCGACGCCTCACGCTGCCGCAGTTCCTGGCGACGCAATCGTGGATCGCCCGGCTGCACAACGCCAAGTCAGGCATACCCTACGGCATTGCCCTAGCGTTCGGGGGGCTGTTCGTTTATCCCGAGACACAACTCTGGGCGCAACTCGCCCTTCGCTGACACGATTGAATCTTGCACTCCGCGGGCGGCCATGCGGCTTCCCGCGGAGTTCTTTTTTGTTGACCCTGCATATTTAGGAAATCGAAATCGTTTGGATACGGCTGATTAACCGTAATTTGACGATTTCGTACCATTCTGGACCCAAGGCGACGCAGCGCGCGCCATCCAGGGTCTGAAGTCCATGAACAGGTTGCAGATCATCGTATTGGGCGTCTCGGTCGTCGCGTTCGGCGGCGCCTATTTCGTCTTCAATAATTATCTCGGGACGCCGCATAAGGCGCAAGTCGTGCTTGAGGCGCCAAAGTTGCAGACCGAGAAGGTGCTGGTCGCCGCGCAAGACATTCCCAAGGGAAGCGTCGTCAACGAGCAGCAAGTGACCTGGCTCGAATGGCCCAAGGACTCGATCTCCGAGTTGATGATCATGAAATCCGGCACGCCCGACACAATTGCGGAGCTGAAAGACACGATGACGCGCGATTCGTTCCTTCGCGGTGAGCCGTTGCGGCGCGACAAGCTCGTGAAGGCCGGCATCGGCAGCTACATGGCGGCGGTGCTGCCGAGCGGGATGCGCGCGGTGGCGATCCGAATCGAAAACACCGGCGATTCGTCCGCCGGCGGCTTCATCCTTCCCAACGATCGCGTCGATGTCGTGCGCGTGTTCCAGGATGAGGAGGCCACGCGCGCGAAGGGCTCTTCTGTGCTTGGCCATCAGGTGATCCTCTCCAACGTGCGGGTGCTGGCGATCGGCCAGAACGTGCAGGAGGAGAACGGCAAGAAGGTCGTCGTCGGCGGCAACGCCACGCTCGAACTCGATCCCAAACAATCGGAAATGATCGTTTACGCCCAGAACGCGTCCGGTTCGCATCTGACCCTCGTGCTGCGCAGCTTGGTCGATAGCGCCGGCGAAACGGTGACGGTCAATGATCCCTCGGACTCGCAGGGCAAGGGTCTGACCATCGTGCGCTACGGCGCCGCGCAGCAAGCAGCCCGCTGAGGAGGCTCCCATGAACAGCAAATTCCCTCGCGCGCTTGCGATGAACAACACGGTGTCAACCATGGCGGCGATCAGCAAATCGACCTGGACCGCGCTGGCGGCCGCAGCATTCGCGACCGCGATCGGCGTCGCCGCTCCGGCCCGCGCGTCCGAGCCGCTTCCCTCGTCGTCGATTGCGATCGGACATGGCGAGATGAAGACCCTCCAGCTCGGCGTCGGTCGCTCGGTGATCGTCGATCTGCCCGAAGACGCGCAGGAAATCTTCGTCGGCGATCCCAAGATCGCCAATGCGATCGTGCGCTCCGCGCGCCGTCTCTATGTCTCCACGCTTGAGCCTGGCCAGACGACGATCTTCGCGCTCGCCGCCGACGGGCGCAAGATCGCGGTGCTGGAAGTCACGGTCGGCCGCGACGTCGGCGAATTGACGCGGCTGTTGAAGGCCTCCATTCCCAACAACGACATTCATGTCCGCACCGTCGGCGGCTCGATCATCCTCACCGGGTCGGTGGCCTCCGCCGGCGACGCACAGCAGGCGCTCGATATCGCGCAAGGGTTCGTCGCCGACGGCGGCCTCGCGGCGGCCGGGGCGCCCGGCGGCGGCGCGTCGGCGGCGGCGACTGGCGGCGGCAAGGTCGTCAACTCGCTGATGATCCGCGGCCTCGATCAGGTCAGCCTGCGCGTGACGATCTCGGAAATCCGCCGCGACGTGGTCAAGCAGCTCGGCGTCAACTATGCGGGCCTTGGCTCCAACGCCACGGGAGCCGGCTTCGGTGCCGGCGTGCCCAGCCTTTCGATCGCCAACCCGCTCGCGGTCAACGGCGCGCTCGGCAACGCCGCCGCGATCGGCTGGAGCATGGCGGGCGAGCAGCTGAAAGCCACCATCAACGCCTTCGAGCAGGAAGGCGTCGCGCGCACCCTTGCCGAGCCGACCGTGACCGCCGTCTCCGGCGAACGCGCCAAATTCCTCGCCGGCGGCACGATCCCCATTCCGGCCAGCGAAAACTGCCAGGCCGGCGTCTGTACGCTGGGCTACATTCAGCAACCCTACGGCGTGACGCTGAACTTCACGCCCGTAGTGCTGAGCCAGGGCCGCATCCAGCTCAGGGTCGCCACTGAAGTGACCGACATCGACTATTCCAAGAACATCAAGATCCTGGACACCGTGATCCCCGGCTTCCGCACGCGCAAGAACGAAACCACGGTCGAGCTGCCGTCGGGCGGGTCGATCGTCTCGGCGGGCCTGATTTCGACGCAGTCGAGCGCGGCCATCAGCGGCCTGCCGGGCCTGATGAATCTGCCGGTGCTCGGCGCGCTGTTCCGCTCGCGCGACTATCAGCGCCAGGAGACGGAGCTGCTGATCGTCGTCACGCCCTACATCGTTCATGCCGTGGATCCCAAGGACGTCGCCCGCGCCGACCAGAACTTCGGCGACGCCAGCGATCCGCAAGGCTGGTTCCTCGGTCGCGTCAACCGCATCTATTCGAGCTCCGGCGGATTGCGTCCGATGCCCAGCTATTCCGGCAAGGTCGGATTCATCACCGACTGAAACGAACGCGAAACCCGGTTCTGCTCTTCTATTTGCGAGTCGATGACATGCTTCAGTGGATCACCAAAAGCGAGCGAACGGGCCGCCGCCTCTTGTCCGGCCTATGCCTCAGCGCGACCGCGCTGGCGCTGTCGGGCTGTCTGACCGGCGTGCAATACGCCTCGGACAACCAGATCTCCGCCAGCGACTACCACGAGCGCCACCCGATCGTGCTCGGCAAAGCGGCCACCACGCTCGACCTCTTCCCGGTCGGCGGCAAGCTCGACGTCCTCTCCTCCGACAAGGTCAAGGCCTTCGCCGAGCGCTATCGCGACTTCGGTTCGGGCGAGGTGACGATCCTGACCCCCGCGGGCGATCGCTACAGCGGCCAGATCGTGCCCGATATCCGGCGCGAGCTTTACGCCAACGGCCTGCGCGGCTATGTCCAGGTTGGTTCCTATCCGGTTGAGGACGCAACGCTGGCGAGCCCGGTGCGGCTGGTGTTCCAGGGCCTGAAAGCCCATGTCGCGGACCGCTGCGGCCAATGGCCGACCGACCTCGCCTCCGGCACGTCAATCGAAAGCTGGAAGAACCAGTCCTACCCCAATTACGGCTGCGCCACGCAATCGGCCCTTGCCGCCCAGATCGACGATCCGCGTGATCTCGTGCAAGCGCGCGCCAGTGGCCCGCCCGACGAAGCGATGCGCCTGCGCGCGATCCAAAACGTCCGGAAGGGCGCCGATCCAGGCACGGATTGGAAGACGCAAACGACCACCATCGGTACGGTCGGGGGGGGCTGATCCATGCGCTCGCAGATGCTCGAAGACGCAACAAGCGTCAATTCGCAATCGACGACGCCGATCGCCCAGATCGATCCGGTGCCGCGCATATCGATCCAGGCTTTTTGCGAATCGCCCGAAGCCGCCGCCGTCATCCAGGCGGCGATCGGCGACCGCCGTATGAGCAAGGCCCATGTCAAACAAAACATGGGCGGCGCGGCCGGCGCGGTCGAGGCTTACCGCAATGCGCCGACGCCCAACGTGATCGTCATCGAGGCGACCGCCGACCGCGAATTCCTCGTGTCCCAACTCGACGAACTGTCCGAATATTGTGACGCCGGCACCAAGGTCATCATCATCGGCAAGGTCAACGACATCATTCTCTATCGTCAGTTGATCGCGCGCGGGGTGAGCGAATATCTGGTGCTGCCGTTCGGCGTGGTCGATTTCGTCAGCGCCGTGTCGCAATTGTTCAGGACTCCAGGCGCCAAGCCGCTCGGCCGCGTCATCGCCGTGGTCGGCGCCAAGGGCGGCGTCGGCTCCTCGACCATCGCGCACAACGTCGCCTGGCACTTCGCCACCGGAATCGGCATGGACACGATCATCGCCGATCTCGATCTCGGCTTCGGCACCGCCGGTCTCGACTTCAACCAGGATCCGCCGCAGGGCGTCGCTGAGGCGGTGTTCGCGCCCGATCGCGTCGACACCACCCTGGTTGACCGCCTGTTGTCGAAATGCGGCGACAACCTGCATCTGCTGGCCGCGCCCGCGATGCTCGACCGGCTTTACGATTTCGGCGAAACCGCGTTCGACTCGCTGATGGACTCGATGCGCGCCTCCACGCCCTGGGTCGTGCTCGACGTGCCGCATGGCTGGAACGGGTGGACGCGGCGCACGCTGGTCGCCGCCGACGAGGTGATCGTCGTCGCGCAGCCCGATCTCGCCAATCTGCGCAACGCCAAGAACATCATCGACAACATCCGCAGCGCCCGCCCGCACGACCGCCCGCCACGCCTGATCCTCAACAATGTCGGCATCCCCAAGCGGCCCGAGATTCCGGTCGCCGACTTCTCCAAGACCATCGAGATGGAGCCGACCGCGATCATCGCCCATGACGCGAAATTGTTCGGCTCGGCGGCCAATAACGGGCAGATGATCGCGGAGATCGAGCCTAAGGGCAAGGTCGCCGAAACCTTCGCCGCGCTCGCCGGCATGATCGCCGGACGCACCGAAGTGAAGAAGCAGAAGCGGGGTCTGTTCGACCCGTTCCTGGCGAAATTGACCAAGAAGGCGTGAGCGGCCAAGGCCGCTCGCATTTCCCTGGAGGCTAGCCCTTCGGCAATCGGGAAGATGGAACATGTTCGGTAAGCGTGCCCATCAAGGAGTCGCCGTAGCGCCCGTCGCCGCGCCGGCTCCTGCGTCATCGAATTCTGAACCGCAGCGCGGCGCGGCGCCGTCGCCGCCGCCCCCCGCCATCGCCCGCGAAGGCGAGCAGCGGCCGGAAAGCTATTTTCAGACCAAAGCCATGATTTTCAGCGCGCTGATCGAGGCGATCGACCTCTCCGCGCTGTCGAAGCTCGATCAGGAAAGCGCGCGCGAAGAAATTCGCGACATCGTGCACGAAATCGTCACGATCAAGAATCTCGTGCTCTCCATCGCCGAGCAGGAGGATCTGCTCGACGACATCTGCAACGACGTGCTCGGCTTCGGTCCGCTCGAACCGCTGCTGGCGCGCGACGACATCGCCGACATCATGGTCAACGGGCCGACCCGCACCTTCATCGAAGTCGGCGGCAAGATCCAGCTCACCAACGTGCGCTTTCGCGACAATGCGCAGCTGATGAACATCTGCCAGCGCATTGTCAGCCAGGTCGGCCGGCGCGTCGACGAAGCCTCGCCGATCTGCGACGCGCGCCTGCTCGACGGCTCCCGCGTCAACGTCATCGCCCCCCCGCTCGCCATCGACGGCGCCGTGCTGACCATCCGCAAATTCAAGAAGGACAAGCTGACGCTCGACCAGCTCGTCCGCTTCGGCGCGATCTCCAACGCCGGCGCCGAGATCCTGAAAATCATCGGCCGCGTTCGCTGCAACGTCGTTATTTCCGGCGGCACCGGCTCCGGCAAGACGACGCTGCTCAACTGTCTGACCAACTATATCGACGTCGGCGAACGCGTCATCACCTGCGAGGACGCCGCTGAGCTGCAACTGCAACAGCCGCACGTGGTGCGGCTGGAGACGCGGCCGCCCAATCTAGAGGGCGTCGGCCAGATCACCATGCGCGATCTCGTCAAGAACTGTCTGCGTATGCGCCCCGAACGGATCATCGTGGGCGAAGTGCGCGGACCCGAGGCGTTCGATCTGTTGCAGGCGATGAACACCGGCCACGACGGCTCGATGGGCACGCTGCACGCCAATAGCCCCCGCGAGGCGCTCAGCCGTATGGAATCCATGATCACCATGGGCGGCTTCTCCCTGCCGATGAAGACGATCCGCGAGATGATTGTGTCCTCGGTCGATGTCATCGTCCAGGCCGCGCGCCTGCGCGACGGCTCGCGTCGCATCACCCACATCACCGAGGTGATGGGGATGGAAGGCGACACCGTCATCACCCAGGATCTGTTCGTTTACGAGCTTATCGGCGAGGACGCGCAAGGCAAGCTCAAAGGGCGCCATCGTTCGACCGGCGTCGGCCGACCGCGCTTCTGGGACCGCGCACGCTACTACGGCGAGGAGAAGCGGCTTGCCGCCGCGCTCGACTCGGCGGAGATCAAGGACGTCGAGACGTTCTGACGCAAAGGCGAATAGGTCATGAATTTCGCGCTCGTTTTCGCATTGCTGTTCGCATTGGCCATTGGCGGCCTGGCGATGGTTTTTGTCAGTGGCGACGATACCGCCACCAGGCGCCGCGCCGCGCTGACAAAACCCAGCCGCAAGGCGTTTGACGCGGTCAACGACCGCGCCGCCAAGAAGAAACAGATCGCCGAAAGCCTGGCCCATATCGACAGAAAGGCCAAAAACCGTCGCGTCGATTTGCAGACGCGGATCGAGCAGGCTGGCTGGACGATTCGCAAGGGGCCGTTCATCCTCATTTTCGTCGCCCTCGCCATCGTCGTCTCCGGGCTCACCCTTTTCAAGTCAGGCAACCCGATCGTCGCCGGCCTGATGGCGATCTCGATTGGCTTCGGTCTGCCCAATCTCGTGCTGTCGCGCATGAAAACGCGGCGCATCAAGAAATTCATCGACCATCTGCCATCCGCGCTCGACATCATCGTGCGCGGCGTGCGCGCCGGTCTTCCCGTCAACGATACGCTACGCATCATCGCCAACGAGGCGCAGGAGCCGGTGAAGTCCGAGTTCCGCCGCGTCGTCGAGCAGCAGTCGCTCGGCATCTCTGTTCCCGAGGCGTTGCAGAAAATGGCGCGCCGCGTGCCGGCCACGGAGACCAATTTCTTCGCCATCGTGATCGAGATTCAGTCCAAGGCGGGCGGCAATCTGTCGGAGGCGGTCGGCAACCTCTCCAAGACGGTGCGCGACCGCAAGAAGATGCGCTCCAAGATCGGCGCCATGTCGATGGAGGCGTTGGCTTCCGCCGCCATCATCGGCGCGGTGCCGTTCCTGGTCACCGGCGCGCTCTATATGACAGCGCCGGTCTATATGAGCCTGCTGTTCACCACGAGCCACGGGCGCATCATCACCATCATCGGGCTGTGCTGGATGGCGATCGGCGGCGCGATGATGAAAAAAATGATCAACTTCGACTTCTAGGATTGCCCGGCCATGATGGACCAGATTCTCGCGAAGCTCGGCGACCCCGGTTTCCTCGTCTCGTTACTGGTGTCGCTGGGCTGCGCCACCACCGTGCTGCTCGCCTTCATGCCGCTCCTGCAAAAGGACGACATGTCCCGCCGCATCAAATCGGTCTCCACCGAGCGCGAGCGCATTCGTATGCGCGAGCGCGAGCGGCTCGCCGCCGTCAATCAGCCCAGGTTCGCCCTGCGCCACAAGACCGGCGGTCTGTCGAAGCAACTCGTCGAAGCGCTTAACCTCGACACCTGGCTCAACACCGACACGGCGAAGATGAAGCTGGCGATGGCTGGCTTTCGCGGTCAGGGCGCGGAGAACGCGTTTCTGGCTTACCGGCTGGCGGCGCCGATCCTGTTTTTCATTTTCGGCGTGGTCTATTTCTTCTTCCTCGCCCACTTGCAATGGTCCTTCCTGATGCGGGGCGGCGCATCGCTCGCCTGCGCCTATCTCGGCATCAAGGCGCCTGAATTGTTCCTCAGCAACAAGATTGCAAAACGCCAGAAACGGATGTCGCGCGCCTATCCCAACATGGTGGATTTGCTGATCATCTGCGCCGAATCCGGTATGTCGATCGAGCACGCCGTGCGCAAGGTGGGCCAGGAGATCGGCGCTGAAAGTATCGAGATGGCCGAGGAAATGTCATTGCTCGCGGCGGAGATGTCCTATCTCGAACACCGGCGGATCGCGCTCGAAAACTTGACTTTGCGCACCGGCATCGATGCGATCAAGCAACTGACGACCGTGTTGATCCAGTCGGAAAAATACGGCACGCCGCTCGGCGCCGCCTTGCGCGTATTGGCGCAGGAAAGCCGCGACGCCCGGCTGACGGCGGCGGAGAAGAAAGCGGCCGCGCTGCCGCCCTCGCTGACGGTGCCGATGATCGTGTTCTTCCTGCCCGGTCTGTTCTGCGCGATTCTCACCCCCGCCATCGTCCAGATCAACCACTGGAACTGACAGGGAATTTTCCGCCCCGGTTGCGTCTGGGGCGGGATAAGCGCATCCTGCGCGGATGTCCGCCGAAAACTCCGCCCGCCTGTCGATCTCGGAGCGCGCGCGCCCCCGTGCGCCCGTGTCCTATCTCGATTCGCTGAACCCCGAGCAGCGCCGCGCTGTCGAGGCGCTCGACGGACCGGTGCTGGTGCTGGCCGGCGCCGGCGTCGGCAAAACCCGGGTTCTGACCACGCGCATCGCGCATATGCTGAGACTGGGCCGCGCGCGCGGCCAGGAGATTCTGGCCGTCACCTTCACCAACAAGGCCGCGCGCGAAATGCGCGAGCGCATCGAGGCGCTGACGGGCGTGCCCGACGGAATGCCGTGGATGGGCACGTTCCACTCCATCGGCGCCAAGATCCTGCGCCGCCATGCCGAGCTGGTCGGCCTGAAACCCAATTTCACCATTCTCGACACCGACGACCAGTTGCGCCTGCTCAAGCAACTCCTCAAGGCCGAGAACATCGACGAGAAACGCTGGCCGGCGCGTGCGCTTGCGGGTTGCATCGACGATTGGAAGAACCGGGGCCTAAGTCCCGCCGACATCGGGGCGCGCGAAGCGGCGGCGTTCGCCAACGGCCTCGGGGCCAAACTCTATAAGGCCTATCAGGCGCGGCTGAAGACGCTCAACGCCGTCGATTTCGGCGATCTGTTGCTGGAGGCGCTGCGGCTGTTTCGCGACAATTCCGACGTGTTGGCGACCTATCAGGAGCGCTTCCGCTACATTCTGGTTGACGAATATCAGGACACCAACGTCGTCCAATATCTGTGGCTGCGTCTGCTCGCGCAGAAGCGGCGCAATCTTTGCTGCGTCGGCGACGACGACCAGTCGATCTATGGCTGGCGCGGCGCCGAGGTCGAGAACATCCTCGGCTTCGAGCGCGATTTTCCCGACGCGACGGTGATCCGACTGGAGCGCAACTATCGCTCCACCGGCCACATTCTCGGCCTCGCTTCCGGCCTGATCGCGCACAACCGCAAGCGCCTCGGCAAGACCCTGTTCACCGGCGCCGAGCCTGGGCCCAAGCCGACCGTGCGCGGCGTGCAGGATTCGCGCGGGGAAGCGCGCGAGATCGGCGACGAGATCGAGGCTGAGCAGTCAAAGGGCGCCTCGCTCGCCGACATGGCGATCCTGGTGCGCGCCTCGTTCCAGATGCGCGAATTCGAGGAGCGCTTCATCGAGATCGGCGTGCCCTATCGCGTGATCGGCGGCCCGCGTTTCTACGAACGCGCCGAAATCCGCGACGCGCTCGCCTATCTCCGCATCGTCGCCCAGCCCGACGACGATCTCGCCTTCGAGCGCATCTACAACACCCCGCGCCGGGGTCTTGGCGAGGCGACGCTGGCGATCCTGCATGGCGCCGGCCGCGCCGTGTCCGTCTCGCTGACGATGGCTGCCCGCCGCATGATCGAGACCGACGAGTTGAAGGCCAGGCCGCGCCAGATCTTACGCGATCTCCTGGCCGATTTTGAGCGCTGGCGCGCGCGCGCCGCCGTTGTCTCGGTCGAGGAGCTCGCCCGGCTCGTCGTCGAGGAGAGCGGCCTGATCCAGATGTGGAAGGCGGAGAAGACGCCGGATGCCGAGGGGAGGCTGGAAAACCTCAAGGAACTCGTGCGCTCGATGGCGGACTTTCCGACCCTCGACGCCTTCCTCGAACATGTCGCGCTGGTCACCGACGCCGAGCGCGACGATGCCGGCCCGCGCGTGTCGATCATGACCCTGCACGCCGCCAAGGGTCTCGAATTCGATGTCGTGTTCCTGCCCGGCTGGGAGGAGGGACTGTTTCCGCACCAGCGCGCGGTCGATGAAAGCGGGCTGGCCGGGCTCGAAGAGGAGCGTCGCCTCGCCTATGTCGGCATCACGCGCGCGCGACGCCGCATCGCGATCTATTTCGCCTCCAACCGGCGCGTGCGCGGCCTGTGGCAATCCTCGCCGCCGTCGCGCTTTCTCGACGAACTGCCGGAGGCGCATGTCGCGGTGGTGGAGCGCGCCGATCCGCCGACCTACGGCTATGCCTCGCGCTTCGACGAAGGCGTGTTTTCGGGGCGCCGCTACGACACGCCCGGCTGGAAACGCGCGCAGGAGCGCGCGCAGTCGCCGGGCTATCAGCGGCCCGCGCCGCCGCGCGTGATCGAGGGGCGCGCGCTCGCGCTGGCCACGGAGACATCCGCCTATCGCCCCGGCGAGCGCGTGTTTCACCAGAAATTCGGCCCCGGCTTGGTCTGCGGCGTCGACGGCGCCAAATTGACGGTGGAATTCGATCACGCAGGTCGCAAAATGGTGCTCGACAGCTTTTTGTCCCGCGAGGGCTGAGCGGCGCGCAGCGTAAAACAAGGGGAAAACATGGCTGTCGCGATTCACAAGCCGCCGCCTTCGGGCCTGAGCGCCAAGGCGCTGGCGCCGTGGCGAAATATCCCGGTGTCGATCGCCGTCGATCTTGCGCGCGACATCGGCCAGATCGACCCCGCGATCCGCCCGCTGCGCCCGGCGGGCCAGCAGCCGCCGCTATTCGGCCGCGCCGTCACCGCTTTGTGCGAGCCGCCCGATTTCGGCGCCGTGCTGCACGCGCTCGACTTCGTCGGCAAGGGCGACGTTTTGGTGATCGCCGCCTATGGAATGCGCGAATTCGCGATGATTGGCGAAATCCTGTGCGGCCATCTCCACGCCAAGGGCGCGGCGGGCGTCGTCTGCGACGGCGCCATCCGCGACGTGGCTGTAGTGGCCGGCCTGCCTGATTTCTCCGTATTCACCCGCTGGATCACGCCGCGCGGCCCGACGGCGGCCGAGCGCGGGGCGGTGAATATTCCGGTGATCGTAGGCGGAACGCTGGTGACGCCGGGCGACCTGATTCTGGGCGACGACGACGGCCTCATCGCGCTGTCGCCGGAGAATGCGCGCGCGAGGCTAGCAGCAGCGCAGGCCAAAGTCGGCAAGGAGGCGGAGTGGATCGCCGCGCTTGCCTCGGGCAAGAGCGTCAAGGAGGTGTTTGGGCTGAAGAGCTAAGGGACACGCCTCGATCTCGGCTGGGCCCGCCGCCGATCAATCTATAACAACTCGGCCGAACAGATTTTCGACATGCCTGCTATTTGTGTTCTCGACTCCTAAAATCGCTTCTGCTAGCACTCAATAAGTTCTTGCATCATCTCAGCGAATTTGGGGGGGTAGATGGGGAGCACCGGCACAGCTGTTGCGCGCTTGGCCTTCATGACGGAGTTGCTGCGTCCGTTGAGGGGCATCGTAGGTCCGCCGGTGCCCATCGTTCCGTTTCACAACTGGGATTACTACTACATCACGCAGAACCTGACTTGGGACCCCGACACCGCTGACAAGGAAAACTACGAATCTGTGACGGCACCCAGATATTTCGTCACCGATCTCGCCAGCATTCCCGAGCCGTTCTGGTCGGCCTTGCCGCCGACCGGGCCCTACAGCTATCCCGCGATCATCCACGATTGGATGTATTGGACCCAGCCGCATGCGAGATCGGGCGACGACGACCGCGCCTATGCCGACGGCGTTCTGAAACTGGCGATGGCGGAGTTGAAGGTTCCGGCTCTGAAGGCGGTCGCGATCTACGAAGCCGTTCGCGCGTTCGGCGCCGGCGCCTGGGCGGGCAATGCGGATGCGCGCGGGGGGGGCGAGAAGCGGGTGTTGAAGAGAGTGCCGACCGACGCCCGGACGACCTGGGCGGAATGGAAGCAGAACCTCGATAATTTTGCCTGAATTCGTTTTCGCGGGGAGGGCCAGGGATGGTCGGCTGGTTCGGGAAATCGCTGGGATCGCGGCGCAAGTTCGCATTGGTGATCGGCAACAGCGCCTATGCCGGCGACGAACGGCTGCAAAGCCCCGCACGTGACATTGAGGGGGTAAAGAAGGCGCTGGAAGCGCTGGGTTTTGGCGTCACCCATCATCCCGATCTCGATGTTGCGGGGCTGAACGATGTCATCCGCAAGGCGGTCGATAACCTCAAGAGCGAGCGTGCGGACGTCGGTCTGTTCTATTATTCCGGCCACGGGATGCAGATCGCTGGTCGCAATTTTCTTGTGCCCGTGGGTTTCGAAACCTTGAAAGACCCGCACGAAGACGCGCTGATCGATCTTCAGAAGGTGACATACGAATTCGCGGAACATTCGGCGACGACGCTTGTCTTCCTTGACGCCTGCCGCACGAGCCCGAATTTTACGGCCAAAAGCCAAGCGATGACAACGAAGGCGATGGCGCTTCCCAATTTCGACGCCAAGGGTTTCAGCGTCGATGGCAAGCCGGTGGGGCTGGCGGGAATGCGCTCGAACAACAATTCCTACATCGCATTCGCCGCCGCGCCGGGGCAGGCCGCGCGCGAGGGCGAGCCCGGTCGGATGAGCCCTTTTACAAACGCTCTCGTCGCGCATATCCGCGCCGTCGATCTGCCGCTCGACATGATCATGAACCGCGTCAATCACGACGTGTTCGAAACAACCAGGGGCGCGCAGTCGCCTTGGATGAATTCGTCACTTGGTCGGCCGTTCTTCTTCACACCGGGATCGTTGCTGATGCTGATGGGCAACCTCATGGCGCTGGCCTCGCTCGGCGCAACGACGGTGATCTACACTCTCGTGCTCGTCGGCGGCGCGCAATATGCGACCGGCCTCATCGCCTTTACGCTGGCGCTGATTTCCTTGACCACGCTCCTGCTCGGCGCGCAGCGCGCCTATGGGCGGCTGCGCGGCGTGCGTCCGGACGCCGTCGTCGACATCCTTTCTCACTTTCTCAGCAGCGCACGCCGTGGCGTGTTCGGCGGTTTCATCGGCGCCATCGGCGCGGCGTTCGCGATTGGCTGGCCATACATGCGGGCTTGGGAGGAGTCGTGCCGCAGCAAGGTCGTTTGCACGTCGCTCCCCGAAGAGTGGGAGAAGCCCAAGGACTTCGGCGCGTTGCTGGTCGAATTCGCTGTCGCCTGCTCCCTCGTAGCTATCGTGCTCGGCTTCTGCGCGCTATTCGCCGCCAAGCTCGGTTTCGCCAAAGGACGCTGGCGTTTCGACCCTCCGCAGTCGTGGACGACCTCACTCCGTCGCGGCGCGCTCGGCGGCGCGGTCGCCGGCGTCCTAGCGGCGCCGCCGCTGACGCTCTATTTCGGCCGCTTCCTAAGGCCGATCCTATCGCCCGATCTGCTGGCGCCGGGCGGCGTCATTGGGGCTGCGATTCTCGCTTTCGCGATCGTCAACTACGATTTCGAACAACTGACCCTGCGACGCGTCATCGCAGGCGTGCTCGGCGCTTTCGGCGGCGTGCTCGGCGGGGCGGTGCTCGGCGGCGCGGTGTTCGGCGTTCTCTACAAGCTCGGCGTCGTCGCTTACGTGACCGACGCGATTCAATATGAGTTCTATCATTCGAAGCTGCGCATGATCCCGTGGACGTGGATCTACGGCTTTACCGCTGGAATCGTGCTCGGCTCCGTTATCGCGCTCGCCGAGGTTCTCACCGAACGGTGGTCGAGCGCAGCCGCGCGCAATGACGACGACGCAGCGCCCGCGTCAACTCCCTCGCCTGGCTAACCAAGAGCCGCCCCTCACCCCAAATTCAGCTCCTTGAAAAAATCATTGCCTTTGTCGTCGATCACGATGAAGGCCGGGAAATCTTCGACTTCGATGCGCCAGATCGCCTCCATCCCCAACTCGGGATACTCCAACACTTCGACTTTGCGGATGCAGTCCTGCGCCAGCCGCGCCGCCGGGCCGCCGATCGAGCCGAGATAAAACCCGCCGTGCTCGGCGCAGGCGCGGCGCACCTCCGCGCCGCGATTGCCTTTGGCCAGCATCACCAGCGAGCCGCCGGCGGCCTGGAACGGGTCGACGAAGGAATCCATCCGCCCCGCCGTGGTCGGCCCGAACGAGCCCGAGGCGTAGCCGACCGGGGTCTTCGCCGGTCCCGCGTAATAGACGGGGTGGTTCTTGAAATAATCCGACATCGGCTCGCCGCGGTCGAGCCGCTCGCGGATTTTCGCGTGCGCGGCGTCGCGCGCCACGATCATCGGCCCGGTCAGAGAAAGCCGCGTGCGGATCGGATATTGGCTCAGCTCGGCGAGAATCTCTTTCATCGGCCGGCGAAGGTCGATCCGCACGACCGGGCCGCCGAGTTTGGCTTCATCCAGATGCGGCAGAAACCGCGCCGGGTCGTGCTCTAACTCCTCCAGAAACACGCCGTCGCGGGATCTTGCCGAGCGCCTGCCGGTCGGCGGAGCAGGAGACGCCCAGGCCAATCGGCAGCGAGGCGCCGTGTCGCGGCAGCCGGATCACGCGCACGTCGTGGCAGAAATACTTGCCGCCGAATTGCGCGCCGACGCCGAGGTTCTGCGTCATCTTGTGGACCTCGGCCTCCATCGTTAGATCGCGGAAGGCGCGGCCGCTGGCGTCGCCGCTGGTCGGCAGCGTGTCGAGATAGCGGGTCGAGGCGAGCTTGACCGTCTTCATCGTCTGTTCGGCGCTGGTCCCGCCGATCACCACCGCCAGATGATAGGGCGGGCAGGCGGAAGTGCCCAGCGTCAGGATCTTCTCCCTCAGGAACGCCATCATCCGGTCATGGGTGAGAATCGCGGGCGTCGCCTGATACAGGAACGTCTTGTTGGCCGAGCCGCCGCCCTTGGCGACGAACAGGAACCTGTATTCATCCTCGCCCTCGGCATAGATCTCGATCTGGGCGGGCAGATTGTCGCCGGTGTTCTTCTCCTCGAACATGCTGAGCGGCGCGACCTGGCTGTAGCGCAGGTTCTTCTTGAGATAGGCGTCCTTGATCCCGCCGAGCAGCGCCGCCTCGTCCTGGCCGTCGGTGAACACCAGCCGGCCCTTCTTGCCCATGACGATGGCGGTGCCGGTGTCCTGGCACATCGGCAGCACGCCGCCGGCGGCGATATTGGCGTTCTTGAGCAGATCATAGGCGACGAAACGGTCGTTGTCGGTCGCCTCCGGATCGTCGAGGATTTTGGCCAGCTGCGCGAGATGGCCGGGGCGCAGCAGGTGGTTGATGTCGATCATCGCGGCTTCCGACAGTGCGCGGATCGCTTGCCCGTCGATGACCAGGAACTCGCGCGCAAACGCACTCTCCACGCGTACGCCCGCCGAGGTTAGTTTGCGGTAGGGCGTCGCGTCGCGGCCGTACTGGAACAGGTCGCTCATGGCTCAAGCCTTCTTGTCGTGCTGCGCCGCGATGGCGCCGGCGATGGCGAGCGTGCGTTTGGCCATTTGCGCGTGCAACAGTTCGACCATGCGCCCATCGATCTGTAGCACGCCTTTGGCCGCGTTCTCCGGCAGATCGAACGCCGCGATTACGGCCTTTGCGTGAGCGATCTCGGCCGCCGTAGGGGCAAAAGTCTCGTTGCAAATGTCGATCTGGCTGGGATGGATCAGCGTCTTGCCGTCGAAGCCGAATTCAAGTCCTTGCAGGCACTCGGCGCGGAACCCGTCGAGATCCTTGATGTCGTTATAGACGCCGTCGATCACGTCGCAACCGTGCGCCCGCGCGGCGGCGACGCAAGTCGCGAGCCAGGTCGTGAACGCCGCGCGGCCGGGCGTGAGCCGGGCGCGCGTCTCCTTGGCGAGGTCGTTAAGGCCCAGCACCAGCGCCTCCAGCCGCGAGGCGGGGTCGGCGGCGATCGAGGCGATCGAGGCCGCGTTCAGCATCGCGTTGGGCGTCTCCATCATCGCCCACAGCCGGGTCTTCTCCGGCGCCGAGCGCAACAGGCGGGCGGCGTGCATCACCGTGCCGGGGCTGTCCACCTTGGGCAGCAGCACCCCGTCCGGCGCCGCTGCGGCGGCGGCCTCAAGATCGGCCTCGCCCCAGGGCGTGTGCACGCCGTTGACGCGAATCAACAGTTCCCGCCCGCCAAACCCACCTTCCTTCAGCGCGGCGACGATGCGCTCGCGCGCTTCCGGCTTGGCGTCGGGGGCGACGGAATCCTCGAGATCGAAGATGATCGCGTCGGCCGGCAATTCGCGCGCTTTCGCCAACGCCTTCGGGTTCGATCCGGGCAGATACAGCGCGCTGCGGCGGGGGCGAGCGACCATGACATTCTCCTGACAATGCCACAGCATAAATTTTGCGGCGCAATATCGCTAGGGGGCGCCGCGAGGGCGTCCGTGCGACTTTCGCAAGGGCGGCGTCGCACTTTCGCAAGGACGACGTCGCGCCTTGCGCCTCCCATTCCCATTTTCGCTGCGAACAGCTAGGCCATCGGCCTGAACCGACCTGCAACGGAGTCCCAATGTCCCTCGCCGCCGAAGCCGCCGACCTGCTCGCCTCGCTCGGGGTGGCGCGCGGCAAATTCGCGGATGGCGCACTCGCCGTTCGCTCTCCCATCGACGGTTCGCGGATCGGCGCGGTTCACGAAACCGCCGATCCCGCCGCGACCATCGCCCAAGCCGCTGCCGCCTTTCACGTCTGGCGCAATGTTCCCGCCCCGCGTCGCGGCGAACTCGTGCGGCTGCTGGGGCAGGAGCTGCGCGCGCACAAACACGCGCTCGGGCGGCTGGTCACGCTGGAGGTCGGCAAAATCGAATCCGAGGGCCTGGGCGAAGTGCAGGAAATGATCGACATCTGCGATTTCGCGGTCGGCCTCTCGCGCCAGCTTTATGGCCTGACCATCGCCTCGGAGCGGCCGGACCACAAGCTGAGCGAGCAATGGCATCCCCTCGGCCCGGTCGGCGTGATCTCGGCGTTCAACTTTCCCGTCGCGGTATGGTCGTGGAACGCGGCGTTGGCCTTGGTCTGCGGCGACAGCGTGATCTGGAAGCCGTCGGAAAAGGCGCCGCTGACCGCGCTGGCGACGCAAGCCATTTTCGAGTGCGCGGCGCAAAAATTTGGCGACGCGCCGGACGGACTGTCCACGCTGCTGATCGGCGGCGGCGAGGTCGGCGAGGCGTTGGTGGGCGATTCCCGCGTGCCCCTCGTCTCCGCGACCGGCTCGACGCGGATGGGCCGCGCGGTCGGCGAACGGCTGGCGCGCCGATTCGGGCGCGCTATCCTGGAACTGGGCGGCAACAACGCCTCCATCGTCACGCCCTCGGCCGATCTCGATCTCACGCTTCGCGCGGTGGCGTTCGCGGCAATGGGGACAGCGGGCCAGCGCTGCACGAGCCTGCGTCGCCTGATCGTGCACGAGAGCGTTTATGACGCGCTGATTCCGAAACTGAAAGCGGTTTACGCCCGCATCGCTGTCGGCGATCCCGCCCGCGGCGACGCATTGGTTGGACCGCTGATCGACGGCGCCGCGTTCGAGGCGATGCAGCGCGCGCTCGCCGGCGCGCGCGCGGGCGGGGCTGTGGTCCACGGCGGCGAGCGCGTCGACGTCAACGGTCCCGCCTCGTTTTATGTCCGCCCCGCTCTGGTCGAGGCGCCGTCGCAAATCGGCCCGGTGGTCGAGGAGACGTTTGCGCCGATCCTCTACGTGCTCAAATACCAAGAACTCGACGAGGCCATTGCGTTGCAGAACGACGTGCCGCAGGGGCTTTCCTCCTCGATCTTCGCCACCGACCTGCGCGACGTCGAACGTTTCCTGAGTGCGCGCGGCTCGGATTGCGGCATCGCCAATGTCAATATGGGCCCCTCGGGCGCGGAGATCGGCGGCGCGTTCGGCGGCGAGAAAGAGACGGGCGGCGGGCGCGAAAGCGGCTCGGACGCCTGGAAAGCCTATATGCGCCGCCAGACCAGCGCGGTGAACTACGGCCGCACGCTGCCGCTGGCGCAGGGGGTCAAGTTCGACGTGGGCTGATTAGGCCGGAGAGATGCGATGAAGTCCTTCACCTTCAACACCAGCGCCAACATCCAGTTCGGCCCGGGTTGTCTCGCCCGGCTCGGCGCGCTCGCGCGCGAGCGGCTGGGCGGGCGCGTGCTGCTCGTCACCGACCCCGGCATGATGGCGACCGGCATCGTCGAGCGAGCGCTCGGGTTTTTGCACGAGGCCGGCGTCGAGACGAGCGTGTTCGCCGATGTCGTCGCCGACCCGCCTACAGCCATGATCCTGAGCGCGGTGGAGGCGGCCGCGACCATGGGCGCGACCGGGATTGTCGGACTCGGCGGCGGCTCGTCGCTGGATACGGCCAAGCTGGTCGCGCTGCTCGCGCCCGGACGCGAGACGCTGGCGCAAGTGTTCGGCGTCGGTAACGCCAAGGGGCCGCGCCTGCCGCTGATCCTGGCGCCGACGACGGCCGGCACGGGATCGGAAGTGACGCCGATCTCGATCGTGACCACGGGCGAAAACGAGAAAATGGGCGTCGTCTCGCCCGTCATCCTGCCCGACGTGGCGCTGCTCGATCCCGAACTGACGCTCGGCCTGCCGCCGCACGTGACGGCGGCGACCGGGATCGACGCCATGGTCCACGCCATCGAGGCCTATGCCTCGATGAGCGCCAACAACAATCCGATCTCGCGCCTCCTCGCCACGCAGGCGCTGACCCTGCTCGGCGGCGCGATCGAAACGGCGGTTCAAAGGGGCGCCGACATCGAGGCGCGCTCGGCGATGCTGCTGGGTTCGATGCTGGCGGGACAGGCGTTCGCCAATTCCCCGGTCGCGGCGGTGCATGCGCTGGCCTATCCGCTCGGCGGCCATTTCCACATCCCGCACGGCCTGTCGAACGCGCTCGTATTGCCGCATGTGCTGCGCTTCAACTGCAAGACGGCGCCGCAGCCTTATGTCGAGATGGCGCCGTTCGCTTTCCCCGCTCTCGCCGCGCTCGAAGGCCAGGCGCGCGCGGAAGGTTTCTGCGACGCGTTGCAGGAGCTTTCGCGCAAATGCGGTCTGCCGCAGCGCCTGCGCGACGTCGAGGTGCCGGAGACGGTTCTGCCGCGACTCGCGCGCGACGCGATGAACCAGACGCGGCTGCTGCCCAACAACCCGCGCCCGGTGAGCGAGGCCGACGCGCTGGCCATCTACCAAAGGGCGTGGTGAGGTCTGCTTAGCCCACAGCCCGGCGCGGCGCGGTCGATCCGTCCGCCTGCGTCGCGGACATGAACTGGACGATCATGTCGGCGGCCGGGCAGCTCATCGGCAAAGCGTTGAGGCGGGGCGTGTCGGCGCCCAGGTTTTGGCTGAGCGCTGCGGGATAGCCCTGGCTCCAGCTTAGCCCCGCCTCGCTCGGGTCGACATGGCGCGACATCCAGCCAGGCATCGCTTGCTGAACGGCGGCCAGCGCGGCGTTTACGCCGCGCATGATGTCGGTCAGCATTTCCGCGCGCTGCTCTTTCGCCCGCAACGCCTCGCCGGTCGGAACAATAGACCCAATCCAAGCCCTCATCATATGCGCGTGCAGGAGCGCGCGCGGAATCTGTCGCAACACCCGTTCGGCGGCGGGCCGCGATCCGGCGGTCTCCAGCAGATATGCGGCGCCGAGGATCATGAACAACTGAAACTGTGGCGAATAGCGATAGGTCCGGAAATCCTGGGTCAGACCCAGGGTCACGAACTTGCGGGAGCCTTCGGCGCCATAGACGACGCTGTCGGCCAAAGTCGAACTGACATCGGCGGGCGGGGCGCCGG
The DNA here is from genome assembly GCA_031367195.1 of Bradyrhizobium sp. GTDB lineage: Bacteria > Pseudomonadota > Alphaproteobacteria > Rhizobiales > Beijerinckiaceae > Roseiarcus. The sequence goes on from JANLPL010000250.1 coordinate 43,292, forward strand.
GCAGGGCGAGCTTGCCGCCGTTTTTGCCGGCCTGCTCCAGAGCGCGCGAGAAAAGCAGTATGGCCGCGTTGAGCGCGGCGTCGATTTTGTCCACCGGCTCCCAGGAGGGAGCCCTCGGCGGTGCGGGGGCTGCGGGCGGCTTCCCCGGGAACAAACGCTTGAATACGCCAAACACGCGAGACCCCCGCAACCGGTCGATGGCGGCAATGTTACGCGCTCTCGGCTAACCCTAAGTAAATCCGGCTTCCCCTCTCAGGGGCGCCCGAACCACGCGAGCTTTTCACGCAGCGTCACCACCGACCCCACGATAATGATCGTCGGCCCGCGCAACCCGGCGTCGCGGGCCAGCCCCGCCAGCGTCGTCAGCGTCCCCGCGACCACGCGCTGCCCCGCGCGCGCGCCATTTTCGACCACCGCCGCCGGCGTCGCCGGATCGACCCCTCTCGCGACAGCGTCCTCCATCAGCGCCTCGATCTGGTTGAGCCCCATATAGATCGCCACGGTCTGGCCCGGCTGCATCAGCGCGCGCCAGTCGTGATCGAGCCGCCCGGCGCGTCCCTGCGCGGTGACGAACACGCAGGTCTGCGCGTGGTCGCGGTGCGTCAGCGGAATCCCGGCGTAAGCCGAGCAGCCGATCGCGGCGGTTACGCCAGGGCAGACCTCGAACGGCACGTGCTGTTCCGCCAGCGCCTCGATCTCCTCGCCCCCGCGCCCGAACAGGAATGGATCGCCGCCCTTCAGCCGCAGCACCCTTTTGCCGCGCTGGGCGTGGGCGATCAGCAGGCGGCCGATCTCCTCCTGCGGCACGGCGTGATGGTCGGCCTGCTTGCCGACATAGACCCGTTCAGCGTCGGCGGGAAGCAAAGCCAGGATCGAGCGATCAACCAAGCGGTCGTACAACACGACTTCCGCGCGCTCGATCAGCGCTTTGGCGCGCAAGGTCAGCAAATCGACCTCGCCGGGGCCGGCGCCGACGAGATAGACTTCGCCCATGACCGGCGGCGCCGGGCGCAATTCGGCCGCCACGCCGGGCAGAAAATGCGCGCGGTCGCGCGCGGCCCATAACTCACGCGCCTCAGCCAGCGCGTCGTCAGGCGAGAAGCCCATCACGCCGAGCGCCAGCGCCATTGTGCCGACGATGGCGCCTTCCGCCCGCGCATCCTCGCGCCCGCGCCAGACTTCGACCAGCGCCTCGATCTTCGGCGGGCCTTCCTTCTCCGGCGCGGCCTCGATCAGCGATGGGAACGTGAAATCACCGGCGATTCCATCCTCCGCGGCGGCGATCTCGACCGGTTTCTCCGGCCGCCGCTCGTTCTCGCCGCCGTCGCCGCGAAAACTCCACACACGGGAATCGCCCAGCGCCAGCGCCGCGTCGCGATGCAAGGGCACGTAGCCGGGATGGAACGCGGCTTGCAACGACGCTTTCGCGCCGAAGGGATTGAGGCTCCGCGCCAGCGTGTTGACCGCCGAGCGCAGGCCAAGCACCGGCTTCAGCGCCAGCAGCCGCGCGAGTTTCGGCTCGATGCGGTCGAGCGAGAGATAGGCGAAGCCGCGCTTTGCCAGTTGCGCCTGCGCCTCCGCCCAATCGCGCGCCGGCGGCAGGCCGAGGCGGGCCAGGGTCTCGCCCGCGTAGAGCCGGCCCGCCGTCGTGCCGTCGAGCCCATGCAGCGCAATGCGGTATCCTGCCCCCGCGAGCCGCAGCGCGGCCAACAGGTGCCAGGGCGCACGACGCGCCTTGCCGGCGTAGCAGGGCCAGTCGAGGGCGGGGCGCGGCTCGCTCGGCGCCGGCAATCGCGCCCGCACCGCGCGCACGAAGCCGGCGATTTCGTGCGCGCTCTCCTCCTTCATCCGCAGCAGCATCAGGAAGGCGCCGATCTGCTCCGGCAGCGCCTCGCCATCGAGGATCATCGTCATCGCGCGCTGGGCTTCCTCGGCGCTGAGGCCGCGCGAAAGCGTCTTGCCGCGCCCGAGCAGGCGGATGAATTGGGCGAAGGGGTGAGGCGTCATGGCGGTCTCCGAACCGCTCCTATCACGCGGATTGAAACACCGTCAGCCGATCCGCGGCGCCGCGCAGCACGGCGCGGATCGGCATGTCCTCGATCGGACCGTCGCCGAGCGCCCGCGCGTATGTCGCCGCCTTCGCCGGCCCCTCGATCTGCAGGGCGAGCGCGCGAGCGCGCAGCAGCGCCCGGCCGGTCAGCGTGAGGCGCGGCTCCAGCCCGTCGGGCGCGCCAATCGCGGCCACCAGCGCCCGGGCGGTCGGACTGACCGTCTCGCTCAAGCCCGCCGCATGGGGAAACCAAGAGGCGGTGTGGCCGTCGTCGCCCATGCCGAGCACGACGAGATCGGCAGGCGTTGGCAGGCGCGCCACGCGCGCCGCCGCTGACGCCAGCTCCTGCTCCGGCGCGAGACGGGAATCGGCGAGCGGGCAGAACTGAGCTTGCAGCGCCTTGCCTTGAAGGAGCGTCTCGCGCACCAGTCGCGCGTTCGAGCGCGGATGATCGTCGGCCACGCGGCGCTCGTCGGCCAGCGTTACGGCGACGCGGGCCCAATCGAGATCCTGGGCCGACAGCGCGGCGAAATAACGCTTTGGCGTCGAGCCGCCGGAGACGATCAGCAGCGCCATGCCGCGCGCGGCGATCGCCTCGCGCAACAGCGCGGCGGTCCATTCGGCGAAGGCCTGCGCGAGCGCTTGTCCGTCCGCGAATTGGCGAAGCTCGGTCATTCGTACTCCTCGTTCCAGGTGCGGCCGTCGCGCTCGATCAGCGCGATCGAGGCGGCGGGGCCCCAGGTTCCAGCGGCGTAAGGGCGCGGCGGCTCGCCGCTGTGCGCCCAGGCGGCGCGGATCGGATCGACGAAGGCCCAGGCCGCCTCGACCTCGTCGCGGCGCATGAACAGCGACGCGTTGCCGCGCACCGCATCCATCAGCAGCCGCTCATAGGCTTCCGGCGACTTGGCGCCGAACGCCTCGGCGAAGCTCATGTCGAGCGGCACGTGTTGCAACCTCATGCCGCCGGGGCCGGGCTCCTTGATCATCAACCAAAGCTTGATGCCCTCGTCCGGCTGGACGCGGATCACCAGCCGGTTGGCGGGAATGCCGTCGGAGCCGTGATCGAAGATTGCGTGCGGCACGCGGCGGAAGCCGACCACGATCTCGGAGAATCGTTGCGGTAGCCGCTTGCCGGTGCGCAGATAGAACGGCACGCCCGCCCAACGCCAGTTGGCGACGGCGAGCTTCAGCGCAACGAAGGTCTCCGTTTCGCTGGTCTCCTTGTCGACGTCCTTCTGATAGCTTTCGGCCTGCGCGCCTTCCGCGAAGCCTGCGCGATACTGGCCGCGCACCGTGAGCTGCGAGATATTGCTTTCGTTGATCGGCGACAGCGCCTTCAGCACTTTCAGCTTCTCGTCGCGCAGCGCATCGGCTTCAAGCGAAGCGGGCGGCTCCATCGCCACCAGACAGAGAAGCTGCAACATATGGTTCTGCACCATGTCGCGCAGCGCGCCGGATTCGTCGTAATAAGCGCCGCGGCCGCCGACGCCGAGCGTCTCGGCGACGGTGATCTGCACGTGGTCGATATGCGCGCTGTTCCACACCGGCTCGAACAAGGCGTTGGCGAAGCGCAGCGCCATCAGGTTCTGCACCGTCTCCTTGCCGAGATAATGGTCGATGCGGAAGATGTTCTTCTCCAGGAACACCGAGCCGAGCGCATCGTTGATCGCCGCCGCGCTGGCGGCGTCATGGCCGATCGGCTTCTCGACGATGATGCGCGAAGTCGGGCTCGCAAGACCCTCCGCGCCGATCCGCTTGCCGATCGGGGCGAACAGATCTGGTCCGGTGGCGAGATAGAAGGCGAGGACGCGCGCGTCCTCGCCGAGCAGCGTCTTGAACTCCTTCCAGCCCTTCTTTCCGGTGACATCGAGCGTCTGATAGTCGATCCGCTCGATGAATTTTTCCAGCGCCGCGCCGTTCTTGGCCTCGCCGTATTTGGCCAAGGCTTCGCGCACGCTGATCTGAAACGCCTCGCGCGACATTTCGCGGCGCGAGACGCCGATGATGCGGGTCGGATCGGTGAACTGGCCGCCCTTCTCGCGATGATAGAGCGCGGGAAACAGTTTGCGATAGGCGAGATCGCCCGTGCCGCCGAATACGACGAGATCGAACGGATCGACCTTGATGATCTTGGAAGCCATATTCACCTCTCTGAATTGAGCCGGCTCACGGCGGGCTCCCTGCGGCCATCGCGCCTCGGGATCAACCCTCGACGGCGGCTTCCTTGAACAAAACGTCGCGATCCCTGGCGAAACTCTTGATCAGCGGCAGCGCCGCCGCGCCGATCGCGCGCGCGTTCGGGCCGATCACGCCGGGAAGGATGCGCACGTCCGACAGACCGCGTCGGTCGAGCTTTTCCAATTCCGCCGCCGTCAACAGACACAAGGTCTGACGCACCGAAGGCGGCGTCGCCCCGTCGATCACTATGGCGCCGACGTCGATCACCGAGATCGCCGATACTATGGCGTAGGCGAGCGCGCGCGCGGCCTCCTCGAGCCATAGTTTCAGCGGCTCGCCGAATTCCTCCCAGGCGTCCGGCGTCAGCCAGATCGAGGACGGGTCGAGCCCGGCTTCCGCAACACGGCGTTCGAGCTGATAGATCGAGGCGAAATGGATGAGCTGGGCCAGCCCCCCCCGCTCGCCGGGAACCGGCATCGAGCCGACAGCCGCCGCATTGCCGGTGCGGCCGAGATAAAGCGAACTGTTGAGAACGAGCCCGCCGCCGAGAAAATCGCCGACGAAGAGATAGAGGTAGTCGCGCTCCTGCCAGGCTTCGCCGAAGTAGTATTCCGCCGCGCAGGCCGAGGTGGCGTCGTTGCAGATCGTGATCGGAAGCCCGCAATGGCGGCCGAGTTCGGCCGCGAGGTCGAGCGAGCGCCAGCCGTCGAGCGCGCCGGCGGGGGCGCCGATCTCGTCCGACCAACCCCACAGCTGAAACGGCAGCGCGACGCCCAGCCCGGCGAGCCGCGCCTTTTGGCGTTGGGAAAGCCGCGCCGTAAGTCGCGGCAGCGCGCTTTCCGCGAAGGCCAGCACCGCCTCCGGAGTCGGGTAGGAATAGTCGAGGCTTTCGCCATCGCGGATTTTTCCCGCGAAATCGACCAGCACTAGATCGCTCGAACGCCGTCCGATCTTCAGCCCGAAGGCGAACGCGCCCTCCGGATCGATGGAGACGGGAACCGTGGGCTGACCGACCCGGCCGCGCAGCGGCGCCTCGCGCTTCAGGAGCCCTTCGCCGCTGAGCCGGTTCATGATGGTTGATGTGGATTGCACCGAAAGGCCTGTCATTCTGGCCACTTCGATCTTGGAAAGCTGACCAAAGCGGCGCACCAGCGATAGCGCCAGGCGCTCGTTGTAAACGCGCACGCCCGCCTGATCGGCCCCGCTTACAGGCAGGTCCGAGGCTTGGCTGAAGTCCGCCGGTTCCGGCATATGCGTCCCCGAGCCTTCCGTCCCCATAGCGGGAGCGTTCGCGGAGCTGCTCCCGTCCATTCGTTGTCATCGCGGCGCAGTCTGACCGCGAGACAGCGCGGTGTCAATAATAAATCAAACGTATTGAATTATCCTTGACAAGCGTGTCCGGTTTGCGTCTATAGGCTGGCGACGAGCCGGCGGGCTGGGCGCCGCCCTTGCGGTTCTCCTGGCGATAGCTGTTCTCTTCCGCAAAGCCTGAACCGTTTCTGGGAGGAATACATGTCCAAGTTCAATCGCAGCCTCGCCGTCGTGGCGGGCGCGGCACTTTCGCTCGGCCTTATGGCCTCGGGCGCGCAGGCCGAAGTCGGCGCCTGCCTGATCACCAAGAACAACACCAATCCCTTCTTCGTGAAGATGAAGGAAGGCGCTGGAATCGGCGCCAAGAACGCGGGCATCTCGCTCAAGGCTTTCGCCGGCGTCAAGGACGGCGACGCCGCTCCCCAGATCAACGCGATCGAAAACTGCATCGCCGCCGGCGTGAAGGGCATTCTCATCACCGCCTCGAACGATTCGGTCGTCCCCGCGCTCAAGAAGGCGCGTGCGGCCGGCGTCCTGGTGATCGCGCTCGACACCGAAATCAGCGACAAGGACGCCCAGGACATCACCTTCGCGACCGATAACTTCCAGGCCGGCATCCTGATCGGTCAATGGGCCAAGGCGACCTTGGGCGACAAAGCGAAAGACGCGCATATCGCGATGCTCGACATCAACAAAGACAACATTTCCGTCGATGTGCAGCGCGACACCGGGTTCCTGAAAGGCTTTGGCATCGACGTGCCGAACCTGAAAGTGCTCGCCTCTGAAAAGGACTCGCGCGTCGTGGGTCACGAGACCTCGGAAGCCAGTCCGGCGGGCGGCGTCAAGGCGATGGAGACGCTCCTCGCCAAGGATCCGAACATCAATGTCGTTTACACAATCAACGAGCCTGCCGCCGAAGGCGCGTTCCAGGCCCTCAAGAAGGCCGGCAAGGAGAAGGGCGTGCTGGTCGTCTCGGTCGACGGCGGTTGCCCCGGCGTCAAGAGCGTTGGTTCGGGCGTCATCGGCGCCACTTCGCAGCAGTATCCGCTGTTGATGGCGTCGAAGGGCATCGAAGCGATCGCCGCCTACGCCAAGGACGGCACGAAGCCGAAGCCCACCGAAGGCCTGAACTTCTATAACACCGGCGTGAACCTCATCACGGATCATCCGGCGGCGGGCGTTCCCTCGCTCGACGTGAAAGAAGGTACGGCCAAGTGCTGGGGCTGATCGCCTCGCACTGAGTTGGATATGGCTTGAACGAGGCGAAGGGCGGCTGCTATGGTCGCCCTTCGTCATATGATCGCGATAACGCGTCTTGCTTGCGCATGGGGGGGATCGAGTGAGCGATCAAGCCGGACCGACCAAGGTCATTTCCGACTACGAGGCGAAACTCGAAAAGGCCGACACCTCGGTCGCCACCTTCGAGCGGGACGACAAGACGTTCGTCCATATCCTGCGTGGGTTTCTACGCTCCAATCCGACCGCTATTCCCGCGCTCGTGCTGCTGGTCAGCGTGCTGTTTTTCGGCGTCGTCGCCAACAATTTCCTCAAGGCCAGCACGCTGTCGCTGATCTTGCAGCAGGTCACCGTCACCGGCGTCATCGCCATCGCGCAGACCGCGATCATCCTCACCGCCGGCATTGATCTCAGCGTCGGCGCGATTCTCGTGCTGTCGTCGATCGTCATGGGCAAGCTCGCGGTCGGATCGGGTGTTCCCGCGCCGCTCGCCGTCGCGATCGGCATGGGGGCCGGGGCGTTGATGGGCTATCTCAACGGGGCGCTGGTCACCTATGTCCGCCTGCCGCCGTTCATCGTTACGCTGGGCACGCTCAGCATCTTCAACGCGCTCAAACTCTGGTATTCGCAATCCGAATCGGTGCGCGCCGACGATATCGAGAGCAAGGCGCCGTTCCTCATTTGGTTCGGCAAGACTTTCAACATTCTTGGCGCCCAGGTGACCTATGGCGGCGTCGCCATGATCCTGCTCGCCATCCTCGCCTGGTACATGCTGAACCGAACGCCCTGGGGACGGCACGTGCATGCCGTGGGCGACGATCCCGACTCGGCGCTGCTGGCCGGTATCCAGGTCAGCCGAGTGCTGGTGACGGTTTATGTCTTCGCCGGTCTCGTCTGCGGCTTCTGCGCCTGGATCGCCATCGGCCGCGTCGGCTCGGTGTCGCCGATCGGTTTTGAAACGACGAACCTCGATTCAATAACGGCGACCGTGATCGGCGGCACGTCGCTGTTCGGCGGCCGCGGCTCGATCGGCGGCTCGGTGCTCGGCGCGCTGATCGTCGGTGTGTTCAACACCGGCCTGTCCTTGGCGGGCGTCGATGATTATTGGCAGGTTTTCACCACCGGCGTGCTCGTCATTGTCGCCGTGGCGATCGATCAATGGCTGCGGAGGGCCACCCAGTGAGCGAACGTCAACCCATCCTCATGGCGCGCGGCCTGTCGAAGCGCTATGGCCACGTCGTCGCTCTCAACAACGCCGATTTCGACCTCTATCCCGGCGAAATCCTCGCCGTGATCGGCGACAACGGCGCCGGCAAGACGAGCCTGATCAAGGCGATTACGGGCGCGGTATCGCCTGATCACGGCGAAATCCGCCTCAACGGTCAGGTGGTCCATTTCCGCTCGCCGCAGGACGCCCGCGCGGCCGGCATCGAGACGGTTTACCAGAACCTCGCCTTGTCCCCGGCCTTGTCGATTGCGGACAACATGTTCCTGGGGCGCGAGCGCATCAAGCCCGGCCTGATGGGTAAATTGTTCAGGACCCTGGATCGCGCCGGAATGCAGAAATTCGCGCGCGACAAGCTCACAGAACTTGGCCTGATGACGATCCAGAATATCGATCAGCCGGTGGAATCGCTTTCGGGCGGCCAGCGACAAGGCGTGGCGGTGGCGCGGGCGGCGGCGTTCGGCTCCAATGTCGTCATCATGGACGAGCCGACGGCGGCGCTTGGCGTCAAGGAATCGCGCCGCGTGCTGGAGCTGATTTTGGACGTGAAGAAGCGCGGTCTGCCGATCATCCTCATCTCGCACAATATGCCGCATGTGTTCGAGGTGGCCGACCGCATCCATATTCACCGACTCGGCCGCAGGCTCACCGTCGTCGACCCGAAGAAAGTGACGATGTCGGACGCCGTCGCCATGATGACCGGCGCGATGGCGCCGCCGCCGGACGCCCTGAATTAGGTTGCGCTGCGGCGCCTCGGTGGCTGCCGTAAGGGAAATCTAAAGCCTAACGACCTATTCTGCCCCCGAGAGTTTTGGGTCATCGTGGGCGCCAGGCGTATGGAGCGGTCAGTCAAAAAGGCCCTGTGGCTTAGCACCGGGTTCGTTTTTCTGGTTCTGGCGACCGAGCCCGTCGGCATTCGCTCGCAATTCGCCATCGGCGTCGCCGCGCTGATCGGCATGTCGGTCATTCGCGCCCTTGGACTGACGGGCGCCTGGCGCCAGATTTTTCTGGCCCTCGGCACGGCGGTCGTGATCCGTTATTTCTTCTGGCGCACGGTCAACACCATCCCGCCGATCAGCGACCTGTGGAATTTCATTCCCGGCGTGCTGCTTTACATGGCCGAACTGTACTCGACAGTCATGCTGGCGATCAGCCTGTTCGTGGTCGCCGACCCGCTCGACCGCAAGCCGCCCCGAACGCTGGCCCCGGAGGAGATGCCCACCGTCGACATCTTTATCCCTACCTATAACGAAGACCCTGAGTTGCTGGCGATGACGGTGATTGCCGCTGTCGACATGGACTATCCCAAGGACAAGATCACGGTCTGGCTGCTCGACGACGGCGGGTCGGACCAGAAATGCAACCAGGACAATCTCAAGAAGGCCAAGGAGGCGCAGGAGCGCCGCGTCGAATTGACCGCGCTCGCGGAGGAACTCGGCGCCAAATACCTGACCCGCGCCAAGAACGAACACGCCAAAGCCGGCAATATGAACAATTGCTTCAAGCAATCCGAGGGCGAACTGATCGCCGTGTTCGACGCCGACCACGTCCCGGTGCGCGAATTTCTACAGCAGACCGTGGGTTATTTTCGCGACGACCCGCGCCTGTTCTTGTGCCAAACGCCGCATTTCTTCACCAATCCCGACCCGCTCGAACGCAATCTGGAAACCTTCCAACGCATGCCGTCGGAGAACGAGATGTTCTACGGCATCATCCAGAAGGGTCTCGACAAGTGGAACGGCGCCTTCTTCTGCGGCTCGGCGGCGGTGATCCGTCGTGAGGCGCTGCAACTCGTCGGCGGCTTTTCCGGCATCACCATCACCGAGGATTGCGAGACCGCGCTCGATCTGCATTCACGCGGCTGGCGCTCGATGTATGTCGATAAGCCGATGATCTCCGGCCTGCAACCGGAGACGTTCTCGTCCTTCATTGGCCAGAGATCGCGCTGGGCGCGCGGCATGTTCCAGATTTTCCTCTTGAAGAACCCCGTGCTTAAGCGCGGCCTGACTTTGGCGCAGAAGATTTGTTATCTCTCCAATATCACTTATTGGTTTTTCTCGATCTTCCGCCTGCCTTTTCTCATTTCACCGCTGTTGTTCATTTACTTTAATATGCAAATCTACATCGCTAACGCCCAGGAATTTATATCTTATACTGTGTTATACATGGTGGCGAACATGATGATGCAGAACTATCTCTACGGCAAAGTACGCTGGGCATTGGTTTCGGAAGTCTATGAATTCATGCAGACGCTTTATCTCGCGCAAGGGTTGTTCAGCGTCGTCCTCAATCCCTACAAGCCCACATTCAACGTCACCGACAAGGGCAACAGTCTCGACAAGGATCATCTCTCGGAATTGTCCACGCCGTTCTTCGTCCTGTTCGGCGTTTACGCCGTCTCGATGATCGTGTGCACGTGGCGCTGGTTCACCGAGCGCGACGCCAACGAATTGCTGGGCGTCGTCGCGATGTGGAACCTGTTCAATCTCCTGATGTCGTCGGCCGCGCTCGGCGTCATCGCCGAGCGCCGCGCCTTCCGCGCGCCGCTCGACCGGCCGGTCGATCTCGCCATCGGCAGCTCCCTCATCTCCGCCAAGGCGCTCGACGTTTCCTATGGCGGCTGCCGCGTCTGTGTACCGGCCGACCGGTTGCAACAACCGGTCGTGATCGGGGCGCCGGCGGTGGTGGACGTCAAGTTGCGGGTGGGCCACGGCGCGCAGAGTTTCCCGGTCGTCGTCAGCAACACGCTTTCGCGCGGCGATACGGTTGAGATCGGCTTCAGTTTCGGCAAGCTGAAGCGCCGCCACTATCAGGCGATTGGCGATTTGATGTTCGGCGACGCCAGGGAAATCGCGACGTTTCGTGAAAATCGCCGGCGACCCCGCGGCATCCTGCATGGCATGGGCACATTTTTCGCGTGGAGCTTCACCGGTCCGCCGCGGGCCTTTCGCCTCCTGTGGTGGGAATGGAAAGACCGCCGCGCCGCCCTCAAGGCGAGCGCGAGCGACTCGGGCGGGGGAACTGCGATCGCGACGCCTGTCGCCACGCTGGAACCAGCGCCGGCGCGCGCCGCCAGCGCCTGAGGAGGTTCGCCATGCGATTGCAATTCGTTGTCGCAACGCTTTTCGTTGTCCTTGCGCTGACGGGCCCGGCCGGCGCGAACGGCGCCGCCAATCCCGGCGGCGAAGCGTTGCATCGGTTTGGCCCCGACCCGCTGCAACTGCGTTTCGAGGGAGAGACCAGCTCAAAAAGCTGGCCGATCTACGTCACGTCAACCGAAGCCGGTACGCGCGCGCGCATCCATGTCGGTTTCACCAACGCCATCTCCGTCATGCCCGAGTCGTCGACGCTTTCGATCACTGTCAACGATGTCGCCGTGGCGCAGACGCCGATCGCGGCGGCGACCGATCCCGGAGCACTCGACGTCGAATTGCCGCGCGGTCTGCTGACGCAGGGGTTTAACAATATCCGGATCGCCGTCTCGCAACGCCATCGCGTCGATTGCTCGATGGAGGCGACCTACGAGCTCTGGACCCAGGTCGATCCCGCTTCCTCCGGCGTCGCTTTTCCGGGCGTGGCCGACCCGCGCATCGACAGGCTCGACGATCTCGCGGCGATCTCGCCCGACGCTTCCGGCGCGGTGACAATCCGCGTCGTGCTGCCCGAAGACCCCGATGCGGTCGCGGTCGATAGCGCGATGCGCGCCGTCGAAGCCGTGGCGATCCGCGCCAACATCCAGCGCCCCAGGGTAGAGGTGGTGAACGAAATCCAGGCGGGCGCGGGGCTCTACGTGCTGGCTGGACAGCGCGGTTACCTCACCTTGCATGGCTTAAGCGAATTCATCGGGCCGGGGCAGGGGCGCGCGCTCTCGGTGGAGGGGCAGGACGTGTCGGGCCGCGTGGTGGTGGTCGCGGTCGGCGACAGCCCGAAAGAGACGGCGGAGGCGATCGACGGCATTCTTCCCGTGCGCCATGCCGAGGAGCGCACCGAATCACCGGCGGCGGCGCGCGCGCTGGCCAACCAATTCGGCTATTCCGTAAGCGACCAACTGCATGTGCCGCTGCGCGACCTTGGCGCGCACACGGAGGAATTCAGCGGCAGGTTGTTTCGCGCCGCTTTCGACATCACTTTGCCGGGCGATTTCTACCCCGCCGACTATGACAAACTGACGCTTTCGCTCACCGCCGGTTACGCCAGCGGGCTTTCGTCGAATGCGCAAATTCTGGTGCGGGTCAACGACCGCGAAGCGGGCTCGATGCCGATGAAGAACCCGCGCGGCGATCTGTTCCGCGACCGGCCCGTGTCGGTGTCGCTGAGCGCAATGCGTCCTGGCGTCAATCATGTCGTAGTCGAGGCGCAGACGCCTGACGCCGGCGATGCGACTTGCGAAGTCAAGCACCTGATGGATATGCGTAAGCGCTTCGTGTTCTTCGAACGCTCCGAGTTGATCGTTCCCGCCTTCGCCCACATCGGCCGCCTTCCCAATCTGGCGGCGACCTTTTCGAGCGGCTTTCCCTATGAGTCCGACGCGAGCCTGATCTTCGCGCCGAGCCGCGACCGGAGCACGCTATCGGCGGTCGCCAGCTATCTCGCGCGCACCGCGTCCGTTTCGGGCCGACTGATCGGCGCCCGCGTCACCTTCGATCGCGAGGCGGCAAAAAAGGGCTCGGTGTTGTTCATCGGTGCGCTCGACAACTTTCCACAGAGCCTGATCGAGCAGTTCGGCGTCGATTATGTCTCGCTGAAGAAATCCTGGTCGCGCGTCAACGGCGGCGATTTCGGCGGCGCCGAGCCGGGCGGGACGGCCGCGCCGCAGAGCGTCGATTCGGGTCAGGTGTTCGATCAATGGGCGCAGGGCGGTCATGCCGCGCCCGAGGATTTCTCGCCCCGGCTCACGCTGCGCGCCCTCTACGACCGTTACATCAACATCCATCGCGGCGATTTCGCGCTGCTGCGCGACCCTGAGAAGCTGATCGTGGCCCCGGAGCGGGCGACCATATTGCTCGCGCAGGCGCACGGTCCGCAGGGTTTCGACACCTGGACGCTGGTGGTCGGCGCAAGTCCGGGCTCGCTCGCCCGCGACATGACGAGCCTTGTAGCGCCGTCCAATTGGAACGAGGTCGAGGGTCGCGCTTCGGTCTTCACCCCGCGCAGCGGCGCCAAGACCATCGACCACGCGGTGCACACCTATTTCATCCCAACAGAGTCGTTGACTCCGGGCAATCTGCGATTGATCGCCGCCGGCTTCATGTCGGCCAATCTCGACTATTACGTGGCTATGGTGCTGGTCGCCGCCATATTGCTAGGTCTCGCCACGCGCGCCGTCGTAAAAGTGCATGGCAACCGGTCGTGAGCGCGCGGCGCTGGTTGGTTGCGGCGATAGCCGCGCTGGCGCTTGGCGTGTCCATTGCGCCCGCGCGGGCCGAAGATTCGAACTGGGCGCTCTACAAGTCTCGTTTCATCGACGCCGACGGGCGTCTGTTCGACGATTCCGCCGACAATGTGAGCCATAGCGAGGGGCAGGGCTATGCGCTCGTGCTCGCCGCCTTCAACGACGACCACGACACCTTCGCCCGGCTGTGGAGTTGGACGCTGGCCAACCTTGAGATCCGCGGCGACCATCTCGCCGCCTGGCGCTGGCGGCCCGATGATCAACCGCACGCGCTCGACAAGAACAACGCCACGGACGGCGACCTGCTGATCGCCTGGGGGCTGGCGGAGGCGGGGCGACGCTGGCGCATGCCCGGATATGGGGCGCAGGCCCGCCAGATCGCGTTGGCGCTCGGTCGAAAGGCTGTGTTTCCCTCGTCGTTCGGGCCAACCTTGCGTCCCGGCGCCGTCGGCTTCGGTTCTGACGACACAATTGACGGGCCGCTGGTCAATCTCTCCTACTGGGTTTTCCCGGCGATCGACGTGCTGGCCGAGATCGCGCCCGAGGTCGATTGGGCGGGGGTACGCGCCGGCGGCCTGGCGCTGTTCGACGCCGCGAAATTCGGGCCCGCGCATCTGCCGACAGACTGGCTTTCGCTGCGCGAGGGCGTGGCGCCGGCGAAGGACCGGACGCACGTGTTTGGCTATGAGCTGGTGCGGGCGCCACTCTATCTCGCGTGGGGGCCGCCGGAGGCGAAGCCGCGCCTGGCGGCGCTGATGCGGAGTTGGCTCGATGCTTCCGCAGGTGAGCCGTCGCTGATTGACGTCAACACCGGCAAGCCGACGCAGAGTTTTTCGGATGAGGGCTATCTCGCAATAGCGGCGCTGGCCCGGTGCGCCGTTGAGGAAAAAAAATTTCCGGAGGAGTTACGGAAGATTCAGTTGAAGCGTTACTACCCTGCCACGCTTCATATGCTTTCATTAACCGTGCTGCGGCTACGGTATCCGCGATGTTAAAGTGGCGTCTCGTATTTGCGTGCATGTTGGCGGCGTCGCTTGGCGCGGCCCCCGCGCGTGCGCAAAAACCAAGCGCTGCGGCCGAACCCGCGGTCGTCGAATTCGTCGCCAAGGGGGACGCGGGACTGTTGCCGACGCCGGGCCCCAATGGTGGGCCGCCGGTCGATGCTCCCTATCCGCATATCTATCAGGCCCCGCTGTTCGGCACGCTGTTCGCGGTCTCCTCCAGCGAAGCGGCGGTGGACGAGAGCGCTCTGCGCTACTACGCCTCGCTGCACAATTTCGTCCGCGCCAACGCCGAGATCAAACGGTTGAAGTCGCTGCATCCGAACTGGACGCCGCCGACCAACATCTATTCGACTGCCGGCGCCGGCGCGGATGAGCAGCCGTTCTGGGATTTGCTCGCCGCCGACCGGTTCGAGGAATTGCGCGCCGGCATCGCGCTGAAGGAGCGCTCGAAGCCCGGCTGGAAACCCTCGCGCGATCTCCTCACCAAGATCGCCCGCAAGTCGGACATCGAGACGCTGGTCAGGAACTCCAACGAGAAGAAGCCGGCCGAGGCGCTCGCCGTCGCCGACGGCGACCCGTCCATTCTGCATTGTGCTTATATGGACGCCAACTGGCGCGTCGCCGACGCCTTCCTTGACGTCGGCCTGCCCAAGCGCGCCTTCGAGATCTACCACGCCATCATCGCCACCTGTCCCGATCACGATGAGCGGCTGACGACGGTTCGCAAGGCCATCTCGCGTTTCAGCTTCGCCCAAACCGCCTCGCTGATCGCGATGGGCGCCAAATCCGCCGATGGGGCGACCGAATTCGACGCCGCCAAAATCGATCTTACGCGCGCGCGGATCGCCGCCGTCAACCAGGGCGAGAGCAAGGAGGCCATCGGCCCGGAGGCGCTCGCCGATTTCTTCGCCGAAGCGTCGCGCACCAAGGTGCGCGCCGATCTCGGACTGGCCGGATGGTTCGAATATAACCGCGACCAATTCGACAAAGCCGAGCATTGGTTTTCGCTTGTCTCGCTGGGCAGACCGGCGGGCGCGGATGCGACTGCCGTCAATCTGGCGGAAGGGCGCGCATTGTCGCTCCTGAAGCTCGGCCGTGTCGAAGACGCGCTCAATCTGTCCTATATTTGGCGCAACGTTTCCAAGACGATGCGCGAAACCTACATCGGGGCCAGCGCCTCCTTGCTGACGCGCGCCTCGCCGCCGCCCGACGTGTCGGAAAAAGCGCTGGCGGACTTTGTCGCCATTGTCGAGACCGATCGCAGCACTGTCGGCGCGCAGGCGATCGGCTGGTATCGCTACAACAGCGGCGAGTGGGACGACGCCGCATTGTGGTTCAAGTCCACACTTGTTTGGACGGGCGTGGACGACGCCGCCGGCCCCAGGGACCGCCAAGTCGATGCGGAAGTCGCAAGCCTGATCGAGGGTTACGGCCGCGCGCTCGCGCACGCCCATCGGATGGACGAGGCGACCCGGCTCGCCGACCGCTGGCGCGTCGGCGGCGCGGCGCTGGAGACGGTATTCGTCAATCTGATGAGCGGCGCCATCGAGGCCGCGCCCTCCGTCGGCGTGCTGTCGCCCGATCAACTCGCCGATTTCGCCGACATCGCGCGCGCTCGACAGTTGGTCGCCGGGGCCGCTTCGCTCGGCTGGCTCCACTATCGTTCGAGCGATTACGCCAACGCGATCGTCTGGTTCCGCGATGCGATCGGCTGGAGCCAGCAGGGACGCGGCGATCTAGGGTCCAATCAGGGGCTCGCGCTTTCGCTCAAACAGACCGGCCAATTCGCCGAAGCCGAAGAGGTCGCCTGGACCTTCGCCAAAGACTCCGCCGATATGCGGGCGATCTACGTCTCCGCCGTCGTCGCTCAACTCTCCCCCGACAAGGCGGCCTTGTCGGGCGGACGGCTCAATCGCTTCATAGGTCTTGTCGGCGCGGACCGCTCCTCCGTCGGCGCGCAGGCGCTCGGTTGGTATCGGCTTAAAGCGGGCAATTGCGCCTATGCCGCGCCATGGTTCCGCAAGGCTACCGCCTGGAGCGCCGCCGGTGCCGAGGACGCCGACACCGCACGCGGTCTCGCTTTGTCCTTGAAGTCGGTCGGCGACTTCGCGCTGGCCGAAGACCTCGCATACGCCTGGCGCGACCGCGATCCCGAATTGCGTAAGCTCTACGTCGCCATCGGCGTGGAAGAACTGACGAGCGAGGCGCCAGTAATTGCGGTTAGCGAAGCGCGCGTGCGCAGGCTGTCCGAGCAGGTATTGTCCGATCACAATCTGGCCGGCGCACGGGCGATTGGTTGGTGGCGCTACCGGCAGGCCGCCTGCGGCTTTGGCGGGCAATGGTTGCGGCTGGCGATCGATTGGAACGACGCGGACAAGCGCGACGCCAAGACCGACGAGGGCTTTGGCCTGACGCTTCGCGCGACAGGTCGACTGACCCAGGCGGCGCGCCTCGCGCGACCTTGGGCCGACAGCGTCCCCCTGATGAAGAAGCTCTATATCGACGTGATGGTCGAAGAGCTTTCGCGCGACAACCCGCCGGAGCCGATCGACGAAGCCCGATTGAAGGATTTCGTCGGCGTGATCGAGCCGATCAAGTCGCCGCTCGGCGCGCAGGCGCTTGGCTGGTACCGCCTTGAGCGCAACGAACTCGATGAGGCCGCGCGCTGGTTCAAAAACGCCATCGACTGGTGGCCGCCGCAGCGGCTCGATCTGTCGAAGCGCCTGTCGGCGCCGGTTGACGACTACCAGCCGATCCTCGCCAAGCTCGCGCTCGACATCGAGGACTATCGCCGCACGCCGCGCGCCTATCCCAATTCCTCGTCGTTGATCGGCAAGAGCACGGAATCCTACGTCAACACAGAGGAGGGCTTCGCCAAGACCCAGGAAGGCTATGCGCAGACGCTTCGCGCGCTCGGCCGCGTCGAGGAGGCCGAGGCCATCGCCTGGGCCTGGCGCGACCGCTGGCCGTCGCTGCGCCAGCTCTATGTCTATATCGCCGCCGATGAACTCGCGCGCGCGGACGGGCCGGAGATTTCGCCCGAGCGGCTGCGCCGCTACGCCGCCGCGATCGAGGACGCGCGCTCGGCGCCCGCAGCCGCGGCGATGGCGTGGCGTCTGCTCCGCGCGAAATCGGCCGAGCCGGCGGCGCAATGGTTCGAAAAGGCGCTGGCCTGGGCGCCGTCGGAACCGCCCGACGCGGGGTTGGTCGAGGGCTATGTCGCCGCCCTGCAAGGCGCCAGGAAATTCGCGGAAGCCGACAAGTTCGCTGCGCGCTGGCGCGGCGTTTCGCCGCGTTTCGACCTGATCTATCTCAAGAGCGAGTT
Organism: Bradyrhizobium sp.; assembly: GCA_031367195.1. Taxonomy (GTDB): domain Bacteria; phylum Pseudomonadota; class Alphaproteobacteria; order Rhizobiales; family Beijerinckiaceae; genus Roseiarcus. Next base: position 61,013 of record JANLPL010000250.1, read on the forward strand.
GGCGAGCCTTCGCGCTTCCGGCGGCGCCGACGCCGCGAGCGCGGCCAAATACGCCGATATCGAAAGCGAGATCGACAAATCCCGCTCGGGCGAGGGCGCGTTGTCGCTCGGCTGGCTCGCCTATGAAACGAAGGATTACGAGCGCGCGCTGACCTGGTTTCGCCATGCGGTGGAATGGGGCGGCGACGCTTCCAAATCAAGGGAAGGCGTCGCGTTGTCGCTGCGCGCGCTCGAACGTTTCGCTGATCTCGCCGAATTCGGCTATGCCGAGCGCGGCGTCTCGACCGCGATCCGCGACGTCTATTACGGCGGCATGATCGCCTGGCTGACCGCCGACAAGCCGCTGCGCGACGTCGCGCCGGAGGCTCGGGCGCATTTCGAACAGGCCGTGCTCGCCGATAAGAGCGTGGCTGCCGCCCAAGCGCTCGGCTGGGGCGCGGCGATGCGCGGCGAATGGCCGGCGTCGCGCCGCTGGTTCGACAACGCCGTCGCCTGGAGCGGGTTCGATCCGCTGGCCGTTCCCGTGAAGCCCGACGCGGACCGCGTCAAGCTGGTCGAGGGTTTGGTTCAGGCGTTGCGCGGGGCGGGAGACGCGGCCCGCGCCGAAAACGTCGCCTTTGTCTGGCGTGACGAAAGCCCGGCGCTCGCGGGCCTCTACTTGCAAATCTTCACGCAAGCCCTCGCCGAGGACGCAACCCCGCTGGCGCCGCAACGGCTCGCCCGCTTCGCCGCCTACGCGCAAAGCCAGCGTTCGTCCGAGGCGGCGGGCGCGCTGGGATGGCGGTTCTATCGCGCCAAGGCGCCGCACGACGCGATTGGTTGGTTTGAGCGCGCGCTCGTCTGGGCGCCCGAGGGGCCGCCGCCGGCCAAACTCGCCGAAGGCTATGCGCTGTCGCTGCGCGCCGCGGGGCGGCTTCTCGACACCGAGAATTTCGCTTACGGGCTCGTCGCCGACCCCGACATGCGCGCGGCCTATATCTCCGTCGTGGTCGCCGAACTCGCCGAAGACAAGGCCGATCTGGCGCCCGCGCGGCTCGACCGCTTCGTCGCCGTGGTCGCCGACGCCCGCTCCGCGATCGGCGCGCAGGCGCTGGGCTGGCGCCGGCTCAACCAGGACAATTGCGTCTATGCCGCGCCCTGGTTCCGCAAGGCGCGCGCCTGGAGCAGCGACGCCACGGAGGAGGCGCAGACCACGCGCGGTCTCGCGCTCGCGTTGCGCAAGGTCGGCGCCTTCGCCCAGGCCGAGGATCTTGCCTATGGCTGGGGTGACCGCAATCCCGAGATGCGGAGCCTGTTCGTCGACATCGGTATCGAGGAACTGACCAGCGAAGCGCCGGTGATCGCGATGAGCGAGCCGCGTGTGCGCCGCCTGTCGGAACGGGTGTTGTCGGAGCGCCATGTCAAGGGCGCGCGGGCGCTGGCCTGGTGGCGCTACCGGCAGGCGGGCTGCGGCTATGGCGGCGATTGGTTCCGGCTCGCCACCGGCTGGAACGAGGATGACAAGCGCGACGCCAAGACCGACGAGGGTTTTGGCCTGACCCTGCGCGCGTCCGGCCGGCTCGCGCGCGCGGAGGCGCTCGCCTATCCCTGGATCGACGCCGTTCCGCTGATGAAGAAGCTCTATATCGACGTGTTGGTCGAGGAGCTTTCGCGCGACAATCCGCCGGAGCCGGTCGATGAGGCGCGGCTGAAAGCCTTCGTCGCCACGATCGAGCCGATCAAGTCGCCGCTCGGCGCGCAGGCTTTGGGCTGGTACCGCCTTGAGCGCGGCGAACTCGACGAAGCCGCGCGCTGGTTCAAAAACGCTATCGACTGGTGGCCGCCGCAAAAACCCGATCACTCCAGGCGACTGTCGGCGCCGGTCGACGATTACAAGCCGATCCTGGCCCGGCTCGCGCTGGAGCATAACGACTACCGCCGCACGCCGCGCGCCTATCCGAATTCCTCCTCGCTGATCGGCAAGAGCACGGAAGACTACGTCAACACCGAGCAAGGCTTCGCCAAGACTCAGGAAGGCTACGTGCAGACGCTTCGCGCGCTCGGGCGCGTCGAAGAGGCCGAGGCGATCGCCTTCGCCTGGCGCGACCGCTCGCCGTCGTTGCGCGCGCTCTATCTCGATATGGCCGCCACCGAACTGGATCGACGCGACGGGCCGGCGCTCGCGCCCGAGCGTTTGCAGCGCTTCCTTGAGGCGATCGAGGCCGATCAATCCCCCGCCGGCGCCGCCGCGATGGCGTGGCGGCAATTTCGGCTCAACGCGTTTGAGAACGCCAGCGATTGGTTCCAGAAGGCGCTCGCGTGGTCGAAGGGCGCGGCGCCGCCGCCCAGTCTCGTCGCGGGATATGTGATGGCGTTGCAGGGCGCGAAGAAGTTCGAGGCGGCCAAATCGGTAGCGGAGAAATGGCGCGGCGCCTCTGTCGAGCTTAATCTCGTCTATGTCCAGAGCGAACTGCAATGGCTGCGCGCCACCGGCAAGGCGGACAATGTCACCGCCGCCCAATTCGCCGAGATCGAAAAGACCATGAACGGCGCGAAGTCGGCGGACGGCGCGTTGTCGCTCGCCTGGATCGCCTATGACGTGCACGACTACGCACACGCGCTGCTTTGGTTCCGCAACGCCGCGCTTTGGGGCGCCGACACGGTCGAGCCCAAGGCGAAGGAGGGCATAGCGCTCTCTCTGCGCGGGCTCGAAAAGTTCGAGGAATTGGCGGCTTTCGGCTATGCCGAGCGCGCCGTTTCGCCCGCCTTGCACGACGCCTATTTCGGCGGAATGGTCGTTTGGCTCACCTCCGACAAGCCTTTGCGCGAGGTGAAGCCCGAGGCGCGCGCGCAGTTCGAGCAGGCGGTCGGCGGAGAAAGCAGCGTCGTCGGCGCGCAGGCGCTCGCCTGGGGCTCGCTGATGCGCAACGACTGGGGTCAGGCGCGCAAATGGTTCGAGACCGCCATCGACTGGAGCGGCTTCGACGCGCTGGCGCCGCAGGGACCGCAGGACGCCGACCATTCCAAGCTGGTTGAGGGCTATGTACAGGCCTTGCGCGCCAGCGGCGAACTCGGCCGCGCCGAGGACGTCGCCTATATCTGGCGCGACGAGAGTCTGACGCTCGGCGGCCTTTACCTCGAAATTTTCACGCAGGAACTCTCGGCTGACAAAGCCGATCTCACCGACGAGCGGATCGCGCGCTTCGCCGCCGTCGCGGAAGCGCGCCGCTCGCCGCCGGCCGCCGGCGCGCTGGGCTGGCGCGCCTATCGCGGCAAGACGTTCGCGGACGCGATAAGCTGGTTCGAGAAGGCGATTCACTGGTCGCCGAGCGGCAAAGGCGACGCCAAACTCGACGAGGGTTACGCGCTGTCGCTGCGCGCGAGCGGCCGGTTGGTCGAGGCGGAGGATTTCGCCTGGGATCACCGGGCCGAATCGCGCGAAATTCGCACCGCCTATGTCGCCGCCTTCTCCGATCAATTGCTCGATCCAAAACTGTCGCCGAAATTGTCGGCGCTGCGGCTCGCCCGTTTCGGGCAGATCGTGACGTCGGACAAAATTTCCACCGGCGCCTCCGCACTCGGCTGGCGGCGCATCCAGGACGGCAATTGCGGCTATTCGCTCGGCTGGTTCCGTAAGGCGATCGCGTGGTCGGAGGGCGGGCGCGGCGACGACAAGCTCTATTCCGGTTTCGCGCAAGGGTTGCGCGCGGTCGGCATGTTCAACGAAGCCGAGGACGCCGCCTTCACCTGGGCCGATCGTTCGGCCGAGGCGCACGAACTCTACATCAACATCGTCATCGAGGAATTGACCCGGCAATGGCCGCGCGTGCCGATGAATGAGACGCGCACCGCCCGTTTCGCCGGCCTCGTGCAGGCCGATCGTTCGACGCCCGGTGCGCAGGCGCTCGGCTGGCGGCGTTACATGCAGGCCGGCTGCGGCTATGGCGGGCGCTGGTTCGAACTCGCGGCGAACTGGGCTCCCGACCGGCGCGGCGACGCCCATCTCAACGAAGGCTATGCGCTGACCCTGCGCGCGACCGGACGCCTCACGCGCGCCGAATCCATCGCCTATCCCTGGATCGAGCGCGCCCCGGCGATGAAGAAGCTTTATATCGACGTCGCCGTCGAGGAATTGTCGCGCGACAATCCGCCCGAGCCGATCCCGGAGACGCGCGTGGCCGCGTTCGAGACCGTCTTCGCCTCTATCCATTCCGCGCTCGGTGCGCAGGCGCTGGGCTGGTACCGTTTCGCGCGCCACGAGAACGAGGGCGCGGCGCACTGGTTCCAGCTTGCGCTCGACTGGTGGCCCTCGCTGCCGCCCGACGCCAACCAGAAGCTCGCGACGCCGGTCGACGACTACAAGCCGATCCTGGCCCAGCTCGCGCTGCGCCCCGAGGATTACCGCCGCACGCCGCGAGCCTATCCCAATTCCTCGCTGCTGATCGGTCACAGCCTGGAATCCTACGTCAACACCGAGGCCGGCCTCGCCAAGACGGTCGAGGGCTACGTGCGGGCGCTGTTCGCGCTGTCGCGTTACGATCAGGCCGAGGCGCTCGCACTTCGCTGGGCGGACCGCTGGCCGCCTCTGCGCGGCCTGCTGATCGACATGGCGGCCGCCCAACTCGGCGCGCCCGACGCCGACCGGATCCAGCCCGATCGCCTGGCCCGCTTCGCCAAGCTGATCGAAGACGGCCACTCGCCGACCGGCGCCGAGGCGCTCGGTTGGCGCGCCTACAAGGCGAAAGACTATGTCGCCTCCGCGCGCTGGTTCCGCTCCGCCGTCGATTGGCGGCCGGCGGACGGCAAGATGAGCTTCGAAGTCGTGCGTGGCCTTGCCGATTCGCTTGGCAATCTGAAGCAATATGACGAGGCGCTGAACGTGGTTTCGACCTGGCGCGCGCGGATGCCGGAACTCGACGACGTCGGTGTCGAAATCGGGCTCGACAGCGTGAAGGCGCTCGATCCAACTTCCCCGACCGCGATTGCGCGGATTCAGGAGATCGCCGCCAACGTCAGCAAGACCCATTCCACCAGCGGCGCGCTGTCGCTGGGATGGCTCGCCTATGGCCGCAAGGAACATCCCGGCGCCGAAGCCTGGTTCCGCAAAGCGATCGAATGGACGCCCACCGGCGGCGATCCCGATCCCAAGGCGCTTGAAGGCTACGCCCGCGCCTTGCAGGGCGAGCAGCGGTTTGACGATTTCATGCGCTTCACCGGCGAATGGAGCGAGCGCAGCGCCACGCTCAAACCGCTGTATCTCGAAGCGGCGGCGCAGACGCTCGCGGTCGCCGCCGCCAATGGCGAAGACGTTCCCACCGATACGCTGGCGCGCGCCGGCAAGGCTTTCGCCGAGGCGCGCTCCTTCGCGGGCGCGCAGGCGCTCGCCTGGCAGCGCATTTCCCGCAAGGACTGGATCGCCGCCGCCGCCTGGTTCCAGGCGGCGCGCAATTGGTCGAAGGCTTCCGAGGAAGACCCCAAGACGACGGAAGGCCTAATCATCGCGCTGCGCAGCCTAAAGCGCGACGACGAGGCCGAGGCGCTCGCTTATCGCGGGGCAAGCCACGACGAAGTCCTGCGCGGGCTTTATCTCGAAATCGTCGCCGACCGGCTGACCCGCAGCCCTCCCTCGCCGCCCGATGAGAATGGCATGCGTCGCTATGCCGAGACCGCCATCGCGGCAAAGTCCGGCAATGGCGCGCAGGCGCTTGGTTGGTACTCCTACAACGCCCGGCAATATTCCGCCGCTGTAGCGTGGTTCGAGAAGGCGATTTCGTTCGAGCCGACCGAGAACGCCGCGCTCGGCCTCGCCTTCGCCTATCGCAAGATCGGCGACCGAGCGAATTACGCACGCGTCATACAAGCCTATCGCGAAACCTACGCCAAGATCGCCGAACTCGGCGGCCGGCGCGGTTCGACGCGCGAACGCCGCGCGGCGTTCGAGAGCGACGTGGCGCCGATCAAGCGTTTCCGCGCCACGCTGTCCGAATATCCCGCTCGGCGCGTGACGTCGCAGGGCGCGGGCGCCGGCGGGGGGAGCGCGCTCGGCTGGCGGCTCCTCAACCAAAGCCGGCCGATCGAGGCAGCGCAAGCGTTCGAGTCGGCGCTCCAGACGACGACCGGGCGGGCGCGCCAGGACGCGGCTTACGGGCGCTCGCTGGCGTTGCTGGCGGCCGGCGACACCGGCGCGGCGGGGCGCTCGGCCGCCTCCATCGACCTCAATAAGCAACAACGCAACGAGGTCGGCGTGCAACTGCTCGCCCGCCGCGCCTGGGACGCCTACAACGCCGACCGCTACGCCGAGGCGCTGCATTGGCTCGACCGCCGCGCCGCTTTCGCGCCAGAGACCCGCGATCTCATTCAGATGCGCGCGTGGTGCCTGCAACGGCTCGGACGGACCGAACAGTCGAGCGCAATTCAGTCGCAGCTCGACCAACAATTGTCGCCGTAAGGGAATCGTCAACCAAAACGCAAGCATTGTTTGCTAACCATAGGGAAGCTTGGCGGCGGGTTCGGCCTGACGACAAGGCAATGTTCGGCGTTTGTCGGGTGCGTGAAATGCGGATGGAAGTTTCTGCCTGTTGGCGGGGGCGCAACGGCGCGTCGCGGCGCGCCCTGGCCTTTCTGTTCATCGCCGGACTCGCCGGTTGTTCGGCCGCCCCGAACGAAACGCGCGCGGGCTACGAAGCTGTCTCGGAAATCACTCCGGCGACTGATGGCCGAACTCCGATGGCGGAACTGCCGGTCGCTGCCGGCGCGGTGGTCGCCCTCCTGCAAAGTCAGGTGCGCGGAATCCTCACCCAACGCATCGTGTTGCGCGGCGACCCCGGCACGCTGGGCGAAAACGCCATCGTCGTCAAAGTCGATCAATCGCGAGGGCCCTCGGATCTCGGCCGAGTCGGCACGCCGACCAAGGCGATGATCGCAAAGGAGCTCGACGAGAATTTCGCCGGCGTCGATATGCAGCTTTCGCAGACTTTCGCGCGCAACGGTTTTGGGCCGTTCGGCTATGCGATCGGTCATCCGCGCGAGAGCGTGACCTGCATCTACGCTTGGCAATGGAGCCTGTGGAAGACGCCGCGCATCGGCGAGGCGCCGACCGGGGCGCCTTCATTGCCGGTGCAGCCGACCTCGGTGCGCGTCCGGCTCTGCCGCTCTTCCCTTGGCGAGGCCGAAATTCTGCCGCTGCTGCGCGACATGCAGGTTTACCCGCAGGATTCGCGCGTCGCCTATCTCGATCCGAACTCAACGGGCGCGGAGACAGGCGGCGACGCGCTCGCGGCGGCGGGCGTCGGCTATTTCGTCGTGCCGGGGGCCACCCCCCGGTTCGCCACGACGCGCGAGCGATTGGCCGCGCCGCACCGACACGCCCACCGCAAAGTCGTCAGGCGCGTTCGCCATCGCGTGCGCGAAGCGGCGCGCGAGGAGCGCGCGGTCGCGTTCGATCCGCCGTCGCGCGACTCGGTCGCGGTGCCGATGCCAGCGGGCGGCGCCGCGCCGACGACAGCCTCTATGGCCGCCAATCCGCTGCTGGCGCCGCTCGCGGCCGCTTCGGCGCCGCGCGCGCGCAGCGACGATATGCCGTTGCCGCGCCGCGCCGCCGCAACGGACCAGCCTTCCTCGCCCGCGCCGCGCTCCGCTTCGATCCCGCTGCCCAATTGAACCGCGCCGGCCAACCGGCTTCGCCGCGCCGGGAGCGACGGCCCGGCCCGGTCATTGTCCCTTCGTTCAGCCTAATTCGCGTTTCCCATTGTCTCGACGCTGCAAGGCTCGTGCAAGACCGGGGCGCGCTGTGACTTGTTAACGCGACTTCGGCTTTGATGGGGACTGGCGCCCACTGCAAAAGTTCTTCCTTCCGGCGGGGAGCGCTCCTTATAAGCGGACAGGGTTGCATGCCGAAGCTCAACGATGCTCTGTTGCTGCCGTGCGGAGCGCGGTTGGCCAACCGCCTCGCCAAGGCGGCGATAACCGAAGGCCTCGCCGACGAGCGCGGCTGGCCTTCGGCCGAGCTCGAGCGCCTCTACGAGGGCTGGTCGGACGCGGGCTTCGGCCTGATGATCTCGGGCAACATCATCGTCGACGCAAATCATCTGGAGCGGCCCGGCAACGTCATCATTGAGCGCGACAATCCCGCGCAGGCGAAGTCGCTGCGAAGCTGGACCGCCTGCGCGACGCGCGGCGGCGCGCATTTCTGGGCGCAGCTCTCCCATTCCGGCCGGCAGACGCCCAAGACCGTGAACCGCTATCCGCTTTCCGTCTCAAACGTGCAGATGGGTTTGCCGAGCGTCCTGTTCGGCAAACCGCTGGCGATGACGGTGGGCGAGATTCATCTCGTGATCGAAAAATTCGCCGCCGCCGCCGCCGTCTGCAAGGCGACCGGCTTCACTGGCGTGCAGATTCACGCCGCGCACGGCTATCTCCTCGGCTCGTTCCTGGCGCCCAACGTCAACAACCGTACCGACCCCTGGGGCGGGCCGCTCGAAAATCGCGCCCGTTTGTTGCTCGAAGTGGTCGCGGCGACGCGCAAGCGCGTCGGGCGAAACTTCCCCATTTCGGTCAAGCTCAACTCCGCCGATTTCCAACGCGGCGGCTTCAATAGGCAGGACAGTCTGATGGTCGGACGCTGGCTCGAGGCGGCCGGCGTCGATCTGCTGGAGATTTCCGGCGGCTCCTACGAAAGCCCTGTGATGATCGGCGCCACCGGCGTCGGCGCCGACTGCGAGCCGCCGCTCAAACCGTCCACGGCGGCGCGCGAGGCCTATTTCTTCGAGTTCGCGCGCGCCCTGCGCCAGGAACTGAAAATCCCGGTGATGTTGACCGGGGGCCTGCGAAGCCGCTCAGGCATGCAGGCCGCGCTCGACGAAGGCGTCGATATGTTGGGCGTAGCGCGCCCGGTCTGCGTCGATCAGCGCTGCGTCCGCGGCCTGCTTTCGGGCGAGATCGACCGGCTCGAGTCCTGGGAAGTGAACCTCAGGCGCGCGAAAGGGTTGTTCAGCTCGAATTCGCCGCTGCCGCTGCTCGGCGTACTCGCTAATTTCGCCGGCATTTACTGGTTCTACGCGCAATTGAATCGGCTCGGGAAGGGCAAGGCGCCCGACATCAGGCTGTGGCCGCCGCGCGCGATGGTGGAAGTCACCATGGCCGAAAACGCCAATCTGGCGCGGCGTCGGCGGTTCCAGCAATCAGAAGCGGCGTTGGTCGCCGACAAGCCGACACTCGAGAGGATCGCTAGGGCGATGAGCAAAAAGGCCGCGTGAGCGCGCTAGCGCTGTTCACCTCGGCGCGAGGTAACCTACGGGGTCGAGCAACGTCTCGCCCTTGCGTAGTTCGAAATGCAGACCCGGCCGCTTGGCGTCGCCGGACTGGCCGGACTTGCCGATGATCTGTCCGCGCTTGACCGCGACGCCCCTGGACACTGTCATGTCGGCGAGATGCGCGTAGGTCGTCACATATTCGTCGGCGTGGCGGATTACGACCATACGCCCGAACGTGGCCAGTTCATCGCCGGCATAGATCACGTCGCCATCAGCGGCGGCGTGGACGGCTTCGCCGAGCGGCGTTGTGATGTCGATGCCGCGCCCGTCGTGAGCTTTTGCGGTACTGCCGATCAGCGGCCAGCGGAATTTCGGTAGCGGCGCATCCCTGACGAAAGCGCCGCCGCCCACAATCAATGCGAGCGCGAACAGCCCGCCCCGCCTCAATGCTGGAGCGCCTTGACGATGGAATCGGTGACTTTCTTGGCGTCGCCGAACAGCATCAGCGTGTTGTCGCGGAAGAACAGTTCGTTCTCGACCCCGGCGTAGCCCGAGCCCATGCCGCGTTTGACGAACAACACCGTCTTGGCCTTCTCGACGTCGAGAATTGGCATGCCGTAGATCGCCGATTTCGGATCGGTCTTGGCGGCGGGGTTGGTGACGTCATTGGCGCCGATGACATAGGCGATGTCGGCTTGCGCGAACTCGTTGTTGATGTCTTCCAGCTCGAACACTTCGTCGTAGGGCACGTTGGCCTCGGCCAGCAGCACGTTCATATGGCCGGGCATGCGGCCGGCGACGGGATGGATCGCGTATTTGATCTCGACGCCCTCTTTCTTGAGGACATCGCACATCTCGCGCAAGGAGTGCTGCGCCTGCGCCACCGCCATGCCGTAGCCTGGCACGATGATGATCTTCGAGGCGTTCTTCATCATGAAGGCGGCGTCGTCGGCCGAGCCCTGCTTGACCGGCCGCGTCTCCTTGGCGCCCGCCGGCCCTGCCGTCTCGCCGCCAAAACCGCCGAGGATGACGGAGAAGAACGAGCGGTTCATCCCCTTGCACATGATGTAGGACAGGATCGCGCCCGAGGAGCCGACCAGCGCGCCGGTGATGATGAGCGCCATATTGCCGAGCGTGAAGCCGATGCCGGCCGCCGCCCAGCCGGAATAAGAGTTCAGCATCGAGATGACGACAGGCATATCGGCGCCGCCGATCGGGATGATGAGCAGCACGCCAAGCGCGAGCGCGTCGAGGGCGACGAGCCAGAACCAGAACGTCGACTGAGTCGCATAGAACATGACGATCAGCAGCAACAGCAGCAAGCCCAAGCCGCTATTGATCAGATGCCGGCTTGGCAGCATGATCGGCGCGCCCGACATGCGGCCGTCCAGCTTCAGGAAGGCGATGATGGAGCCGGTGAAGGTGACGGCGCCGATCGCCAGACCGAGCGACATCTCGATCGTGCTGGCGGGGTGGATATGCACGCCGTCGCTGATGCCGAAGGCGACTGGCGCATAGAGCGCCCCCGCCGCCACCAGCACCGCGGCGAGGCCGACCAGCGAATGGAACATCGCGACCAGTTGCGGCATCGCCGTCATCTGTACGGTGCGGGCGCGCCAGGCGCCGATGCCGCCGCCGATGCCAAAGCCCAAGAGCACCAGCACCCAGGAGAAGAACCCGTGCGGCGGGCTCAGCGCGAGTGTGGTGAGCACCGCCAGCCCCATGCCGGCGATGCCGTAGCGGTTACCCTGCCGCGACGTAGCGGGCGAGGAGAGGCCGCGCAGCGCCATGATGAACAGGATGCCGGCGACGAGATAGAGCAGGGCGGCGAAATTGGCGTTCACGGCGCTCAGCCCTTTTTCTTGTACATTGCGAGCATCCGCTCGGTGACCATGAAGCCGCCGAAGATGTTCACGCTCGCCAGGATCAGCGCGAGGAAGCCAAGCAGCTTGGCGAAGTTCGAACCAGCGTTGACGCCGGCGACGCCGACCGACAGCAACGCTCCGACGACGATGACGGAGGAGATCGCGTTGGTGACGCTCATCAGCGGCGTGTGCAGCGCGGGCGTCACCGACCAGACCACGTAATAGCCGACGCACACCGCCAGCGCGAAAATCGCGAGCCGAAATACGAACGGGTCGATCGCGCCGCCGGTCGCGGCATGGGCGGTCGCGGCGAGCTGGTCGGCATAGGCTTCGGCCTGCGCGGCGGCGTCGCGCGCGGCGGCGGCGGCCGCCCTTGCGCGATCAATGCTGGCGTCGAGGTTGTCCATCCGTGCCCCCTGGCTCTAGGCCGGTTTGAAATTGGGATGCGTCACCGCGCCGTCCCGGGTGAGCAAGGTCGCCTTGACCAGCTCGTCGTCCCAATTCACGGCGAGCTTCTTTTCCGCTTTGTCGATCAAGGTCTCGACGAAGGCGAACAAGTTGCGCGCGTAAAGCGAGGACGCGGTCGAGGCGAGCTTGCGCACATCGGAATAGCCGACAATCTTCACCCCGTTGTCGGAGACGACGAGTTCGTTCGGCTTCGAAAGCTCGCAATTTCCGCCGCGCTCGACCGCGAGATCGATGATCACCGAGCCCGCCCGCATCGAGGCGACCATCGCGGCGCTGACGAGTTTGGGCGCCGGTCGGCCCGGGATCAGCGCCGTGGTGATGACCACGTCCTGCTTGGCGATATGGGTTGCGACCAGCGCGGCCTGCTTGGTCTTGTAGGCGTCCGACATTTCCTTGGCGTAGCCGCCCTTTGTCTCCGCCTGCTTGAACTCCTCGTCTTCGACCGCGACGAATTTGGCGCCGAGCGATTCGACCTGTTCCTTGGTGGCGGGGCGAACGTCGGTCGCGGTGACGATCGCGCCGAGGCGGCGCGCCGTGGCGATCGCTTGCAGGCCGGCGACGCCGACGCCCATGATGAAGGTCTTTGCGGCCGGCACGGTGCCGGCCGGCGTCATCATCATCGGGAAGCCGCGCCCATATTCGGCCGCCGCGTCGATCACCGCGCGATAGCCGGCGAGATTGGCCTGGCTGGACAGCACGTCCATCACCTGCGCGCGTGTGATGCGCGGCATCAACTCCATTGCGAACGCGGCGACGCCCGCCCTGGCGAGCGCCTCGATCTCCGCGACATGGCCGTAAGGGTCTTGGATGGCGACGACGAGCGCGCCCGGTTTCAGCGCCTTGGTCTCATCCGCATTGGGACGGCGCACCTTCAGCACCACATCCGCGCCGAGCGCCTCCGCCTGCTCAACCAGCGTCGCGCTGACGGCCGCGAAATCCGCGTCCGTAAAGCCCGCGGCGAGACCGGCGCCTCTAGCGACGACCACCTCGGCGCCAAGGGTGATGAATTTCTTGACCGTTTCCGGCGAGAGCGCGACGCGCGTCTCACCCGCTTCGGTCTCTTTCGGCGCCCCGATGCGCATGGCGTCTCCTCGATAGACGGGAAAGGCGGGGCGCCTCTGCGGGCGCCCACGCCGTGGCCTAACTTACAGAACGATGCAGGCGAGGCCGAGAGCCACGAACACGCCCGCCGGCAAACGCCAGCCAAGGCCGGTTATGCCCGCCAGCGCGGAAGCGGCGATGTTGAGAATAAAGCCGATCAGCGCGACGAAGGGATGCCCCTCAAGGCCCCACAGAACCAACAAAAGCATGATGTTGATGATATGGATCGTCAGATTCTCGGTCAGGCTCACGAAACCGGCGTAGGTCTCCTCGTGCGCCGATAAATCAAGCCCGAGATCCGCCTTCGCGACGCCCGCGTGATCCGACATTCCGACCGCCCCTCGATTTCCAAATGCTTCCGCCCCCCGCTTAGCTCATCAAACGGTGGGCCGCAACCGGCGGAAAGACTTTGATCGTAAGGGGCGCCCGGCCTATACGCGGGCCGCTTCGCCCGCCCGTTCGCCAGCCTTTTCACGACCGTCGAGCGATTCGAGCTTTTGCAGCTCGGCCAGCGCCTCTTCAAGCGCGGCCTTCGCGTCGTCGATCTGCGCGCCCAGTTCGACGATCGAACTCTTCAGATTGTCGCGCCGCCCCGCCGCCGCGCGAGCGTAGGTGGGATAGGCGAAGTGGGAGGGGTCGCTGATGCCGGCCCGCTTTTCCTCATTGCCGATCTCGCGGTCGAGATCGGCGATCATGCGATTGAACTCGGCGCTCATCATCTCGATCTGACGGACGCGCCGGCGCTTCTCCTCGACCTGAAACCGTTTCAAACGGATTAGCGTGTCCCGCGACTTCATACCAACGCACTCCCCACGAACTCGAAAACGCTTTATGCAAGCGCGCCGGACAGGCGCGCTTTCCCCACGAGACGGGTCGATGATGAATGAGGAAGGTTGCGCGTTGGTTACGCCGCGAAGAGCTCTCCTGAGGATTGTGTGGGGATGGAGCGAAAATTTCGCGAGGCTGACCGCATGCGTTAGGGCTTCGTTTACCCGCGTCATTAACACTAACACCAATGCGTAAATTTGCGTCGCGATGCGGAAGGGAAAACCGCAAAAGGGTGAGTCCGATGAGTCGGCTAACGGACGAGGCTGAGGAATAGGTTTAAGTAGCTTCATCCTGAAAAACCTAGTGTTTCTTTATGTTTATAGGAATCCAGATCGACCGTGACAAAGGGCTTGCAGGCGTGATTCAAGGTTTGTTAACCAATGTGGCGCAAACGTTGCGTCGATTCGGAATGGCGGTCGGCTTCGGCGTCGCGGGACGGCGAGGCAAGAATAAGTCGGCGACGGACGTTGCTGTCGGGCGGCGGCGATCCATGGCGGGGATCTAGAACATGCGGGTTCTTCTCATCGAGGACGACAGCGCCACGGCGCAGAGTATCGAACTGATGCTCAAGTCGGAAAATTTTAACGTTTACGTCACGGATCTCGGCGAGGAAGGCATCGACCTCGGCAAGCTCTATGACTACGACATCATCCTGCTCGACCTCAACCTGCCCGACATGTCCGGCTATGAGGTTTTGCGCTCGCTCCGGGTCACCAAGATCAAGACGCCGATCCTGATCCTTTCCGGCATGGCCGGGATCGAGGACAAGGTGAAGGGCCTGGGGCACGGCGCCGACGACTATCTGACGAAACCGTTCCACAAGGACGAACTCGTCGCGCGCATCCACGCCATCGTCCGTCGCTCGAAGGGCCACGCCCAGTCCGTCATCGTCACGGCCGACCTCGTCGTCAATCTCGACCAGAAGACCGTCGAAGTCGACAGCGCCCGCGTGCATCTGACCGGCAAGGAATATCAGATGCTGGAGTTGCTCTCCCTGCGAAAGGGGACGACGCTCACCAAGGAGATGTTTCTTAATCATCTCTACGGGGGAATGGACGAGCCCGAACTGAAAATCATCGACGTCTTCATCTGCAAGCTGCGCAAGAAGCTGGCCTCCGCCAGCGGCGGCCGCAACTACATCGAGACCGTGTGGGGCCGCGGCTACGTGCTGCGCGAACCGCCCCCGGGCGACGAGCGCGCCGCCTGAAGCTTTCTTCCCGCCGCCCTTGCATCGCCCTGCCGGGTCCCCCCGGCGGGGCGTTTTCTCTTTTCACGCCCGGATGCGGGCCAGCATCTGCTCGACATGGGCGATCGGCGTCTCCGGCAGGATGCCGTGGCCGAGGTTGAAGATATGCGCGCGCGGGGCGAACGCCTCCAGCGCCGCCTCGACGCCCGCGTCGAGCGCCGCGCCGCCCGCGATCAGCGCCAGCGGGTCGAGATTGCCCTGAAGCGCGAGCCGGGCGGGCAGCAACGCGGCGGCGACGCGGGGATCAGCCGCCGTGTCGAGCCCGATCGCCGCCAGCCCCTCCACTTGCGCGAAGCGTCCGAGATGCGTCGCCGCGCCGCGCGGGAAGGCGATGATCGGCACCTCGGGCTTTTGCGCCCTGAGCCGGTTCACGAGGCGCTTCAGCGGCGCGACGCACCAGCGCTCGAATTCAGCCGAGGGCAGCACGCCCGACCAGGAATCGAAGATTTGCACCGCTTCCGCTCCGGCCTCGATTTGGCGGGCGAGGTAATCGGCGGAGCCATCGGCGAGCCGGTCGATCAGCGTCGCGAACAGATCCGGATGGCGATAGGCGAACAGCCGCGCCGGCGCCTGATCCGGCGTGCCGCGCCCGGCGATCATGTAGCTCGCCACCGTCCAGGGCGCGCCGCAGAAGCCGATCAGCGCCGTCTCAGCCGGCAGCTTGGCGCGGACGCCCGCCACCGCCTCGAATACCGGCGCGAGCCGGGTCCAGTCCGGCGTCTCGCGCAAAAGGGCGAAATCTTCCGCCGTCTCGATCGGCGCGAGCCGCGGCCCCTCGCCGGTCTCGAAACTGACGCTTTGGCCCAGCGCGTCGGGCATGACGAGGATATCGGAGAACAGGATCGCCGCGTCGAAGCCGAACCGGCGGATCGGTTGCAAGGTCGCCTCGATGGCGAATTTCGGATTGTAGCAGAAATCGAGGAACGACGGGGCCTGGGCCCGCATCGCCCGATATTCCGGGAGATAGCGCCCGGCCTGCCGCATCAGCCAGACGGGCGGGCGCTGCTGGCGCTGTCCGGCGAGCGCGGCGAGGAAGGGTTTTGTCATGCGAGCGGTTCCGGTTTCGCCCGACTGATCCCG
>JANLPL010000258.1:0-4425 GCA_031367195.1 Bradyrhizobium sp.
CACGTGGTCCGGCGCCTGGGGCGGCCGCGATCCGACCTCGATCACTATTTCCGGCAACCGCGTCGTCAACTACCAGTACGGCGGCGCCACGACTCCTGTGAGCGGCAGCCGAGTGACCGCCAAGCGGGTGGCTTATAGCGACAATGGCAATTCGGTCGTGATGGTCCGCACCGGCGCAAATACGGCCAACGCAAAACTCCATTCGAGCCAGGGCGACGGCGAGGCGACGCTGACGCGCCAGTAAAGAGGTCTCTTCAACGCGGCCGCCTCGTCAGCTTCGCCGCATCATGTTACGGTCATGTGCAACTTCTGCGATGGATAGACCATGCGTATCGAGACCGACGTCAAGCTCGACTTCAAGGACGTGCTGATCCGGCCGAAACGTTCGACGCTCAATTCGCGCAACGCGGTTGATATCAACCGCGGCTTCCGTTTCTTCCACACCGGGGCGGACTGGAAGGGTTTTCCCCTCATCGCCGCCAATATGGACGTGACCGGCACGCTGGCGATGGCCAAGGCGCTCGGCCGCCATGGCGCCATGACCGCGTTGCACAAGCACTATCCCGAGGCCAGGCTCGCCGAGTTCTTCTCAAGCCCAGACGGCGCCCATGCCTTCTACTCGCTCGGCATTTCCGCGGGCGATCTGGAGAAACTCGCGGCGGTGCGCCGGCGCGCGCCGATCAAATATCTCTGCCTCGACGTCGCCAACGGCTATTCCGAGAAATTCCTCGACACGGTGAAACTGGTGCGCGAGCAAAACCCCGACGCCGTCATCATGGCCGGCAATGTCGTCACCGGCGACATGACGGAGGCGCTGGTGCTCGCCGGCGCCGACATCGTCAAGATCGGCATCGGGCCGGGCTCGGTCTGCACCACGCGGCGCGTCACCGGCGTCGGCTATCCCCAGCTTTCCGCCATCATCGAATGCGCCGACGCGGCGCATGGGCTGAAAGGGCTGGTTTGCGCCGACGGTGGCTGCACCGTGCCGGGCGACGTCGCCAAGGCTTACGGCGCGGGAGCCGATTTCGTCATGCTGGGCGGGATGCTGGCCGGACACGACGAATGCGAGGGCGACATCCGCTACGAGGAGCGCGACGGCGAGCGCGTGGCCGTCGCGATGGGTTTCTACGGCATGTCGTCGGAGGCGGCGATGAACAAATATTCCGGCGGCGTCGCCAAATACCGCGCCGCCGAGGGCAAAGCGGTCGAGACGCCCTATCGTGGCGCGGTCGAGAACACGATGAGCGAGATCATGGGCGGCGTGCGCTCGATGATGACCTATATCGGCGCAACCCAGCTCAAGGAGGTGCCCAAGCGCACAACCTTCGTGATGGTGACAGCGCAGACCAACGACGTGTTCGGAAGAGGGTGATGTAAACTCCGGTCGCCAACTTCAGCGGCGTCGCGCCGCAAAATTGACTAGCGCAAATACCGTATAGGGCATTTCGATAATTTGGTTGCCTTACTTCATTCTTTCATATTTTTTGGATTCCGAAATCCAGATGACACCATAAAATACCGTCTTACATCTAATTTTTTGATCGAAGTTGCTTCATGATAACAGAAATTGCGAAAACAATCATAAGCAAAAGTCCAAAGATGAACATAGTGATTTGAACGCCGGACCAAAACCGAACTTTATCAAGCTCTATCGGCTGAGACCCGCCAACTGGCGCAACTGTTGAAAGAAGCGCCATAAGGGCGACAATACCAAATAATATTGAAAGAAACAATAAAATCCAGGAGCCAATAGCTAGATATGACAATCTTGAGGAATTCTTGTCTAAGTACTCCTTGGCAAAGGTAACGGTAAAACCCAATATGAAAGTCGAAATTGTAATTAGCTGACCTGTTAAATCTTTAACAAACCCTAAAGCAAGTTTAAGTTCTTCGCTCATTGGATTAACAATACGGCCAAAGGCAGAGCATTTTTTTGGCACTTTCGAAGGTTTTTCCGGTTACGCTTACCGTACCATCTTTTAACGTCCCCATTGATATCATAGTATTTTGTAATAAAATTGTATTAATCAAAAGCTTTTGCTTAGCCTGTTCGAAATTTTGCCTCTCTACACCAGCTTCTTCTTTTATTAGAACATCTCGAATTGCTACAACAGCACGCAACAATTCTTCCTGAGATTCCCTGCCGAGTTCCGACAAAGATAGCCGGAGCTTCAACTTCAGAATCTCGACGAACACTACTGGCAGATCACTTGGAGTCGCCAGCTTAAACTCGGTTAGCAACTGATCCAAAAGGCTTTTGAGCGACAATTCGTTATCACTTGGAACAGGGTTGGCCATGCTGGAGCAACTGGTCATCGCAAGTGCTTGCGCCGTAGCCGCCAGCAATAGCGTTCGACGCGATGGGAATGGCAGCTCGGATGTCACCGTATGTCCTCCGCTTCGAAGTTATCGTGATTAATAGATTTTTCCCGTCGAAGCAAGAATTTCAATTAGCGACCATATGCGAGTTTGGCGCCGGACTTCGTGTGTACAACTCAACTCACATCCGCCTTCTAGATTCATGCAAGCCCACACCATAGGCATCGGGCGATGCCCCGGCCGATCGATGCATATTCGGTGCGCACAGAGCCCTCGGGTCCGAATGAAGCGCATACGCGAGCGCTTCTATCGCAGGATAGTCGACTTTGACACCTTTGTGATCGCGCGGTCCGAAAGTCTCCGCATCCAAATGGGTAATGTGCAGATTAAATATTCAAAATTAGCCCTTCAGTGCGATTGCGGAGAAGAGCCGCCGCTGTCTACTACGGAACGGGTACGGAGAGAGTAGTCCCTATGCCGCCAACCCGCCGCGAGACCGACAGCATGGGCGCGATTGACGTGCCCGCCGACGCGCTCTGGGGCGCGCAGACGCAGCGCTCGATCGAACATTTCCCGATTGGCGTCGACCGCTTCCGCTGGGGTCGGCCGCTGATCCGCGCGTTCGGGATTTTGAAGACAGCCACCGCGCTGGCCAATGTCGATCTCGGCCAAATCCCCGCCGATCTCGGCGCGGCAATCGCAGACGCCGCGCGGGAGGTGAGCGAGGGGAAACTCGACGCGCAATTCCCGCTGGTCGTGTTCCAGACCGGCTCCGGCACACAGACCAATATGAACGCCAACGAGGTGATCGCCAATCGCGCCAACCAGCGGCTCGGCCGCCCGCTCGGCGCGAAATCGCCCGTGCATCCCAACGATCACGTCAATCGCAGCCAATCCTCCAACGACACGTTCCCGACCGCCATGCACATCGCCGTCGTCGCCGAGGGGCGGCGCATGGCCCCGGCCCTGGCCAGCCTGCGCGCGACGCTGGGCGCCAAGTCGGACGCCTTCGCCGATGTCGTCAAAACCGGCCGCACCCATTTGCAGGACGCGACGCCGATCACGCTCGGTCAGGAGATTTCCGGCTGGGTCGCGCAACTCGCCTTCGCGCAGGCGACGCTCGCGACGGCGATGCAGGGCCTGTACGATCTCGCCATCGGCGGCACGGCTGTCGGCACCGGCCTCAACGCCCCGCCGGCTT
This sequence comes from Bradyrhizobium sp., assembly GCA_031367195.1. Classification (GTDB taxonomy): domain Bacteria; phylum Pseudomonadota; class Alphaproteobacteria; order Rhizobiales; family Beijerinckiaceae; genus Roseiarcus. The sequence goes on from JANLPL010000258.1 coordinate 3,521, forward strand.
TCGGCGAAATCTGCGCCCGCCACATCGCCGCGCTGACAGACGAGCCATTCCGCTCGGCGGACAACAAGTTCTTCGCGCTCTCCGCCCATGACGCGCTGGTCAATGTGTCGGCCGCGCTGCGAACCTTGGCGGGCGCGCTGATGAAGATCGCCAACGACATTCGCTGGCTCGCCAGCGGCCCGCGCTGCGGCATCGGCGAGATCGAAATCCCCGAGAACGAGCCCGGCTCCTCGATCATGCCGGGCAAGGTCAATCCGACGCAATGCGAGGCGCTGACGATGGTGTGCGTGCAGGTGTTCGGCAACGACGCGGCAGTGGCTTTCGCCGGCTCTCAGGGCAATTTCCAACTCAATGTCTATAAGCCGGTGATGGCGCATAATGTGCTAGAAAGCCTGAGCCTGCTTGGCGACGCGATGGCCGCGTTCGATCGCTTCTGCGCGGCCGGGATCGAGCCGAACTGGGCGACCATCGCGCGGAACCTCGATAACAACCTGATGCTCGTTACCGCGCTCAACCCGCATATCGGCTACGACAATGCGGGAACAATCGCGAAAAAGGCGCTGGCTGAGAACAAGACTTTGCGCGCGGCGGCGTTGGAGCTTGGACTGGTCAGCGCCGAGGATTTCGACGCGTGGGTCGATCCGGCGGCGATGACGCGGCTAGGTTGATGCCATTTTCCTGCTTGCGAATGTAGCGAAGGCGGAGCTAAAGCATCGAAGCTGGGTGGAATCTCAGTGCGTGAGACGACCCGGCGAAGAGGCGCGATGTAAGCAAGACAACCCATTGGAGGGAAGCCATGATGCGCAGGCGCATAATCGCGGCGGTGTCGGCCGCAGTCTTCTCAGCCTCCCTATTGCCGTCGGTGGCTCTCGCCCAGGCGAGTGGCACCGCTGCGGAAGCCAAAG
>JANLPL010000279.1:0-22135 GCA_031367195.1 Bradyrhizobium sp.
CATACACACGCGATGTCGTTCGACGAGATCTATTCGCCGGGCCTGTTCTACGACGGCGCGGAAAACGCGCGCGTGCTGAGCGGCTATGTCGCGCAATTCTCCGCCGCGCCGCAGAACGGGCCGCCGTCAACGCAATCCGACGACCCGACCGCGCCGGTCGATGACGGGACGCAACCCGCGCTGGGCGCCAAGGCCGACGACGGCGTGCTGCCCTCGACCCTGATGGGCCGCATGTTGTGGGCCGCGCTGATCAAGGGCGACGCGAAGGAGATCGCTGAACGCTATGTCTTCGACATCCAGAAGCTCACCAACGATCACCCCTATTTCACCGGCTATGTAAAGACCAGGGATCTGCCGGCGATCATGGCCGAAGCCGATCGGCTGGAGCCGTTGCAGGACGAATGGGGCTATCTCTTGATCTGGGCGACGCTCGGCATCGCTTGTGTCACAGCGGCGGTGTTGCTGGTCATTCCCCTGGTGTTCGGCTGGCGCTCGATGTTCTCGAAGACGCCGGGCAAGGCGCGCACGGTGCTGTATTTCGGCTGCCTCGGCGCCGGCTACATCATGGTCGAAGTCGGCCTGATCGCCCATTTCGTGATGGCGCTCGGCAATCCCACCGTTTCGGCCACCATCCTGATCACGGGCATGTTGGTGTTTTCGGGGCTGGGCGCGCTGGTCTCCGAACGCGTGCTGCCGATCATGAAAACCTTCATGCCGGTCCTGTTCGTGGTCGTGGCGGCGCTGCTGCTGGGCTACGGGCTGTTCCTCGACCGCGCGCTCGACGCGATCGGCGCCTATGCCTATGCCGAGCGGCTGATCCTGTGCTTCCTGTTCATCGCCCCGCCCGCCTTCCTGATGGGCTTCCCGATGTCGGTGGCGATGACGATTCTGGGACGACTCGGCAAAGAGCACATGTTCATCTGGGCCTGGGGCGTCAACGGCTGTTTCTCGGTGATCGGCGCGGCGGCGGCGCCGGTGCTGGCGACCCAGTTCGGGCTGGCCTCGGTGATCGAGGTCGCCGCGCTCGCTTACTTCTTGGCGTGGCCGGCCTTCGGTGGTGTAATGTCGCGGCGCACGGCTTGAGGCGGCGCCAGGTGGAGGGGGCCAATGCACGGATTTCGTGGCTGTCTCGCGGCTTTCGGTCTGAGCCTCGCGCTGGCGGGCTGCTCCTCGCCTCCGTCTGAGCCGGTCGTGAGCACCGCAGCGCCCGCCGAGCATAAAGCGAAATTCGCCGACGCCGGCGGCGTCGATGTCGCCTATGTCGAGTTCAAGAACTCGGCCTTCCCCTATCACGGCGACGTGCCCGCCAGCCAGGAGGGCGGCGGCAAGCCGTTTCTCAATGTCGAGGAAAACGGCCGGCTCGGCCATCAGTCGCCGCGCGGCGGCGTCCTCTGGGAAGACCAGACCTATAGCGATCGCCGCGTGCTGGTCGCCGCCTCGCCCAATTTCGACCCCAAGGCGCCGGGCGTGATCGTGGTCTATTTCCACGGCAATAACGCGACGTTGGCCCGCGACGTGGTGGGGCGCCAGCGCGCGCCGCGCCAGGTCGCCGCCGCTCGCCTCAACGCGGTGCTGGTCGCGCCGCAGATGGCGGTCGACGCGCGCGATTCCAGCGCCGGCAATTTCTGGCGCGAGGGCGGTTTCGCCACCTTCCTCGACGAGGCGGAGAGCAAGATCGCCAAACTGTTCCCCAACGCGACTCACGCCGATTTCGCCCGCATGCCGGTGGTGATCGTCGCCTATAGCGGCGGCTATCTGCCCGCCGCCTTCTCGCTCGCCCACGGCGGCGCCGGCGGGCGGATCAAGGGCGTGGTGCTGCTCGACGCGCTCTATGGCGAGCCGGATAAATTCGCGCGCTGGATCGAGCAGGAGCGCGGCCGCGCCTTCTTCGTCAGCGCCTATTCCGCCTCGTCGAAGGCGGAGAACAACGCCCTGCGCGCGCGACTGGAGCGCGACGGCGTATCGACCGTCGCCGGCGTGCCGACCGCGCTTGACGCTAATGTGGTCGCCTTCGTCGATTCCGGCGACGTGGCGCACGAGGATTTCGTCAATTACGCCTGGACCAGCGATCCCCTCACCGACGTGCTAGCCCGCGTGAGCCGCTGACGGCGCCAGGCGACTTGCGGCGGGAGGGTTCGCCAATTCCGTCAGGCGGCAAGTTGCGCTTGGTTGCGGATCATATCTTTTTTTTCAATCGCCATGCAATTTCTAACAGATATTTCAACACTGTTGGGCTTTTGTGATTTCATCGATCGATTGTAGATGGCTCGAACCTGACCACGACCGAATCGGGGTTCGCAGTCAGTGGGGCAACCAGCATGTGGCGGGCGGAACTAAAGGAACTTGTAGAAACGATCCGCAACCATCCGCAATTCTTACATGCAAATCTCCGTTTCGTCGCCGATTTCATCGCATGGCGCGAGAAATTGGGGATAATCAACAAGGTTACATCCAATCTCGCCCGCGAACGTATAATTGAACACGTGTTGTATCTGCATTACGCGAACGCTGCGGGCGAGAGTGATGCCGGGGCTACATTCGAGCGATTGGCGTCGCTGTCCGCCGCAACTGACGAGATCGGCGCGCGCGCAGTGCGCACGGGCCTGCGGCTGGCGCAGATCTCCGGGCTGATCGTGCAAACGCGTAGCCGGGCGGACGCTCGTCTGCGGATATACGAGCCTGCGGAACCCCTGCTGGCGTTGACAGGCGCCTATAGTGCGCTGGCGCTCAAAATTATCGACGACATGTGGCCGAGCCTGGGATTGAGCGTTCGCGTGCGCGACGAAGTCGGTCTAATTCCCTCAATGCTCGCGCGAATGAGCGAAAACTACCTTCGCGGGGCCTTCCGCCGCCATCAGCCGGCCGACCCGTTAGCTATCCTTCTACGGCTGGAAGGCGCGCGGCCTATCCTGGCCTGCGTCATCGACTGCCACCGACGCCAGGTCCCGCTGCCCACGGCGCAGGAGTTCGCCCGGCTGTTTTACGTGTCGCCGAGCCAATCCCGGGTCATTCTGCGGACGGCCGAAGCGCATGGCCTCATCCGCGTCGCCGCGCGCGGCGTGATTTTGGACGCCGCCCCTCTCGTGGAGAGCTTCCTAGACACGCAAACGCGCTACCTCGCGTTCGCCTTGCGATTTGGTTTTGGCCTGGACGCCGCGTCGCTGGCCAGGATCGGCGCGAAAGACAAAGCCGACCCTACGTAATCGCCCATATTTGGTTTTTTCACATAATTCGATTGGATATTTTTGCCACAATCTGTGGCGCTCCGCTGGGGCAAGGGAGAGGCGTTGGCAAAAAGACCGCTCAAGCCCCAGGGCGCAAGTCCTAGGGCGAATGTCGCGGCGACCGACGTGGAATGTCCAGCGAGCAGGGAAACGAACATGCCCAAGTCGATCGACTCTCTAGATCGTTTCGCCCGGGCCATCGCCGCCGACCGCAATTTCGACGCCGCCGCGGCCAGCTATCTCGAAGCCTTCGTCACCTGGCGACGTGGGCTGGGCGGCTTCAACAAGGTCGTCGCCTCCGGCGCCCGTCGGCGCATCATGAAGACGATCCTGCGCCTTCACTTCGGCAACGCCACCGGCAATCCCGACGACGGCGCCACCTTCGAGCGCCTGCTCAGCCAGTCCAATCCGGACGGCTGCGAGAATTGCGGCCCGCGCGTGCAGCGCACGGTGATCAGTCTGGCCCAACGCTCCGGCCATATCATTGTGCAGCAGGGCTGGTACGATCGCCGGCTGAAAATCCTGCACCCGACCGAAAAATGGATCGATCAGGAGGCGGATCGGCACGAGGTGGCGCTCGCGAGTTTGGCGCTGCTGTCGCACGACCGTTCGCGCTTCGCGATGCGGCCGCACGGCGTGGCCCTGGTCGGACGGCTTGCGGTCGCCGGGGCCCGCTACGACGGCGCCGTCGGCGTCGCGCTGGGCGAGCCCGACGGCGTGATCCGCGCGCTCGCCGCGCTCGATGGCGGGCTAGCCACCGCCTTCTCGGTCGCCGACGCCTGGATACGCGGCAAACGCATTCCCTCGCATAAGGAGATCGGCGCGAACTTCCGCCTCTCCGCGTCCCAGGCGCGCAAGATCCTGCGCCTCGCCGCCGACCACTCGGCGATCGGGTTCGACCGCGAAGGCAAGATCTGCGACGCCTCCGGACTGGCGGCGGCGAGCCGGCGACTGGTGGCGCAAGAATTCGCGCTCTACGCCCGCTGCGCCACCCCGTTCGAGACCGCGCCGTCGGAAACCGTCATTGCGCCGGCATTCATCCCCGAACGCCGCCCCGAACACGCGCACTGATCCGCCCTCCCACGGATCCGTGTATCCTGCGCGCCGCCGCCTCCGCGGCGCGCTTTTTTTTTGAAAGGCCCCGTCATGGCGCTCCGCGCGCTCGCCGTCGCGCTCATTCTGGCGCTCGCTGCGCCGGCGAGCGCTGTGGAATGCGCGACGGCGCCCGAGCCGCCGGTCGGCGTCGAAAGCGGAAAATCGTTCCCGCCCGATGTTTGGCGCCCGCAACGCCTCGCGCTGGCGCAGAGCTGTCTGGAGTTCCAGTCTATCGCCGGTGTGATCCGCGTTCCCGACGGCGCCGGCGAAACGCGGGCGGAAATCGCTTATGTCGCCTATCTCGCCGACGGGACCGATGCAACGCGGCGGCCAATCGTGTTCGCGCTCAACGGCGGGCCGGGGGCGGGATCGGCCTGGCTGCAACTGGGCGCGATCGGACCATGGCGGTTGGCGATGCAGGGGCTCGCGCCTTCCACCCCACCCGTGTTGGCCGCCAATGCCGAGACCTGGCTCGATTTCGCCGATCTCGTGTTTCTCGATCCGCCGGGGACCGGCTACAGCCGCCCGCGCGAGCCCAAGGAAGCGGCGAAATCCGATGTCTGGTCGGTCGAAGGCGACATTTCCGTGCTGGCGGAAGCGATCCGCCGCTGGCTCGCCGCCCACGGACGGCTGGGCTCGCCGAAATTCATCGTCGGCGAAAGCTACGGAGGGTTTCGCGCGCCGCGCCTGGCCAAGACGCTGACCAAGGATTTCGGCGTGGGCTTGCGCGGGATCATCCTGGCCTCGCCTGTGCTCGATTTCGCGCCCTTCACGAGCGGCTTGAGCAACCCGTTCCCCTATCTCACCCGTCTGCCCTCCTACGCCGCCGCCGCACGGGAGGAGAAAGGGCCGGTTTCCCGCGCCGATCTCGCCGATGTCGAGGCCTATGCGGTGGGCGAATATATCGCCGACTGGCTGAAGGGGCCGCGCGATCCGGCGGCGGTCGAACGCAAGATCAGCCGCGTCGCCGCGCTGACCGGCCTGCCGGCAGAGACAGTGCGACGCTATGCCGGCGATCTCGACGAGTGGGATTTCTTACGCGAACGCGGCCGGCTCAAGGGCGCCAAGCTCGCCTTTTACGACGCGACGCTGTCGGCCGGCGACACCGCGCCCGACTGGCCGGAAGCCGAGGATCCCGTGCTGCCCGGCTTCGTGCCGGCTTTCACCAGCGCGATGACGACGCTGTATCGCGACAAACTCGGCTGGCGCGTCGACGATCGCTACGAGACGCTCAATTCAGCGGTGTCGCGCAACTGGAGCTGGGGTCACGGCCTCAGCGCGCCGGAAGCGCTCGGCGATCTCGCCCAAACGCTGGCGCTCGACCGGAATTTCCGCGTATCTGTCGCGCATGGCCTGACCGATGTGCAGGCGCCCTATTTCGCGACCGCGCTGGAACTGGCCCGCCTGCCGCCTTTCGCGGGGCCGGAGCGGCTGACCTTCGCCGTCTATCCCGGCGGGCACATGTTCTATGCGCGCGACGGCTCGCGCCGCGCCTTTCACGATGACGCGCGCCGCCTCGTCGTTGAGCAGTAGGGCTCGTTAGCGGACGCTGGTGTCGAGCGCGGCCATGCGATTCTTGGCGACGACGAGACCGGCGTCGGCCGCCTTTTGCAGGTAGTCCTTCGCCCTCCGGGCGTCGCCGGGCGCGCCGATGACGCCGAGCTTGGTCAGCATCGCCGGATCGTAGGTGTCGGCCAGCGCCACCCAGGCGCGCGGGTCGCCGGAATCGGCGGCGCGGGTCAGATACAACCGCGCGCTCGACAGATCGCCCTTGGCCAGGGCGATCAGGCCCTGCACGCTCCAGCGCGCCGAAGCCTCGTTCGCCGATGAAGGGCTCTGCGCCAGCGGGGGCGCAACCGCCCGCCTCTCCGCGACGGAGACCGCAGGCGCGGCAGCCTGCGTTACGGCAACCGGCGCGGGTTTCGGCGGCTCAAGCTTGGTCAGGACGACGGGCGCCGCGGGCGGGTTCGCCTCCGGCGACGGCGCGGCTTTCGCCTCCACGGCCGGCGCGGGTTTGGCGGGAGCCTCCGCCAGCGGGACGGCGACCGTGGTCGCGGAGCGCGCGACTTCGGCCGCGTCCGACGACGCCGCCGCCACGAATTGCGGATGCCCCACGGCCGCTCTCGGGGTGAGCCCGTTCGGCTGCATGTGCGGCAGGAAGGCCAAGCCCAGCGCGCCGGCGACGACGCCCGCCAACAGGCCGGTTCCCGCCTTGAAGAGAATGGTCACCGCCTATGCTCCCTCATGGCTGCGGGGCCCCTGACCGCAGAAGTTCCAAATAGAGTCTATCGGCCACCGCCGACGCTGAAGCAACGGAATCGCCCGCCGCCGCTTTAGCCTTTTCGCGAAACGCATCCAGCGCGGGGTCGCCGCCGCCCCGGTGCTTTTCGATCCAATCGCGCGCCGGCGCAAGTCGCGGCCAGTCCGTTTCGGCGGCGAAATTGACTTCGCGCCATTTCGGATCGGCGCCCGCGCCGATCAGCGGCTCGCCGCGTTCGAACAAAGCCGTGACGAATGGCGCATCCTGCGCCGCGCGCGCCGACCCGTCGGCGGCGTCGATCGCAACGAGGCCGAACGGCACGCTCACCGTCTCCACCGTCGCGTCCGCCTTGGTCAGATTCGGCAGATCCTTGGCGGTCATCCGCATCGGCGCGTAGCGCTTGGCGAGGTCATCGCGCCAGGGAATGTCGAGCGCGTGCAGCTTGCCGCTTTTGGCCGCTTCGTTGAGCGCGCGCGATTCATCGGCGCCGAGCATCACCAGCGCGTCGAGCTTGCCCGCCGCCAGCAGGCCGAGCGAGGTCGAATTGTCCTCGTGCACGACCTGCGGCGCGACGCCGAGCGTCGCAAACAAGGCCTGCCCGCTCGCATCCGCCACGCCGTCGGCCTGGCCGAACGAGACGCGGCGGCCGTCGAGCTGCTTGACGTCCTCCACGCCAACGCGGGCGATCACCACCAGGGGCTCGTTGGCGAGCCGCGCCGCCAGCGGCGCCTTGGCGCGCAGGTCCGCAGCGTTGGGATCGCTGCTCAGCGCGTCGATCGCGGTCACGACGAAATCGCCCCCGTCGCTGGCGACGACTTTGGCCAGCGCGGCGGGTGACGTCTTCCCCGCCCAGGCCCGGGCTTTCAGCCCGGCCGCCTTGGCGGAATTGACGAGTTCGGTCGCCATCCGCAGCGAGGTCGCGTCATCGGTATCGACCAGCACGATGAATTCATGCGCGGAAGCGATCTTCGGCTTGGCGGGCTTGGAATCGTCCTCCTCATCGTCGTCGTCCTTCGACGTCGCTTGAGCCGACGAGCCGCCTTTCGCGCGCCAGGCGCCGTGATAGAGAACCCGATGGCCGTTGTGCCAGACCGGGCGATTGTAGCGGACCATCTGTTCGGCCTGCGCCTCGACGGCGGCGCCCGACAGGCCCACGACGAGCGCAATCGCCGACACTCGCGCAGCGGCCCCGCCCCATTCTTTTGCAGCTTTCATGGATTCAACGTTGTCGATTAAATGAGACCTCAAGATGGCGAAATCGAATCCAGGACTCCGCGCGACCAGTCTTGGTAAGCCTCCTGCAAGGTCATCGCGTCCAACTCCTCGAATTTGCCTGAGTCGATCCAAAGCACAAACGCCCGCACCTCGACGCCGGGAAACATCGACGTCACAGCGGCGCGGTAGATCGCGAGTTGGGCAGCGTATTCGCGCCGCATCGCGCCCGCGCCGGTCTTGAAATCGGCGATCCATACGGCGTCCGCCGTCACGCTGAGACGGTCGATGCGGCCGGTGAGCGCCGCGCCCTCGATTTGCGCGGCGAAGGGAACCTCGGCGCGCGAGCCCGGTCCGAACAGGGTCGCCAGCGCCGGCGCGTCGATCAGCGCCAGACAACGATCGACCAGCGCCGCGCGGCGTTCGTCCTAACGGTGCCCGCCGCGCCGCGCGATAAAGGCCGACGCCGCCGCGCGGCGCCGCTCGGGCGGCAAGCCGGGCAGGTTCTGCAACAGCCGATGCGCGAGCCGGCCCTCCTCGATCCGCGCCAGGCGCTCCACCGTGACCGGACCGGCCAGCCGTCGCGACGCAGCGGCCGGGGCGTAACGCAGCTCATGCGGCGCCGGGGCGCTCGCCCAGGCCGGCGGCGCCGGGGCCGACGGCGGCGCGACGGCCAGCGGCGGCGTCCCGCTGCGCGCGCCTTCGCCCAGACGGCGCAGGGTCTGCTGCGGATCCCACCAGGCGGGAGCGTCGCTCAGATGGGAATCGAGCCCCAGCGCGATCAGGGGCGCCCAGGCCTCGGCCGGAGTGGCGCGGGCGCCCTCGTAGCTGGCCACGATCAGCCGCTGCGCCGCGCGCGTCATCGCGACATAGAGCAGTCGCCGGTGCTCGCCGGCCGCGAGGGCGCGCGCCTCGCCGCGCGCGCCCGCCATCGCGGCGCTGTCCTCGCCCGCGCTCGCCGCCCACACATGCAGCGGCGTGGCGCCGGAATGGGCCGGGGTGAGCGTCAGCCATTTCGGATCGTGTTTGCCGGTCGGGGCGCCCGAGGTATCGGGCAGGAACACGATCGGCGCTTCCAGCCCCTTGGAGCCGTGCACGGTCATCACGCGCACCTGCGCCCCGGCCGCCTCCATGTCGCGCTTGATCTGCGTATCCGCCGCCTCCATCTCGGCGAGGAAGCCGCGCAGCGAGGGCGCCTCGCCCTGTTCGTGCGCCAGCGCGCGGGCGAGAAACTCGTCGATCACGTCGCCGGCCTCCGGCCCGATCCGGCCAACCAGCGCGCGCCGCCCGCCGTCGGCGCCGACGAGCGCCGCGAAAAACGCGAATGGCCCCGCCTGCAACCGCGCGCGCCAGCGCTCCAACGTCCTTTGCGCCGCCGCATAGGCCGGGTCGGCGGCCAGCGCGGCGGCGAGCGAGCCTTTGCGCTTGGGCGCAAGGCGGATCAGCGCCTCGTCGTCGAGGCCGATCAGCGGCGATTTGAGCGCGCCGGCAAGCGCGAGATCGTCGTCGGGGTTGAGCACTGCGCGCGCGGCGGCGCATAGATCAAGCACGGCGATGTGCGTGCCCAGCGTCAGCCGGTCGGCGCCGGCGGTGGCGACGCGCGCGCGTCGCAATGCGCGCGTCAGCGCCTCGAACAGGGCTCCGCGCCGCCGCACCAGAATGAGGATATCGCCGGCGCGGATCGGCCGCAGCGCGCCGCTGCGGGGATCATCGACGATGCGCTCCGGGCTGCCCGGCGCGGTCCATTGCGCGATCACGCCGGCGATGCGGTCAGCGAGCGTGACGGCGGGATGGGTCAGGCGTTGCGCGTCGAGCGGGGCCGCCCAATCGCCCGGCTCGGGCGCGGGCTCGACGGGAATCGGCGGCCAGAGTTCGACCACGCCCGGCAGCCCCGCATGGATCGCAGTGTGCCGATCGATCGTCGGCTCGCTCGCGCTAACCCCGCTCCAAACGTGTGCGACGCCGAACACATGCTCGACCGCCGCCAGGATCGTCGGCGCGGAGCGGAATGAATGGGTCAGGCGGACATCGGCGAAGGCGCGCTCGGCTTTGGCGTGTTGCGTCATGAACGCGCGCCGCATTTCGTCGAACAGATGCGGCGCCGCGCCCTGAAACGAGAAGATCGACTGCTTCTCGTCGCCGACCGCGAAGAAGCTGCGGCGGCTCGGCGAGGCCGACGCGCCCGACAAAAAATCCTCGGCCAGCTTTTGCAGGATGCTCCATTGCGCCTGTGAAGTGTCCTGCGCCTCGTCAACCAGAATATGCTCGACGCCGCGGTCGAGCTTGTAGAGCACCCAGGCCGCGTCGGTCTTCTCGAACAGGGCCTGCGTCCTGGCGATCAGATCGTCGAAATCGAGCGCGCTTCTTGCCGCCTTGGCGCGCGCATAGGCCCGCTCGCAGGCACGCGAAATCTGGATCAGATCGCCGCTGCCCGCGACGGCGCGGGCGGCTCGGCGTCGATCCAGCAACCCGAACAGCCGGTCACGCTCGGCCTCAAGCGCGGCGACCTCGGCGGGAAAGCCCGCGACGACGCCCTTGGTCGCCATCGACTTGCGCGGAGCCGTCTGTTTGTCGATCAGAAACACCTGCAAATAGATATCGAGACCTGTGTCGCTCTCCTCCATCGCCGCCGCGCCGGTCAGCATTGCCGCAAACTTCTGGTCCGTGACCGTGCCCTTTCGCAGCGCCTTGGCCCAAACCCGCCAGGCGGCCGGCCCGCCGCCGCCCTCGCGCATGTCCTGCGCGATCGTCGCCTCGTCCTCGCCGGGCGAGAGCCCGAGCCTTGCTGCGAGGGCTGCACGGGGCTGTTGCGCGAGCGCCTCGCTGAGCCGCCCCGTCTCGGCGATCAGCGGCGCGAAGCCATCGACGCCGACAATCGCGGCGACGCGGGCGACCGCCGCGCCCAATTCGGGATCGCCGCCCGCCCCTGCGAATACCCGAGCCTGCGCCCGTTCGCGCAGCAGCGCCGCGTCGCGCTCGTCGAGCGGACGGAATCCGGCGGGGACATTGGCCTCGAACGGAAACAGATGCAGCACGCGTTCGCAGAAGGCGTGGATCGTCTGGATCTTCAGCCCGCCCGGCGTCTCGATCACGCGCGCGAACAATTTTCGCGCCTGCTCCAGCTCATCCGGCTTGGGCGGCTGCGCCCCGGTGGCTGTTATGGCCGCCGTCAGTCTGTCGTCGGCCAGCGTCGGCCAGGCCGCCAGCGTCTTGAACACGCGCTCCGCCATATTGGCCGCCGCCGCCTTGGTGAAGGTGAGGCAGAGGATTTTCGAGGGCGCGGCGCCGGCCAACAGCAGCCGCAGCACGCGTTGGGTCAGCACATGCGTCTTGCCCGAGCCCGCATTGGCGGAGACCCAGGCGGAACTCAGCGGCTCGGCGGCGCGGGCCTGTTGGCGCGAGGCGTCTTGCAGCGTCGCGCTCACGTCTCCTCCTCGTCGGCGAGCGACCATTCCGCGACGCGGGCGAGATGGTCGTAATCCGTCCCCTTGGCGATGAATTTAGGCGACGGGCGCGAGACGTAGCCCGTCGAGACTTTGCGGAAGCGTTCGAGCAGCGCCTTCAGCCCGGTGAGATGTTGCTCGGCGATCTCGTCGAAGGTTCCGCTCTTGAAGCTGATCGGCTTGGCCCGACCGCCGTCGGCGCCGCCGATCTTGAAATAGATCGCGCCGTCGGTCACGAGCTTGCCGACGGGCTCGAAAGCGCCGCGCTTCAGCATCGCCGCCTCCAGCGTCAGCTGCGGCGCGAAGCCGACCTCGACCTCGGCTTTGCCGGGCGGCACGCCAGTCTTGTAGTCGATCAGCGTCGCTTTGCCCTCGCGGCCGAGTTCGATCCGATCGGCGCGCGCGGTCAGCTTGAAGGTCGAGCCGTCGGCGAGCGCCAGTTCAAGCTTGCCGCGCGCCTCCAGCCAGATGCGCTCGGCCAGCTCGCGTCGCCCCGCGTCGAAGTCGAGGAACGCCTCCAGCGCCGTGATCATGCGCGGCCAGCGCAGCGCGCGAAAGGTCGGATCGGCGTTGAGCGGCCCAAACGCCGCCTCGGCCAAAGCCAGCAGCCGCGCGCGCGCGTCTTTGGGCGCCTCGCGGCCGAAATCCTCCAGCAGTTTGTGCCAGATGTCGCCGAGCCGCGCCGCGTTGAGCGGCGCGCCGACCGGAGGCATCAGCGTGATCTTCAGAATCTTCTGCGCGTAAATGGCGTAAGGATCGCGCCGCAACGTCTCGATCTGGGTCACGCTGAGTTGGTCCGGGCGCAGCTCCACCGGCGGCGTCGGCGCGGGGCGCGGGGCGCTCGGCGTCTCCAGAGGCCGGTCGAGCCAGCGCGCGATGTCGAGGTAGCGGCGTCCCCGTTCGCGCAAGCGCACGGTCTCCTCGCCCGCCAGCGCCTCGATGCGGCGCAGAAAGCGCGAGGCGACGGTGGGCGAGCCGTCGCGCTTTTTCGAGCGCGAGATAACGACGTCGGCGGTCCCCAAGGCGGCGATGAAATCCTGCGCGGTCTGGCCGATCCGGCGCTCCGGCGGCGACAGGCCGAGATCGGCGCGCATCTGCCGGTTGAGAAAGGCGTCGGTACGCGCGGCCGGCGGCCACACCGTCTCATCGAGCCCGGCGACGACGATGCGGTCGAAGGTCAACAGCCGCGCTTCCAGCAGGCCGATGATCGCCAGTCGGGGATGGCCGCGCGGGCTCGGCGGCGCGCGGCTTGCAGCCAGGGTCTCGAACATCTCGGCATAGTCGGCCAGATCGCAGTCGAACCCTTCCCCACAGGCGAGCGCCCATTCGTCCAGCAGATCGGCGACGTCGCCGCCGATCTCGTCGGGCGCGGCGAGCGTGGCGAGCGTTTTGGCGTGGGCGGCCACGAGCCCGCCGAGCGGTCCGCCATCGGCCAGACGCAAAGGTTCGAGCGCGGCGGCGAAATCGCCAAGCAGCGCGGCGGCGGCGGCGAGGTCGTCCGGCGTGAGCGAGCGCAGGCCGCGATGGGCGTAGGACGAGGCCCCCGCTTCGCGCGCGGCGGCGAGCGCGGCGGCGCAATCCTCCAGCCCGCCCGGCGGCAGCGGCGCGCGCAAGACGCCGAGATCGAGCGCGCGCGCGGCGGCGGCATACTCCTCCGCCGTGCGGCCGAGCCGCACGAGCTCCGATCCCGCCAGCGCCGCGATGCGCTCGGGCGTGAATTCGCGCGCGGCCGCCAGCGCGAGCCGCGCCAGCACGCCATGCGGCGTCGCGCCGAGCGTCGCGCCGGCGGAATTCTCGACCTCGACCCCCCAGCGCGTCAGCTCGACGGCGACGCGGCGCGCGATGGCGGGATCGGGGGTCGCCAACGCGGCCGTGCGGCCCGGCGTCTCCAGCGTCTCGCGCAGCGCGACCGCGATGGCCAGCGCCTCCTCCGCCTCGTGCTCGGCCTCGATCAGCGCCACGTCTTGCAGCGCCGGCGCCGGCTCGACTTTGGCGCTCGCCCAAAGATGCGTCGATTCGGCCGGCCGCATCGCCTCGGTGAGAAAGCGCGCCCGCGCTCCCGATTCGCCCAGTGGCTCCACATCGGCGCGCGCGACGCCGATGCGCTGCAACAATTTGGCGAGCGCGGCCTGCGGATGCCCGGTGGCGGTGGGGTCATCGCCATCGGCGATCATCCGCCACGCCGGCTCGTCGAGCAGCAAGTCGAGATCGGCCAGCACCACCGCGCCGTGGCCTGCGCGCGCGACGGCGCCGATCAGCTTGGCCGTCGCGCTATTGGTGCCGGTCGAGCCGGCGACGATGGTCGGCCCGCGCGAGGCGAGCCCGGCGATCTCGCGTTCAACCGCGATTTGCGTGCGCTCGGCCCGGTCGGCGAGGCCCTTTTCGGCCAGCCAACCCGGCCAGGCTTCGAACGCGATCTTCAGGAACTCCAGCGTGATGCGCCAATAGGGATCGAAATCGTCGGCGACGATCCCTGGCAGAGCCGCGAAACTCACGCCCTCGATCCGCATGTCGTCGATCAGATCCGCGAGATCGCCGGCAAGGGTCAGCGCCTGCGCCGGCGTGGCGGCGACCAGCGGCGGCTCGCTGGGGTCGGTTTCGAGCCGGCCTTGCGCATCGACCCGCCGGATCGCGCCCTTGAGCTGCGCGCCCCAGGCGGCGACGAGACGGGTCAGCGTCATGCGCCGTTCGAGCTCGCCGACGACCGCGCGCTCGTCGAGCGCGCCCGGCTCGAATTCGGCGAACTCGCCCTCCTCCGCCGCGAACACGCCGAGCGGCACGATGCGCGGCAGCGTCAGGCTGGACCGCCCGCACGCGGCGACCAGCGCGCTGGCGAAGGCGCGCGCGGCGCGCTGGGTCGGCAGATAGACCACCGCGTCGGCCAGCGCGAACGGATCTGCGCCGGGAAAGCCCGGGATCAGCCGGCCGCCGAGCAAGTTCTCCGCCAGCGTCGGCAGGAACGGGACGGCGGCGGGTATGGTGAACAGGCGGGTCAAGGCGGGCAGGCTAACACGATTCGAGGGCTCACGCCTGCACGACGCCGGCCCGTCGCCGCACCGCGCGCCGACGCGCCGGCCACAGCGTCAGATGCGTCGCCAGCCAGCCGAGCGTCCAGGCGAGTCCCCCGACCGCGAGCGATTCGAGCGTCGTCGGCACGGCCGGCTGAAAATCGCCCCAGGCGCGGCGCGCGGTCGAGGCGTCGAACGTCTCCGCCGTCGCAATCAGCCGAAGCACCGGGCCGGCGCTGGCATAGGCGGCGAGCGCCTGCTCCAGCCGTGCGAGCCGGGCTTTGTCGTCGGCCATGTCGCGGCCGCGCTCCTGCGCCAGCGGGTCGCCGTTGCCTTCGAGCCGCTGGATCGCCTGATCGGGCGTCAGATCCTTCGCGCGCGCCTCGGCGTCGAAGGTCGAAACGATGCGGGAAAGCTCGTCCACGGCGCCGGCGAGGCGCTGGCGATATTGCTGGGCGAATTCCGGCGCCTGCGTGCCGATCAGGCCACAGGCGAGGCCGACGGCGAGCGCGAGGCGGCGCAGCAGAAGCTCCATGCTTTTCGCGCGCTCCCAACAAGAAAACATCACGGCCGCGATTGACGCCAAGCCGGCCATCCTATGAGACGGCGGCCGAGACTATAGCGCGGCGGGGTTTGAGTGGCGAACGCGATGCCCTGGCGGATGTTGCCGGCCTTTCAGGGCTGGCGCCTGCGCGATCTTGGCCCCGATGCGCTGGCCGGCCTGACGCTGGCCGCCATCGCCGCGCCGGAGCAGATGGCGACGGCGCGGCTGGCGGGCTTTGGGCCGGAGGCGGGGTTCCTGGCTTTGCTCGCCGGTGCGGTCGGCTTTGCGATCTTCGGGGCCAATCGCCGGATGTCGGTCGGCGCCGATTCCACCATCGCGCCGATCTTCGCCGGCGCGCTGGCCTATCTCGCGCAAGACGGCGGCGCCTATGCCGGCGCGGCGGCGCTGTTGGCGGTGCTGGTGGGAATCATCCTGATCGCGGCCGGCGCGCTGCGGCTCGGCTTCGTCGCCGATCTGCTGTCGATTCCCGTGACGACCGGATTTCTCGCCGGCGTCGCCGTGCATATTCTCGCCTCGCAGCTTCCCGCCGTGATGGGCGTGAGCCCGCCGCACGGCTCGACACTGACGAGGCTGTGGGCGCTCGCGCACGAGATCGGCGCCGCCAACCCCTGGACCGTGGCGCTCGGCCTCGGCGTCGCCGCTTTCCTTCTGATCGGCGAGAAGGTCGCGCCGCGATTCCCCAGTGCGCTCGCCGCCATCGCGCTGGCCACCGCGCTCACGCTCGCGGTTGGACTTGAAGCGCGCGGCGTGGCGACGCTGGGCCGGCTCGAAGCCGCGCCGCCGCGGCTCAGCGCGCCGCCATTCTCGCTTGCCCTGTTGCGCGATACGGCGGGGCTGGCGATCTTGGTCGCAGTGGTCGCGATGATGCAGACCGCCGCCACCACGCGCGCCTTTGTCTCCGACCCCGAGCGCGGCCCCGACGTCGATCGCGACTTCATCGGCGTCGGCGCCGCCAATGTGCTGGCGGGCTTCCTCGGCGCGTTCCCCGTCAATGCGAGCCCGCCGCGCACGGCTGTTGTCGCCGAGACCGGCGGGCGCAGTCAGTTCGCGGGCCTGATCGCCGCCGCTTTGGTGATGGCGCTGGCGCTGTTCGGCGGCGCCCTGCTCGCCGCCGTGCCGAAGGCGGCGCTGGCGGGCGTGCTTCTGTTCGTCGCCCAGCGCATCGTGCGCAGCGCGACCATCGCGGAGGTCGCCGTGCGCGCGCGCGGCGAGTTCGTGCTGATCCTGGTCACCTTCGCCGCCATCGTCGCGCTGCCGATCGAGCAGGGCGTCGCCGTCGGCGTTGCGCTGTCGATCCTGCACGGCCTGTGGACGGTGACGCGGGCGAAAGCGGTCGAATACGAGCGGATTCCCGATACATCGATCTGGTGGCCGCAATCGGCGCAGCGGCCGGGCGAGACGATCGCGAGCGTGCGCGTGGTCGGCTTTCAGGCGCCGCTGTCGTTTCTCAACGCCTATGATCTGGCCGGCGCGCTCAGCCAGTTCCGCAACGAGAAGTTGCTCGTCATCGAGGCCAACGCGATCGTCGAACTTGACTACACCGGGGCGAAAGTGTTGGGCGAGGCGATCGCGCGGCTGCAAAAAGGCGGGGTCGTGGTCGCGGTGGCGCGGCTGGAATCGGTGCGGGCGCAGGCGAGTTTCGCCCGCCACGGCCTGACCGCGCTGATCGGCGAGGATCACATATTCCACAGCGTCGAGGAGGCGGTGCGGGCGCTTAGGGTCCGCTGACGCCGCTTTGTGCTACATCTCAACCCCGACAGGAGGAGCACTGATGCCCAGTTTCGACGGTTTCGCCACGCAGGAATTCGCCCTTGGCGAAGCGACGATCTTCGCCCGTATCGGCGGCTCCGGCCCGCCGCTGCTGTTGCTGCACGGCTACCCGCAATCGCATCTGATGTGGGCGCGCGTCGCCGAGACGTTGGCGGGGCAATTCACCCTCGTCGCGCCCGATCTGCGCGGCTACGGCCGCTCCTCCGCGCCGCCCTCGCGCGGCGGCGAACGCTACACCAAGCGGATAATGGCGCAAGACGTCGTCGCCGTGATGGCCGCGCTCGGACACGAACGGTTCGCCGTCGCCGGCCATGATCGCGGCGGCCGCGTCGCCTACCGGCTAGCACTCGACCATCCCGAACGCGTGAGCAAAATCGCCGTGCTCGACATCGTGCCGACCTGGGAGATGTGGGCCGGCATGGATTCCGCGCGGGCGATGGCTGTCTATCATTGGATGTTCCTGGCCCAGCCCGAGCCCCTGCCCGAGACGCTGATCAACGCCGCCAGCCAGACCTATCTCGACCATACGCTGGCGAGCTGGACGGCCACGCAATCGCTGGCCAGCTTCGCCCCCGACGCGCTCGACGCCTATCGGGCAGCCTTCCGCGATCCCGCTCGCGTTCACGCCTCTTGCGAGGACTACCGCGCCGGGGCGACCCTCGACCGCGCGTTCGACGACGCCGACCGCGCGGCGGGCGTCAAGATCGCAGCGCCCCTGCTGGCGCTATGGGGCGCGAACGGCATACCAGCCAAGGGCGAGGCGCCGCTGGAGGTCTGGCGCCGCTGGGCGAGCGACGTGCGTGGCGAGGGGATCGCCTGTGGCCATTTCCTGCCCGAGGAAGCGCCCGAGGCGACGGCGCGCGCGCTGGCGAAATTCTTTTAATAGGAGCAGACGATGAAACGGACTTTGCTGGGGCTGGCGTTGACGGCGCTTTGCGCAGGCGCGCAAGCGGACGAAGCGAAACCCGGCCTCGAAAAGATCAATCACATCGTCGTAATCTATCTGGAGAACCGCAGCTTCGACAATCTCTACGGCCTGTTTCCCGGCGCCGAAGGCGTGCCCGCCGATGTTCCGCCGCAGGTGGACAAGACCGGCAAGCCCTATGAGACGCTGCCGCCCGTCAACTATGTCGGCCTGCGCGAAGTGAAGGTCGATCCGCGCTTTCCTACCGACCTTCCCAACAAGCCCTATCGCGCCGACAAATATGTCGGGCTCGAAGGCGTCACCGGCGACGCGTGGCATCGCTTTTATCAGGAGCAGTTGCAGATCGACGGCGGCAAAATGGACAAGTTCGTCGCCTGGAGCGACGCGGCCAGCCTGGTGATGGGCTATAACGACGCCTCGCGCACGCCGATGTGGCGGCTCGCCAGGGAATACACGCTGATGGATCATTTCCATCACGCTGCGTTCGGCGGTTCGTTCTTCAACCACATCTATATGATCTGCCTGTGCGCGGCGAAATTCCCCGACGCGCCCGAGGACATCAGGGTCAAGCTCGACGACACGGGCGGCCTCGTCAAGGACGGCGCGGTGTCGCCGGACGGCTACGCCGTCAACACGCTGTTTCCGAAAGGCGGACCCTTCCCGGCTTCGGCCAAGCCGGAAAGGCTGGTCCCGCCGCAGACCGATCCGACCATCGGCGACCGGCTCGACGAAAAGGGGATTGATTGGGCCTGGTATTCCGGCGGCTGGGACAATGCGGTGGCCAATCGCGCCGACCCGCTGTTCCAGTTCCATCACCAGCCGTTCGCCTATTTCGCCAATTACGCGCTCGGCAGCCCGGGCGCGAAACATCTGAAGGACGAGCACGATTTTGTCGCCGACATCGCGCGCGGGGTTCTGCCGCCGGTCGCCTTCTTCAAGCCGGTCGGCGAGGACAACGAGCATCCCGGCTACACCAACGTGCTGGCGGGCGAAAACCACACCGCGTTCCTGATCGAGATGATCCAGAACAGCCCGCTGTGGAAGGACACGGCGATCGTCGTCACCTACGACGAGAACGGCGGTCTATGGGATCATGTCGCGCCGCCCAAGGGCGACCGCTGGGGGCCGGGCACGCGCGTGCCCGCGATGCTGATCTCGCCGTTCGCCAAGCGCGGTTTCATCGACCATACGGTGATGGACACCACCGCCATCGACAGACTGATCGAGACCCGCTTCGGCTTAAGCCCGCTCGGCGCGCGCGACGCCGCCAGCCCCGACATGAGCCAAGCGTTCGACTTCGGCCAATGATCAAACGTGCAGGATATAAGCCCCGATCGGCGTGCGCTCTTGCCACCCCGCGCGCTCCAGTTCGGGCGTGTCGTGCTGCTCTTGCGGGAAGCCGAGGCAGAGATAGGCAATGAACTTGTAACTCGCGGGCAAGCCGAGATCGGCGACCATCCGCGCGGGGTCGAGGATCGACACCCAGCCGAGGCCGAGGCCCCGCGCTCTCGCTGCGAGCCACAACATCGAGATCATCGAGACCACGGAATAATCCAGCGTCTCCGGCATGGTGAGCGCGCCCAGCCCATGCCCCTGCGCCGTGGCGCGATCGCAGAACACGGCGAGTTGGGTCGGCGCGGCGTCGAGCCCCTCCAGTTTCAGCCGCGCGTAATCATCCGCGCGCGAGGACGTCTGCGCGGCCAAAGCAGCGGCGTTGCAGGCGCGGAAATTCGCCTTCACCGCCTCGCGTTTGCCCGCTGAAGCGACCTCGACCAGGCGCCACGGCTGGCTGTTGCCGACCGAGGGCGAGAGTTGCGCGAGAGCGAAAATCTCGCCGATCAGCGCGCGCGGCGCGGGCTCGCGCTTGAACCGGCGCACGTCGCGCCGCCAGCCCATGAGATCGCGCAGACCGGCGCGAAACGCGTCGTCGAAACACGGCGGGGCGGTCATGGAGCCTCGGCGATGACATGGAAGAACGAGCCGCTGACGCGCCCGCGACGCGAGCCGCTGGGCGCCTCCGCGCCGCCATAGGCGTCGCCGACCTGCGCCAGGGCCACGTCGTCGCCGGCGGCGGTGATCGTGGCGTAGTGGAACTCGTGGCCGAGCCGCACCGCGCCCTGGGGCCCGAGCGGTCCGTCGGCGAGCAGCCGGGCGCGGCGATAGCCCAGAGTCATGCGACGCTTGAAGAAGCTCGTCTCGACCGACAGCAGCCCCGCCATTTCATGGGCGACGCCTTGCGCGTCGGTCAACGCGCGGCCGAGCGCCATATAGCCCCCGCACTCTCCATGCACCGCGCGCGTCTCCGCGAAGCTTCGCAAGCCGGCCATGAACCGCGTCGCGTCGGCGAGGCGGCCGGCGTGCAGTTCGGGATAGCCGCCCGGCAGCCAGACCGCATCGCAGTGCGGCAGCTGCGGATCGGCCAGCGGAGAAAAGAAAACCAGTTGCGCGCCCAGCTCGAGCAGGCAGTCGAGGTTGGCCGGATAGATGAAGCAGAAAGCGGTGTCGCGCGCCACCGCAACTGTCTTGCCGCGCAGCGGCGTTGCCGCTGCGGTCGGCGCGCTGGCCGCCGTCGACAGGGCCGGTTGGGCCGCCGGCGGATCGAACTGCACGCTCCAGCCGAGGAGCTCGCTCGCCGTCATCCGGCCCAGCGGCGTCTCCGCCAGCGCGTCGGCCATGGCGTCGATCCGGGCCAGGCCATCCGTCGATTCGGTTGCCGCCACCAGCCCGAGGTGGCGCTCGGGCAAGACGAACGCCGGGTCGCGCGGCAACGCGCCCAGCCAGTGGCGCGAGTCGCGCAGGGACTCGCGCAGCATTGCGGCATGGCCCTCGCCAGCCACCCGATTGGCCAGCACGCCGGCCCACGGCAGGCCGTCGCGGTACCGCTGCAGGCCAAATGCGAGCGCGCCGAAGGTGCCCGCCATGGCCGAGGCGTCGACCACTGCCAGCACCGGCAGGGCGAAGCGCCGTGCCAGGTCGGCGGCGCTCGGATCGCCGTCGAACAGGCCCATCACGCCTTCAACGATCAGCAGGTCTGCCTCGCCGGCGGCCTGCCACAAGCGGGCCGCGCAGTCGGCCTCCCCCGTCATCCACAGGTCGAGCGAATGCACCGGCGCGCCGCTGGCCAGCGCCAGCCACCCCGGATCCAGAAAATCGGCTCCGCACTTGAACACACGAACCTGGCGGCCCTGGCGGGCATGCAACCGCGCCAGCGCCGCCGCCACCGTGGTCTTGCCCTGCCCCGAGGCCGGCGCGGCCACCAGCAGGGCCGGACAGAAACGGCGCTGCGCAGCGGTCACCTGGGCTGCCAGCGCAGCGCGAGATAGACGCCGCGCCCCGGCTGGTTGTAGCCATACGCCGTCTCGTAGCGCTTGTTGGTGAGGTTGTTGACGTTGGCCTGCGCGCTGAAGTCTTTGGCGAACTGCCAGCTGGCATATGCGTCGGCGGTGGTGTAGGCCGCCAGCGCGCGCTTGTTGGCAGCGTCGTCGAAGCGCGAACCCACATGCACCAGCGTGCCGCCGAACTTCCATGCGCCGACGCCATAGTCGGCGCCCAGTGTCGCCTGCTGCCGCGCGCGGCGTGCCAGCCGTGCGCCAGTGTCCCGATCGATCGGGTTCTGCCGGACCAGGCCGGCGCGAACGCCGAAGTCGCCGATGCGGCCCGCGTATGTCAGGTCCAAACCGCGGTTGCGCGCGCGCCCGACGTTGATGCGGTTGAAATCCGCGTCGTTGCCGATCAGGTCGGTGAAACGGTTTTCGAACAGCACGGCACGCGCGACGTGGCCACCCAGCGCGTATTGCAAGCCGAGTTCGTTCGACTTCAGGCGCTCCGGCCGCAGGTTGGCATTGCCGCCGAATGGAAAGTACAAGTCGTTGAACGTGGGCGCGTTGAAGCCGGTCGATGCGGTGGCATTGATCCGCCATGCATCGCTGATCCGGTACGCATAGCCGGCATAGGCGGTCGACGCCGAGCCGAAATCGCTGTAGCGGTCATTGCGCAGGTTGACCTGCACCTGGTGCGGGCCGGCATCGGCGGTGTAGCCCAGCCGAAAACTGTTGACCGTGCGCGACACCCGTTGGTAAACCGTGTCGCTGTCCAGTTTCTGGCGCGTGGTCTCCGCTCCCGCCGTGACATGCTGGCCGGGCGCGAGGGTCCAGTCCACGCCGACCTGCGCGCCCTTGCTGGACGAATCGATCCGGTAGGGAAAGGCGGTGACGCTTGCATCGAGCTTGTCGCTGGTGCTGGTCAACGCCGCGTCCAGGTCGACGTTCCCCGACAGATGGAACCGGCCCTCCAGCGCAGCGCCGCGCTCGGCGAACCGGGATTCGTCGGCCTGGGTGGCCGGCCCGAACTGGCTGTCGTACTGGGTCTTGCCGCGAGCGTCGCGCAGGCGCAGTCCCACTGTGTTGCCGCCGGACAGTTCCTGCGTGATGCCGAGCGACGCCGAACGTCGCTTGTAGCCGTCGCGGTCCGGATTGGTCCCTGGACGTTCCGCCTGGTCGATTGCATTGAAGCCCCTGTCCCTGAGCGATTCCACCGATGCGCGCAGGCGGGTGCCGGACTCCAGCCGCGCGGCGCCGCTGGCCGTCAGGTGCGCCAGGCCCCGGCTGCCGACCTGCGCCGTCACGCTGGCCTG
>JANLPL010000281.1:0-3640 GCA_031367195.1 Bradyrhizobium sp.
GTCAGGTCGCCGCGATCATGGGGCCGAACGGGTCGGGCAAATCGACACTGTCCTATGTCATCGCCGGCAAGCCGGACTATGAAGTCACGGGGGGCGAAATCTGGCTCGA
Organism: Bradyrhizobium sp.; assembly: GCA_031367195.1. Taxonomy (GTDB): domain Bacteria; phylum Pseudomonadota; class Alphaproteobacteria; order Rhizobiales; family Beijerinckiaceae; genus Roseiarcus. Next base: position 110 of record JANLPL010000281.1, read on the forward strand.
CGGCGAGAATCTACTGGAGTTGAAGCCCGAAGAACGCGCGGCGAAGGGTGTGTTCCTGGCCTTCCAGTACCCCGTGGAAATCCCCGGCGTCGCGACCATGACCTTCCTCAAAGCCGCACTCAACGCGCAGCGGCGCGCCCGTGGTGAGCCCGATCTCACCACGCCCGATTTCATGCGCAGCGTTCGCGGGGCGGCGGGCCAGCTCAAGGTCGATTTCGAGATGCTGAAGCGGGCCGTCAATGTCGGCTTCTCCGGCGGCGAGAAGAAGCGCGTCGAAATCCTGCAAATGGCTTTGTTGCAGCCGCGCCTGTGCGTGCTCGACGAGACCGATTCCGGGCTCGACATCGACGCGCTGCGGATCGTCGCGGAGGGGGTGAACGCGCTGCGCTCGCCCGACCGCTCATTCCTGATCATCACCCATTATCAGCGGCTGCTCGACTACATCAAACCCGACGTCGTGCATGTGATGGCCAGGGGACGCATCGTGAAGACGGGCGGGCCGGAACTCGCGCTCGAGCTGGAGCGCAACGGCTATCGCGATTATTCGGAGGCGGCGGCGTGAACGTTCACAGCCCCGCGCCGAAAACCGACGCCGAAGCCGAGCTTGCGCGCCAGTTCGCCGCGCTGAAGGCCGACGCCCCGCGCGTGGCCGCTTTCGCCGCGTTCGAGCGGCTTGGCCTGCCCAACCGCCGTAACGAGGCGTGGCACTACACGGACCTTCGCGCGGCGCTGAAGTCCGCCGCGCCGCTTAGCGTCGCGCCCGATGCGGCGCGTTTGGCGCAGGCCAAGGCGCAAGCCGAGCGAACGCCTCGCATCGGCGCCGCGCGGCTCGTGCTGGTCGATGGCCGCTACATCGCGACCCTTTCCGATCCCGCGCCGGCCGGCGTGACCGTGGCGGTGGGCGAGGCGCCCGCGATAGCCTCGCCCGACGCCGTCGCCGCGCTCAACGCCGCTTTCGCGCCCGCCGCGCTGCGGCTCGCCTTCGCCGCCGACGCCGCGCTGACGGTGCTGGAAATCCTGCATCTCGACGGCCCCGGCGCCATATATTCCCGGCTCGATGTCACGATCGCGGGCAAGGCCGCCCTGTTCGAACGCTTCGAGGGCGCGAGTGCGGGCACGCAACGCAACGCCGTCGCCAGCGTGGAGCTTGCCGCAGGCGCGCGCCTCGATTGGACGACGCTGGTTGGCGACGACGCCGCGCTGCATCTGGAGACGCCGGTGGTTCGCCTTGGCGCGCGCGCGGAGTTCCGTGATTTCGGCCTCGTCTGCGGCGGCGCGCTGGTGCGTCGCCAACTCGATGTCGGCCATAGCGGCGAGGGCGCCATAATCGCGCTCAGCGGCCTGTCGCTGATCGACGGCAAGCGCTGCGGCGACACCACGCTCACCGTGCGCCACGACGCCCCGCATGGCGAGAGCCGCGAATATTTCCGCCACATCGTCGCCGACGAAGGCGTGGGAACCTACCAGGGCAAGGTGATCGTCGCGCAGGCCGCGCAGAAGACCGACGGCGGCATGAAATCGCAGGCTTTGCTGCTGTCGCCGACCGCGCAGATGAACAACAAGCCCGAGCTTGAAATCTTCGCCGACGACGTCGTGTGCGGCCACGGCGCGACGGTGGGCGCGCTCGACGCCGAGCAGATTTTCTATTGCCAGGCGCGCGGGATTCCCAAAGCGAAAGCCGAGGCGATGTTGCTGGAGGCGTTCGGAATCGAGGCGGTTGAGCGCGTCGCCGATGAAGCCATCGCCGATGCGCTGCGCGAGAAACTGCGTGTCTGGCTGAAGGGCAGGGCGCTATGAGTTACGACGTCGCGCGCCTGCGCGCCGATTTCCCCATTCTGACCGAGCGGCCCTATGGCAAGCCGCTGGTCTATCTCGACAATGCCGCGAGCACGCAGAAGCCGAAGGCGGTGATCGACCGGCTGACGCATTTCTACAGCCACGAATACGCGAACGTGCATCGCGGCCTGCACTTTCTCGCCAACGCCGCCACCGACGCCTACGAGGCCGCGCGCGAGAGCGTGCGCCGCTTCCTCAACGCCAAAAGCATCGAGGAGATCGTGTTCGCGCGTTCCGCGACCGAGGCGATCAACCTCGTCGCGTCGAGCTACGGCGCCGGCCATATCGGCGCCGGCGACGAGATTGTGTTGTCGATCATGGAGCATCACGCCAATATCGTGCCGTGGCATTTCTTGCGCGAGCGCAAGGGCGCGGTGTTGCGCTGGGTCGATGTCGCCGACGATGGGTCGCTGTCGCTGGAAGGCTTCGCGCAGGCGATCGGCCCGCGCACGAAATTCGTCGCGGTCTCCGCGATGTCGAACGTGCTCGGGACGGTCGCGCCGGTGAAAGAGATCGTCGCGCTGGCGAGGGCGCGCGGCATTCCCGTGCTGGTGGATGCGTCTCAGGCCGCAGTGCATGGCCTGGTTGATGTGCAGGCGCTCGACGCCGATTTCGTCGTCGTCACCGGCCACAAGCTGTATGGGCCGACCGGCATCGGCGTGCTCTACGGCAAGGCCGATAGGCTCGCCGATCTGCCCCCGTTCAACGGCGGCGGCGAGATGATCCAGGACGTGACGATGGACAACGTCACCTACAACACGCCGCCGCACAGGTTCGAGGCCGGCACGCCGCCGATCGCGCAAGCCGTGGGCCTGGCCGCGGCGCTGGACTATATGGAAAGCGTTGGCCGCGAGGCGATCGCCGCGCATGAGGCGTCGCTGACGGCCTATGCGCATGAGCGGCTCGGCGCGATCAATTCGCTTAGGATCATCGGGACCGCGCGGGGCAAGGGGCCGATCCTGTCGTTCACGATGGAAGGCGCCCATGCGCATGATATCGCGACGCTGATCGACCGCTCCGGCGTCGCGGTGCGCGCCGGCACGCATTGCGCGATGCCGCTGTTAAAACGCTTCGGCGTCACCTCCACCTGCCGCGCGTCGTTCGCGCTCTACAACACGCGCGCCGAGATCAATGTTCTCGCCGATTCGCTGGTGCGCGCACACAAATTGTTCGAGTAGGCCCATGACCGAGACGCACGCGCTTTTGACTGAGATGAAGCCGCCCTCTTCGATGAGCAAGGACGAAGCCGCCGCGCTTACCGACAGCATCGTCGCGGCGCTGAAGTCGGTCTATGATCCTGAGATTCCGGCCGACATCTACGAACTCGGCCTGATCTACAACGTCGATATCGACGACGAGCACAATGTCGCGATCGAGATGACGCTGACCGCGCCGGGCTGTCCGGTCGCGGGCGAAATGCCGGGCTGGGTTGAGAACGCGGTCGGCGCGGTGCCGGGGATCAAGAGCGTCAAGGCGTCGATCGTGTTCGACCCGCCGTGGGACCAGAGCCGCATGTCCGACGAGGCGCGGGTGGCGCTGGATATGTGGTGAGCCCCGCTAGGGCTGGGGCGAGTCCCCGCATTCCTTGCGGTTTCTTAGTAAGCATTCTCTCTAATCATCGCTCGACTTGGCTTTCTTCAAATCGAGTTGAGGCGCATCTGCTTTCGGCTTGCAGATGGTTAATCTGTGGCCACC
>JANLPL010000286.1:0-6244 GCA_031367195.1 Bradyrhizobium sp.
GCTTGAATAGCGCGCCCGAATGACATCATATTTCGCCCGATCGGCTTCGTTCCAAGGCATCGCGAATCTCCCCAAGTTGTTGCAAACCCAGGGAATCAGCCCCAGCGAGGCCGGTCAACCGAATTTTCGGTCAGGCTCTTATATAGAGTGACCGGCCAAATTTGCCGCTGCTGACCGGCAAGTATGGCCGCTCATGACCGGCCAAATTGGCCGGTCAGCGTCGGCCACCCTTTTGGGGCTTCGCACCAAGCTTATGGACGGTCAAGAAAAGCCGATAGAGATTGGTCTTTCCAAGGCCGCGCTGTTCGATCTCCAACAGGCCGGCCTTTTCCAATTCATCGAGATAGCGTCGCACGCTACGCTCCCCCGAGCCCATATCCTCCGCGAGCTTGGCCTGGCCGGGAAAGCATGCGTGGTCACCCCAAGCGTATTTGAGAAGCATGGCGTAACCGAGCTTCGCTCCGACGGATATTTTAGCGTTGGTCAGGACGAAATTTGGCACTTGGGTAAAGCCGTGCAGTGTGGCGGGATCAGCACCGACAATTTCGATGTTGCGTGCGATGTTCGCGATGCTCGCTCCGATCTGCTCCATATGCGAAGTATAGCGCACTCAGGCGCGTCAATTTGGGCTGTACACACCGTCTCTCCCCTACTGCCCGAAGTCGGATCGTGGAGGCTCCTCAGTCTTTGGTCGATGAGGGTCAGTTGATCCCAACATTGGCGCGAGGAGGCGCTGCAAGCCGCCGATCAAGACGTTCGTCTCGCGACTGCGCTCGGTCAGCTCCTTGATCTGGGCATTCTTGGTGGTGAGTTCATCGCGGAGGAATGATACTTCCCCTTCTAGCCGCCCGATGTAGCGATCGGTGAGATCGGGGCTTGTCGCTTGCGGCTGTCGCTCGGGCTCGACTTTGATTTCAGCGACGACAGATGTCGGGTCTTGTCGCGACGCGTCGCGACTGGTCGGGGCCGGTTGTCGCGGCACGTCGCGGCCAGTTTCAATGCCGACATCCGCGCCGACTTGTCGCGGCACGTCGCGACCTGTCGCGGTCGGTCGAACCTCCTCGATGTAGGCGATGTGCTTCGCAACCGAGTTGGGCGAAATGAGATATTTCTCTCCGAACGGTGTTTCGATCCGGCGGCAATCGAGGTGTCCCTTGGCGCAAAAGCGTTGAACGTTTCGGGCTGTTCGCGGATGGCCGGCGTGCACATACCGCTGCAAGGCCTCATCAATTGTGAGGGTATACTCGCTGTCGGGGGTCGTCGCGTCTTGTCGCGACAGGTCGGTGTCCATGGTTTTGATGATAGCGCGACTTGCCGAGAGGGAAGTCGGTTATCCCCAAAGGAAGCAATCCGCACCCCAAACTATTCACCTGGCGGAGCGACGCTCATTGCGCGAAACTCATCGAGCATATCCGCCCATTTCTGCATGAGCGCGATGCGCTCAGGCCAGTAGATCGCGCGGTTGTATGCGCGACGAACCGCATTCTCCGCCTGATGGCCGAGAGCCGCTTCGATGACGTCGGGATTGAAGCCATTCTCGTTCAAGATGGTGCTCGCCGACGATCGGAACCCGTGGGCCGACATCTCTTCTTGAGTGAAGCCCATGCGACGCAACGCGGAATTGAATGCGTTCTCCGACAAAGGCTTCTTATACGATATGAGCGAGGGGAATATGAGTTCGCCGAATTCCGACGCCGGCCAAATTTCCCTCAACACTTCGATCGCCTGTCGCGAGAGGGGAACGTCGTGTGGCCGCCGCATCTTTGTCCGCTCTGGCGCGATACGCCAAACTGACTTCTCGAAATTTACCTCCGAGCGCGTCGCACCGCGAACTTCGCCGGGGCGGGCGAATGTCAGCGCGCAGAATTTGAGCGCAGCCCGGAGCGTCGGCCACCCGTCGAATTCGTCGATCGCGCGCAGGAACCCGCCAAGCTGCTTTTCGTCGGTGATCGCCGAACGGGGTTTTACATTCGGCGGCACGAGGGCTCCTTTCAACGCGAAGGTCGGATCGGAGGTAGCGCGCAGAGTCACGATGGCCAAACGAAAAACTGAGCCGATGACGCCGCGCAATCGGCGCGCCGTTTCGCGTCGACCGCTTTTCTCAACCCGCTTCAAAAGGTCGAGGAGTTCGGCGGATGTAATCTCCGCGATGGGACGATTGGCGAGCGATTTGGCGAGGTCGAGCAAGAGCCAGCGATTTTTTTCGACGGTGACGCCCGCCTTGCCGCTGGTTTCGAGGTTCTCGATATATTCCGCCGCGATGAGGCCGAAGGTATTTCGGGCGGCCGATTCCATCGCGAGCCGTTCGATCCGTTTTTCCGTGGAAGGGTCTTTACCGTTCGCCAACAGCTTCTTGGCCGCATCTCGTTTTTCACGCGCGTCCGCGAGCGAGACGATAGGGTACGCGCCGAAGGAAAGGGTGCGCTCTTTTCCGAGGAAGCTGTATTTGAGCCGCCACAGCATCGCGCCATGCGGCTGAACAAGCAGGAAGAGACCGCCTCCGTCGGAAATCTTGAACGGCTTGGCGGCCGGCTTGGTGTTACGGATGTCGAAATGGGTGAGCGGCATGGGGGTATCGCTCTACGACGTTGGGGGTAGCACCCCCGAGTCTACCCCCAATTTCGCGCGAAGCAATGCGACGCCATGTTCCCGCATAAGCGGTGAAACCGGTTTAAGCTTTTGATTTCTCTGCCGAAAAGCGCTGTTATGTTCCACAATGAAAAAGTGTAATGGTGCCCAGGAAAGGACTCGAACCTTCACGGCTTGCACCGCTGGTACCTGAAACCAGTGCGTCTACCAATTCCGCCACCTGGGCACGAGCGGCGTATTATGTCGCACGGGGAGGAGTGTCAACGTCCACAGCGCCATTCCCGCGGGAGCGCGAACAAAGGCGTAGCTCATCGGCAAGACGGCGCCGTAACCCACTCCGGACGTGGCCGATCCCCGTTTCCTCAATCGACCCATGGTGCATCGCAACAAGTCTACGATCAGGCAAAATTGATCGCGGAAAGCCGAGGCATTGTCGCACGCTTTGGCGCAAAGCTATTTTAACATGACAGAAGTTGCATTACACCACGGATTGTCACATCTTTGTCTGGTTCTCAAAGTACGTATGGAGCAGGCGAAACGCCAGGGGAAGGACTTGAGTATGATCTACCATGAGATCGTTCATACCTGCTCCAATTCCTATGTCGCGGACGCCGCAGTCGTTTCCATCGGCGGCGAGATCGCCAAGGCCTTGGCCGACGACGCGAATCGCCATGGCACGACGCGTGGCGATTATGCCGCTAGGCTCGTGCGCGAGTTCGCCAGCCGAGCCAGCGCCTGCGATCAGCGCGGCGTCGTGGCGGCGGCGCGCGGCTCCGACGTGCCGGTTCTCAGCGGCCTGCTGTATATTCTTGAGCGCGAAGTCGGTCCGCGCGTCTGACGGCTTGGCGCCGGCAAGGTTTTTCGTCACATTGCGCCGATGCGATATATCGGCGTCGATTGCGGCACATCAGCGCTAAAGGCGGTTTTGGTCGATGATTCCGAGCGCGTCATCGCCTCGGCTTCCAGCGTCTATGCGCCGGATCGACCGCGCCCGCTGTGGTCCGAGCAAAATCCCGATGTCTGGCGCGACGCGATGTTCGCGGCGCTGGCTCAAATGCGCGCAGCGACCCCGCAGGATTTCGCCCGCGTGCGCGCGATCGGCTTTTCCGGCCAGATGCATGGTCTGGTCGCGCTCGGGGCGGACGACAAGCCGCTGCGTCCGGCCATTCTGCACAATGACGGGCGCGCTCACGCCGAGGCGACCGAACTTCACGCGCGTCATGGCGCGCTAGAACGCGTCGTCGGCGTCAAGGCGATGGCGAGCTTTCCCGCGGCGAAAATGCTTTGGCTGCAACGCCACGAACCGGCGATCCACGCCCGCATCGCTTGTGTGCTTGCGCCGAAGGACTGGCTGCGCCTCGCGCTGACGGGTCAGAAGGCGACCGACATGAGCGACGCGGCGGGGTCGTGGTGGCTCGACGAGGCGGGGCGGCGCTGGTGCGGGCCGGCGTTCGCCGCCAGCGCGACGGCGCCGGGGCAGGCGCCGGATTTGTTGGAGGGCTCGGCCGACGCGGGCCGGCTGCGGCCGGAGGTCGCCGAGGCGCTCGGTCTTGCCCGCGATATTGTGGTGGCCGCCGGCGGCGGCGATGCGGCGGTCGGCGCGGTCGCGCTGGGCGCGGTCCGGCCGGGCGACGCGTTCATTTCGCTCGGCACGGCCTGCCAGTGGATTGTCGCGGCCGACCTCTATCGCGCGGCGCCGGAAATGCTCGTGCATAGTTTTGCTCATGCGTTGCCGGGCCGTTGGTATCGGATGGCGGCGATGCTGAACGGGGCCGGGGCGCTCGCCTTCGCCGGCCGCCTGCTCGGCGCCGATGTCGCGGCGCTGGAAGCGGAGGCGGCGGCGGATTATCGCGGGCCGGGCGCGCTGCTGTTTCTCCCCTATCTCTCCGGCGAGCGCACGCCTCATGACGATCCCCACGCCCGAGGCGTCGCGTTCGGGCTGTCGGATTCCAGTTCGCGCGCCGATTTCGCGCGCGCCGTGATGGAGGGGGTGGCCTATTCTCTCGCCGACGCCCGCGAATGTCTTGATGACGAGGGCGCGGCGGTCGGGTTGATCGGGGGCGGGGCGCGCAGCAAGCTGTGGGCGCGCATGATCGCCTCGGCCTGCGGCGTGTCCGTGGTGCGCTATCACGGCGGTGAGGCGGGGCCGGCGTTCGGCGCGGCGCGGCTCGCGCGGCTGGCTTCGACCGGCGAGGCGCCGGAAGACCTGTGCCGTCCGCCGCCGACGCTTGACGTCACAGAGCCGGAGCCGGGCCTCGCCGAAGGGTTCGCGCGTCATCGCCCGCGCTTCCAGGCGCTTTATCGCGCGCTGCGGCCGGAATTCGCCAAAGCGGCGCAGTCTTGAGCCCGCGCGAGATCGTTGACGAGGGCGACGCGCTCGATGTGCTGCGCTGGTGGGCGACGGCCGGGGTCGAACATTTATACGAGGACGCGCCGCGCAACCGTTTCGAGGAGGCCGCGCGCCCACCGCCCCCGCGCGCCGCGCGGCCGGCGCCCGTTGTCGCCACTCCCCCTGTCATCGCGCCGGCCGTGGCCGCGCCCGACGCGGCGGCGCGCACCGCCGCCGAATGGGCGGCGCAGGCGCACACGCTCGACGCTCTGCGCGAGGCGATGCTGCGGTTCGACGGCTGCGCGCTGAAAAAGACGGCGACGCAGCTCGTGTTCGCCGACGGCGCGCCGGGCGCCGCCGTGATGATCGTCGGCGAGGCGCCGGGCGGCGACGAGGATCGCATCGGTCGGCCCTTTGTCGGCCGCGCCGGCCAGTTGCTCGACCGGATGCTGGCGGCGATCGGCCTCGACCGCACGGGGGTCTATATCGCCAATGTCGTGCCCTGGCGCCCGCCTGGCAATCGCACGCCGACCGCGCAGGAGACGGCGATCTGCCTGCCGTTCATCCGCCGCCAGATCGAGCTATGCGGTCCCCGCATTCTCGTGACGATGGGCAATCCTTCGACGCAGACGCTACTCGGCGTGAAGGAGGGCATCACGCGCATTCGCGGCGTCTGGCGGAGCTATGAGATCGCGCCGGGCCGATCCGTGCCCGCGCTGCCGACGCTGCATCCCGCCTATCTCCTGCGTAGCCCGGCCGCGAAACGCTGGTCGTGGCTCGATCTTCGCGCTCTGCGCGCGGCGCTGGACGCGGAAGCGATTACGCATATTCGATGATTGTGATTTATCGTGTCCTTATGCCAAAGCGCTCGGTCCTATAGCATTTATGCTCGGAAGGTCGAGCGCGAGCCTTCCTGCTAGACGAATCTATTCTATGTATTTCTCACTTCAACTATCTCAGCGGGTACATTTAGCTTTTGGGACTCCCCATAATCTCTATTTTGCAACTTTTCGGTGTATCTTGTGTTTCGTCCTGCGAAACACAATCGGCTCCTCGCTGTTTCAAGTGGGGGCGGTCTCAAATTTGAAGTGCAACACCCGGCGGTTTAGCGGGTGGTTGCATGGGACAGGCTTATAAGCAGTTCGACGCGGTCGAGCGGGATTTCAGTCACCGGCGTCTGATCGTGGGTCGCAGCTGTCGCTGGATCGCGACGGAACTGGGCCGTCCGGCTTCGGCGATCTCCAGAGAAGTGTCGCGCAATGGCGACGAGGCGGGCGGCTATGACGCCATCGACGCCAGGAGGGCCGCGCTCGGTCGCCGCCGCCG
>JANLPL010000312.1:0-21567 GCA_031367195.1 Bradyrhizobium sp.
GATGCCGAACCGCGGCCGCACCGGCACGGTCTCCCGTCGATTCGCCGACGGGCGGCTGGTCGACAAGGTCGCGCTTTATGCGCGCAAGATGGGCGTCAGCCCCGATGTCGTGTTGCAGGCGGAATCGCTCGATCCCGACCATGTGCGCTCGCTCAGCGCGCGCGAGATGCAGCGCTGGCGTCTGGCCAGCCCGCGGCTGTAAGTTCGCTGTCTGGATTCAGACAGCGACTTGACTTGAAATGCCCGGCGCCGTAATCGGCGCGTGCCCTTCGGGGGAGTAGCTCAGTTGGTTAGAGCGCCGGCCTGTCACGCCGGAGGTCGCGGGTTCAAGTCCCGTCTCTCTCGCCATCGGCTTCCCGCCAAATTCCGCGGTTTCTGGTCGAAAAGATCGCGGCTAACTCGCTGATTACGCGCGTTAACCTGCAATTTGCGGCGGGGCGCCGCGAATATTGCCGGCGGCCTCAAGTTTAACCGTTGCATGGCCCGCTGCGCTGCGATAGGCGTCTGCCGCGACCTCGCGCGTCGCAGATTGCGTCCCGCGAGGGGGCAGGTCGTCTGAAGTCCAACAATCCCGGCCGGACTCTTTGCGCGGTTTCGATTGAAGCGCATGTTCTTGGCCGAAGCGATTGCGGAGGAGGGCGGCGTTTTCCGGCGCGCCAGCCGGGCGGACAACGAAGCGGAGGCCCTGTGCCAAGTCTGATATCCGACTATCTGCCGCTGGTCGTTTTCATCCTCCTCGGCGGTCTCATCTCCGGGGCGCTGCTGGTCGCGCCGTTCCTGGTCGCCTATCGCAATCCCGATTCGGAAAAGCTGTCGGCCTACGAATGCGGCTTCAACCCGTTCGACGACGCGCGCATGAAGTTCGATGTGCGGTTCTATCTAGTGTCGTTGCTGTTCATCATCTTCGATCTCGAAGTCGCATTCCTGTTTCCCTGGGCGGCGGCGTTTCGCGAGATCGGCCACTTCGGCTTCTGGTCAATGATCGTGTTCCTGGGCGTGCTGACCGTCGGTTTCGTCTATGAATGGAAAAAGGGAGCCCTCGAATGGGATTGAGCCCGATCGTAGCGCCGGCCCCGCGCGGCCTGATCGACCCCTCGACCGGCAAGCCTTTGGGCGCGAACGATCCTTTTTTCGGGACGATCAACGATCAACTCGCCGACAAGGGCTTCTTTATCGCCGCGACCGACGATCTCATCCAATGGGCGCGCGCCGGCTCATTGATGTGGATGACGTTCGGGCTGGCTTGCTGCGCTGTCGAAATGATCCAGCTTTCGATGCCGCGCTATGACGTCGAGCGATTCGGTTTCGCCCCGCGCGCCTCGCCTCGCCAGTCCGATGTGATGATCGTCGCGGGCACGCTGACCAACAAGATGGCGCCTGCCTTGCGTAAGGTTTATGACCAGATGCCGGAGCCGCGCTACGTCATCTCGATGGGCTCCTGCGCCAATGGCGGCGGCTATTATCATTATTCCTACGCGGTGGTGCGCGGTTGCGACCGCATCGTGCCGGTCGATATCTATGTTCCGGGCTGCCCGCCGACGGCGGAGGCGCTGCTCTACGGCGTGTTGATGTTGCAAAAGCGGATCCGCCGCACCGGCACAATCGAACGGTAAGGCGGGGCGAGGTTTTCATGGACGCCATCCTCAAGTCTGTCGCCGAGAACGCGGTCGCGGCCCACGCCGGCGTGCAGGCGCGCTTCGCGTTCGGCGAGCTGACGCTGATCGCGCAGAAGAGCCAGTTGCTCGATCTCCTGAAGTTCCTGCGCGACGACGCAGCCTGCCAGTTCATCTGTTTCATCGACATCACCGCGGCCGATTTCCCTGAGCGGGCGCATAGGTTCGAGGTCATCTATCACCTGTTGTCGCCCAAGCTGAACACGCGAGTGCGGATCAAGATCACGACCGATGAGGCGACCCCGGTCGCTTCGGCGATTCCTGTGTTTCCCGCCGCCAACTGGTACGAGCGCGAGGTCTATGATCTGTTCGGCGTGCTGTTCGACGATCACCCCGACCTGCGCCGAATTCTGACCGATTACGGCTTCGAGGGGCATCCGCTACGCAAGGACTTCCCGATGACCGGCTTCGTCGAAGTGCGTTACGACGAAGAGGAGAAGCGGGTGCGTTACGAGCCGGTCAAGCTGACGCAGGAATTCCGCCGCTTCGATTTTCTCAGCCCGTGGGAAGGCGCGCCGTTGCCCGGCGACGAGAAGGCCACGCCATGACCGGACAGAACCTCCGCAATTTCTCGATCAATTTCGGCCCGCAGCATCCGGCTGCACATGGCGTGCTGCGGCTGGTGCTCGAACTTGACGGGGAGGTGGTCGAACGCGTCGATCCGCATATCGGCCTGCTGCATCGCGGCACCGAGAAACTGATGGAGGCGCGCACCTATCTGCAAAACGTGCCCTATCTCGACCGGCTCGATTATGTCGCGCCGATGAACCAGGAGCACGCCTATGCGCTGGCGGTCGAGCGCCTGCTCGGCGTCACCGTGCCGCGCCGCGCGCAACTGATCCGCGTGCTTTTTTCCGAGATCGGCCGGCTGCTGTCGCATCTGCTCAACGTGACGACGCAGGCGATGGACGTCGGCGCGCTGACGCCTCCGCTCTGGGGCTTCGAGGAGCGCGAGAAGCTGATGGTGTTCTACGAGCGCGCCAGCGGCTCGCGCATGCACGCCGCCTATTTCCGCCCCGGCGGGGTGCATCAGGATCTGCCGCGCAAGCTGATCGACGACATCTGGGCGTTCTGCGAACCGTTCGAGAAAGTGCTGGACGATCTGGAGACGCTGCTGACCGGCAACCGCATCTTCAAGCAGCGCAACGTCGACATCGGCGTGGTGACGCTAGCGCAAGCCTTCGCCTGGGGCTTCTCCGGCGTGATGGTGCGCGGCTCCGGCGCGGCCTGGGATCTGCGCAAATCGCAGCCCTACGAGTGCTACGAGGAGATGGAGTTCGACATCCCCGTCGGCAAGAACGGCGATTGCTACGACCGCTATCTCATCCGCATGGAGGAGATGCGCCAGTCCGCCCACATCATGAAACAATGTTGCGAGAAGCTGAATTCGGCAGGCGGCGGCGGGCCGGTCGTCACCGACGACGGCAAGGTGGCCCCGCCCAAGCGCGGCGACATGAAGGCGTCGATGGAAGGGCTGATCCATCACTTCAAGCTCTATACCGAGGGCTATAAGGTGCCGGCCGGCGAGGTTTACGCTTGCGTGGAGGCGCCCAAGGGCGAGTTCGGCGTCTATCTCGTGTCCGACGGCACAAACAAACCTTATCGCGTCAAGCTGCGCGCGCCCGGTTTCGCGCATTTGCAGGCGATGGATTTCCTTTGCCGCAAGCATTTGTTGGCCGATGTCAGCGCGATCCTGGGCTCGCTCGACATCGTGTTCGGCGAGGTGGATCGATGAACAGGATTGGGGGGGCTTAATCCATGTCGGTTCGTCGTCTCGCCGAGCAACAGCCCGCGGGCTTCGCCTTCACGCCTGACAATCAGGCCTGGGCGAAGCGCGAGATCGCCAAATATCCCGAAGGCCGTCAGGCCTCCGCGATCATCGCGCTGCTTTGGCGGGCGCAGAAGCAGAACGATTACTGGCTGCCGCGCCCGGCTATTGAACTCGTCGCGCGTATGTTGGATATGCCCTATATCCGCGCGCTTGAGGTCGCGACTTTCTATACGATGTTCAATCTGGAGCCGGTTGGCCGGCATTACGTGCAGCTCTGCGGCACGACGCCCTGCATGTTGCGCGGCGCGGAGGATATCAAACAAGTTTGCCGCAACAGAATCGGCGCCGAGCGCCACGTCACGACGGATGGACAATTCTCCTGGAACGAGGTGGAATGTCTCGGCGCCTGTTGCAACGCGCCGATGGTGCAGATCAACGATGACTACTATGAGGATCTGACGCCGGAGAATTTCGCCACGCTGCTCGACGATCTTGCGGCCGGGCGGCAGGTGAAAGTCGGCTCTCAGATCGGGCGCGTCTCCTCCGAGCCCGCGGGCGGCAAGCTGACGGCGCTGGCCTCGCTTTACGGCGAGGACAGCAACAGCCCGCCGCCGGCCAACGAGAACACGTCCGCCGACGCTCACGCCGCCGAGGAAGATGCGCATATCAAGGCCTTGCTCGCGAATTTGCCCAAGGACGCGACGCCGCAACAGAAGGCCGACGCCGTCGGCGTCCGCCCGCAAGGGCTCGAACAGGCGCGCGACAACAAGGCCGACGATTTGCAGCGCATCAAGGGCGTCGGCCCGGTCAACGAGCGCAATCTGCACGCGCTCGGCGTCTATCATTTCGATCAGATCGCCGCTTGGTCGCGCGATCAGATAAGATGGGTGGGAACCTATCTCTCCTTCCCCGGCCGCATCGACCGCGAGCAATGGCTGGCGCAGGCTGAGGCGCTCGTCCACGGCGGCAAAAGCGTGAAGGACGAAGCGGATGCTTGAGGACAGGGACCGCATCTTCACCAATCTCTACGGGCTCGGCGACCGTTCGCTGCGCGGCGCCCGCGCGCGCGGGGCTTGGGACAACACGAAAGCGCTGATCGACAAGGGCCGCGATTGGGTCATCAACGAGATGAAGGCGAGCGGTCTGCGCGGCCGAGGCGGCGCGGGCTTCCCCACCGGGCTGAAATGGTCGTTCATGCCCAAACAGATCGACCCCAAGCGCCCGCATTATCTCGTCATCAACGCCGACGAATCCGAGCCGGGCACGTGCAAGGATCGCGAGATCCTGCGCAACGATCCCCATACCCTGGTTGAAGGCGCGCTGCTCGCCTCTTTCGCGATGGGGGCCGAAGCCTGCTACATCTACGTGCGCGGCGAATATATTTTGGAGCGTGAACACCTCAGCCAAGCGGTCGACGAGGCCTATGAGGCCAACCTGATCGGCCGCAACAACGTCAACGGCTGGCCGTTCGATCTCTACGTCCACCACGGCGCCGGCGCCTATATCTGCGGCGAAGAGACGGCCATGCTCGAAAGCCTCGAAGGCAAGAAGGGCATGCCGCGGATGAAGCCGCCATTCCCCGCCAATGTCGGGCTCTATGGTTCGCCGACGACGGTCAACAATGTCGAATCGATCGCGGTCGCGCCGACCATCCTGCGTCGCGGCGCGGCGTGGTTTTCGAGTTTTGGCGCGCCCAACAACGTCGGCACCAAACTGTTCTGCGTGTCCGGCCACGTCAACACGCCGTGCAATGTCGAAGAGGCGATGTCGATTCCATTCCGCGAGTTGATTGATCGCCATTGCGGCGGCGTGCGCGGCGGCTGGGACAATCTGCTCGCCGTCATCCCCGGTGGCTCGTCGGTGCGGCTGGTGCCCGCGGCGCAGATCATTGACACGCCGATGGATTTCGATTCGCTGTCGAAGCTGCGCTCGGGGCTCGGCACGGCGGCGGTGATCGTGATGGACAAGTCGACCGACATCGTGCGGGCGATCGCGCGGCTGTCCTATTTCTACAAACACGAGAGCTGCGGCCAATGCACGCCGTGCCGCGAGGGCACCGGCTGGATGTGGCGGGTGATGAATCGCATGGCCGAGGGCAGGGCGCAGAAACGCGAGATCGACATGCTGCTCGACGTCACCAAACAGGTCGAGGGCCACACGATCTGCGCGCTGGGCGACGCGGCGGCCTGGCCAATCCAGGGCCTGATCGCGCATTTCCGGCCCGAGATCGAGCGCCGCATCGACCAATATGCCGCCAACCCGCACAGCGAGCCTGTGCGCGTGGCGGCGGAGTAGGGGCGATGGCGAAGGAGCCGGAAAACCTCGTGCTTTCGATCCTGCGGGAAATGCGCGTGGACATGAAGACGGAGTTCGCGCGGTTAGACGAGACCCTGCATGATGTCCGCCGCCATGTCGCGTCGCTCGATCTGCGCGTCGAGGCGCTGGACGAAAAGTTTGAGATGATCCGCGAGGGCACGGTTTCGGCGATCGGCTACGCGGCCAACGCGAGCCGCGCTCATGTCGATCTTCACAAACAGATTGCGAATTTGACGCGTCGAGTTGAAAAACTGGAGGGCGCGAAGTGAATTACGAACGGAAATTGTCGCATTCGACCGCCGCCATCGGCTACTCGATTCGCCTCCACTTGCGCTTCCAGGAAAATAAGTCCCGGGTGGCGACGCTGCGTCATCGCGTCGAAAAGCTGGAACAGCCGAAATGAGCAGAATCGTCATCGACGGCAAAGAGATCGACGTGCCGGCGGAATACACGCTGTTGCAGGCGTGCGAGGCGGCGGGCGCGGAAGTGCCGCGTTTCTGCTTTCACGAGCGGCTGTCGATCGCCGGCAATTGCCGCATGTGTCTGGTCGAGGTGAAGGGCGGCCCGCCCAAGCCGACCGCCTCATGCGCCATGGCGGTGAAGGACCTTCGCCCCGGCCCGAAGGGCGAGCCGCCCGTGGTCGAGACCAATTCGCCGATGGCGCGCAAGGCGCGTGCGGGCGTGATGGAATTCCTGCTCATCAACCATCCGCTCGATTGCCCGATCTGCGATCAGGGCGGCGAATGCGATTTGCAGGATCAGGCGATGGCCTATGGCGTCGATTCGACGCGCTTCCACGAGAACAAGCGCGCGGTCGAGAACAAATATATCGGCGCGCTGGTCAAGACTTCGATGAACCGCTGCATCCATTGCACGCGCTGCATTCGTTTCAGCACCGAAGTCGCCGGCGTCTCCGAACTCGGCGCCATCGGGCGCGGCGAGGACATGGAGATCACCTCCTATCTGGAGAAGGCGCTGACGTCGGAATTGCAGGGCAATGTCGTCGATCTCTGCCCCGTCGGCGCGCTGACCTCCAAGCCGACCGAATTTCATGCCCGGCCGTGGGAATACACCAAGACCGAATCGATCGATGTGATGGACGCGCTGGGCTCGGCGATCCGCATCGATTCGCGCGGCCGCGAGGTGATCCGCATCCTGCCGCGCACCAACGAGGCGGTCAACGAGGAATGGATCTCCGACAAGACCCGCCACGTCGTCGACGCGCTGAAGGTGCAGCGCATCGACCGCCCTTACGTGCGCGTCGCGGGTAAGCTGAAGCCGGCGAGTTGGCCGGAGGCCTTCGCGGCGATCGCGGCAAAGGCGAAGGCGACCAAGCCAGAAAAGATCGGCGGCATCGTCGGCGATCTCGCCAATGTCGAGGAAATGTTCGCGCTCAAAGGACTGCTCGACAAGCTCGGCTCGAAAAACATCGACTGCCGGCAGGACGGCTCGAAACTGCATCCGAAGTTCGGCCGCGCGTCTTATCTGTTCAACTCCACCATCGCCGGCATCGACGAGGCCGACGCGATCATGGTGATCGGCTCCAACCCGCGCCTGGAAGCGCCGGTGCTGAACGCGCGCATTCGCAAGCGCTGGCTGCGCGGCGATTGCCTGATGGGCGTAGTTGGTCCGCAGGCCGATCTCACCTACAAGTACAACTACCTCGGCGCCGGGCCGGACAGTCTGGCGCATTTCGCCGATCATCCCCCGGCCGGCAAACAAAAACCGATGTTCATTCTCGGCGCCGGCGCTTTCGCGCGTCCCGATGGCGAGGCGGTGCTCGCCTTGGCCGTCAAGGCGGCGACTTCGCTGGGGCTGTTCAAGGACGGATGGAACGGGTTCAACGTGCTGCATACGGCGGCCAGCCGGGTCGGGGGCCTCGATCTCGGCCTCGTGCCGGGCGAGGGCGGGCTCGACGCGCTGCAAATGGCCAAAAGCGGCGGCGTCGATGTGTTGATCAATCTCGGCGCCGACGAGCTTGAAATCGAGCCGGGCGCGTTCGTGGTCTATATCGGCACGCATGGCGATCGCGGCGCGCATCGCGCCGACGTGATCCTGCCCGGCGCGGCTTACACCGAGAAGTCGGGAACCTACGTCAACACGGAAGGGCGGCCGCAGCTTGGCGAACGCGCCGTGTTCCCGCCGGGCGACGCGCGCGAGGATTGGGCGATATTGCGCGCATTGTCGGACACGCTCGGCGCGCGTCTGCCCTACGACAGCCTGAACGGTCTGCGCGCGGCGCTGGGCGCAGCTTGTCCGCATCTCGTCAAATACGACATCATCACGCCGGCCGAGACGGCGACGCCCGGCGGCATGGTCGACGGCGCTCCGTCCAATCAGGCGTTTGCCTCGCCGATCGTCGATTTCTATCTGACCAACCCCATCGCCCGCGCCTCGCGCGTCATGGCCGAATGCTCGGCCCTGGCGAGCGCGCGGCTGGCGACGGCCGCGGAATAGGGTCTCCCATGAGCAGCCTCACACCCTCCCGTCCAGCGCAAGACAGATCGGCCCTCATCGTCGGCGCCATCGCGGGCGTCGCCGTCGTCGTGCTCGTGTTGGGACTCGTTTACGGTTTTGTCGCCGGCGGCTGGGGCGCCGGATTGGGCCGTTGGTTGCACGCGACGACGTTGGGAACGGTCGTGCGCTATGTGCTGGAGAGCCTCGCGCTGCTCGTTTGCGTGCTGCTCTCGTCAGCCGTTTTCATCTATGGCGAGCGGAAGGTGTGGGGCGCGGTGCATCTGCGACGTGGGCCCAACGTCGTCGGCCCCTGGGGCACGCTGCAACCCTTCGCGGACCTGCTGAAATTCATCCTGAAAGAGCCGATCATACCGTCCGGCGCGAACAAGGGCGTGTTCGTGCTGGCGCCGCTGGTTGGCGCCGCCCTGTCTTTCGCAGCCTGGGCGGTGATGCCGGTCAGTGACGGCTGGGTGGTGGGCGATATCAACGTCGGCATTCTCTATCTGTTCGCGGTGTCGTCGCTCGGCGTCTATGGCATCATCATGGCGGGCTGGGCGTCGAACTCGAAATACGCCTTCCTGTCGGCCTTGCGCTCGGCGGCGCAGATGGTTTCCTACGAAGTTTCGATCGGCTTCGTCATCGTCACCGTGCTGCTCTGCGCCGGTTCGCTCAATCTGACCGAGATCGTGCGCGCGCAGGACAGTTGGGCCGGGCTGTTTGGCTGGTATTGGCTGCGGCTGTTTCCGATGTTCATCATCTTCTTCGTCTCGGCGCTGGCGGAGACGAACCGTCCGCCGTTCGATCTGGTCGAGGCGGAATCCGAACTCGTGGCGGGCTTTGCGGTCGAGTACTCGGCCTCGATGTATATGCTGCAGTTTCTCACCGAATTGATCGCTATTCTCACCATGTCGTCGCTGACGGCGATCCTGTTCCTCGGCGGCTGGTTGCCGCCGCTGCCGTTCGCGCCGTTCACCTGGGTTCCCGGAATCGTCTGGTTCCTCATCAAGGCCTGGGCGGTGGTGTTCTGCTTCTCGATGACCAAGGCGATCGTGCCGCGCTATCGCTACGATCAGTTGATGCGATTGGGCTGGAAGGTGTTTTTGCCGATTTCGCTCGCCATGGTCGTAGTGGTGGCGGCATTTGTCGAAATGTTTGGAACGGTGGCGCGATGAGCGGGCAAGCGGGGGCTATGTCATGGCGCTGAAACTGGATCAGGCCGCGCGGTCGCTGTTCCTGAGCGAATTCGTGTCGGCGTTCGCGCTCGGCGTAAAATACATGTTCAAGCCGAAGGCGACGCTCAACTATCCCCACGAGAAATCGCCGCTCTCGCCCCGTTTCCGCGGCGAACATGCGCTGCGTCGCTATCCCAATGGCGAGGAACGCTGCATCGCCTGTAAGCTGTGCGAGGCGATCTGTCCGGCGCAGGCGATCACCATCGAGGCGGGTCCGCGCCGCAATGACGGGACGCGGCGCGCCACGCGCTACGACATTGACATGACGAAATGCATCTATTGCGGCATGTGCCAGGAGGCCTGCCCGGTTGACGCCATCGTCGAGGGGCCGAATTTCGAATTCGCGACCGAAACGCGCGAGGAACTATTCTACGACAAGGACCGCCTGTTGGAGAACGGTTCGCGCTGGGAGCGGGAACTGGCGCGCAATATCAAATTGGACGCGCCTTACCGTTGATGGGCTGCTGAGGGAATAGCTATGCTGGCGCAGGCCTTCTTCTTCTGGATATTCGCCACCATGCTGGTGGGGTCGGCGCTCGCGGTGATTCTGGCGCGAAACCCGGTGCATTCGGTGTTGTTCCTCATTCTGGCTTTCGTCAGCGCGTCGGGCCTGTTCGTGCTGATGGGCGCGGAATTCCTGGCGATGATGTTGATCGTCGTCTATGTCGGCGCCGTCGCGGTGCTGTTCCTGTTCGTGGTCATGCTGCTCGACGTGGATTTCGCGGAACTGAAACAGGGATTCGTGCAATATCTGCCGATCGGCGGGTTGATCGCGCTGTGCGTCGGCGCCGAGCTTTGGTACGTGACTTCGAACTGGACGCGCGCGCCGAATGCGGCGGCGGCGGCGGCCCCGGCGGGAACCATCGCCAACACGCGCGCGCTCGGCCTCGTCCTTTACACGCGCTACGCCTATTTCTTCGAGGCGGCGGGACTGATCCTGCTGACGGCGATGATCGGCGCCATCGTGCTGACCCTGCGCCACAAGGTCGGCGTCAAGCGGCAGAGCGTCGAGGCTCAGGTCGCGCGCACGCCCGCGACTTCAGTCGAGATCCGTAAAGTCGCCTCGCGCGCTGGGATTTGAGAGCCAGACCATGATCATCGGACTCACGCATTATCTGTCCCTGGCGGCGATCCTGTTCACCATCGGCGTGGCGGGCATCATCCTCAACCACAAGAACATCATCATCATCCTGATGTCGGTCGAGGTGATCCTGCTTTCGGTCAACATCAATCTGGTGGCGTTCTCGACCTTCGCCGGCGATCTGACGGGGCAGGTGTTCGCGCTGCTGATTCTGACCGTCGCCGCGGCGGAGGCGGCGATCGGGCTTGCCATTCTGGTCGCTTATTATCGCAACCGCGGCTCGATCGCGGTTGAAGACATCCATGCGCTGAAGGGCTGAACCGGCCATGATGTACGAGATCATCGTCTTCCTGCCGCTGCTGGGCTTCCTGTTTGCGGGCCTGCTGGGCGCCAATGTCGAGCCGCGCACGTCGGAACTCGTCACCACGATCTTCCTTGGTCTATCCGGCCTGCTGTCCTGGTTCGCGTTGTTCGGCTTCGCCGCCACCGCCGATCCGCATGCGCTGGTCGTGCCGGTGGCGAACTGGTTCACGTCAGGCAAGCTGGCAATCGACTGGGCGCTGCGGATCGACACGCTGACCGCTGTCATGCTGGTCGTGGTTACGACGGTTTCGTTCCTCGTGCACATGTATTCGATCGGCTACATGCACGAGGACGACAGCCGGCCGCGTTTCTTCGCCTATCTCTCGCTGTTCACCTTCGCCATGCTGATGCTGGTGACGGCCGACAATCTGGTGCAGATGTTCTTCGGCTGGGAGGGCGTGGGCCTCGCCTCCTATCTGCTGATTGGCTTCTGGTATAAGAAGCCCTCGGCCAATGCGGCGGCGATCAAGGCGTTCGTGGTCAATCGCGTCGGCGATTTCGGCTTCGCGCTCGGCATTTTCCTGCTGTTCCGGTTGACCGGCTCGGTCAGCCTGGAGTCGATCCGCGCCGCCGCGCCCAGCCTCGTCGGCCAGACGATCCATGTGTTCGGCATCAATGTCGATGCGCTGACGATCACCTGCCTGTTGCTGTTCATGGGCGCGATGGGCAAGTCGGCGCAATTCCTGCTGCACACCTGGTTGCCCGACGCGATGGAGGGGCCGACGCCGGTCTCGGCGCTGATCCACGCCGCGACCATGGTGACGGCGGGCGTGTTCATGGTGGCGCGACTGTCGTTCCTGTTCGATCTGTCGCCGACCGCGCTCAATGTTGTGCTGATCGTCGGCGCGACGACAGCGTTTTTCGCCGCGACGGTCGGTCTGGTGCAGAATGACATCAAGCGCGTCATCGCCTATTCCACCTGCTCGCAGCTCGGCTATATGTTCGTCGCCGAGGGCGTGGGCGCTTATGGCGCCGGCATTTTCCACCTGTTCACGCACGCCTTCTTCAAGGCGCTGCTGTTCCTCGGCGCCGGCTCGGTCATCCATGCGATGCACCACGAGCAGGACATGCGCCGCATGGGCGGTTTGAAGGACGAGATCCCCTTCACCTTCCTGATGATGACGATCGGCACGCTGGCGCTGACCGGCGTCGGCATTCCGTTCACCTCGATCGGCTTCGCTGGTTTCGTCTCCAAGGACGCGATTATTGAGGCCGCCTATGCCTCTCATCGTCCCGGCGCGGCCTATGCTTTCATCTGCGTGGTGATCGCGGCGGGGTTGACGTCGTTCTATTCCTGGCGCCTCGCCTTCATGACTTTCTTCGGCCATCGCGGCGATTGGGCGCACGCCTTGCCGCATGACGCGCATGAAGATCACCACGACCACGGCCCCGCGCACGAATCGCCGCGGGTGATGCTGATCCCGCTCGCCGCGCTCGCCTTCGGCGCCGTGTTCGCCGGCATGATGTACAGGCATTGGTTCATTGGCGGCGGCTTCGAGGGGTTCTGGAAGGAATCGATCTTCACGGCCAAGGACAATACGATCCTTGAGGATATGGAGCATGTCCCCTGGCTGGTGTCGCTGTTGCCGTTCCTGATGATGGCCGGCGGGTTCCTGGTCGCGTACTACATGTACATCGTCAACAAGTCCGCCCCGGCGACGCTGGCGCGCAGCAATCCGCTGCTCTACCGGTTCTTGCTCAACAAATGGTATTTCGACGAATTGTACGATCTCCTGTTGGTGCGGCCCGCGTTCTGGATCGGTCGCGTGTTCTGGAAAGGCGGTGATGGCGCGATTATCGATGGGCTCGGGCCTGACGGCGTGTCCGCCCGCGTGCTCGATGTGACGCGCAACGTGGTGCGGTTGCAGACCGGTTATGTCTATCACTACGCCTTCGCGATGCTGCTGGGCGTCGCCGCGCTCGCGACCTGGTATCTGTTCGGGGGAATCCGCTGATGTCCGGCAACTGGGTGCTCTCGGCGCTGCTGATTCTGCCCGTCGTCGGGGCGATCCTGATCGCGCTGCTGCGCGGCGATTCGAAGGAGACGCTTCGCAACGCGCGCTATGTCGCGCTGTGGACGACGCTGATCACGTTCCTGGTCAGCCTCTACGCCTGGGCCCTGTTCGATCCCGCCAAGCCCGGCTTCCAGCTGGTCGAGCAATCCGATTGGTTCTCCAACGTCATTCTCTACAAGCTCGGCGTCGACGGCATTTCGATGCCGTTCGTGCTGCTGACCACATTCCTGATGCCGATCTGCATCCTCGCCTCGTGGACTTCGATTCAGACGCGGGTGAAGGCGTATATGATCGCCTTCCTCGAGCTGGAAACGCTGATGATCGGCGTGTTCGAGGCGCTCGATCTGCTGCTGTTCTATGTGTTCTTCGAGGGCGGCCTGATCCCGATGTTCCTCATCATCGGCGTTTGGGGCGGCAAGCGGCGCGTCTATGCCGCGTTCAAGTTCTTCCTGTTTACGCTGCTCGGCTCGCTGCTGATGCTGATCGGCATTATGACGATGTACTGGACGGCGCGCACCAGCGACATCGAAGTGCTGATGCACGTCGGTTTTGCGCCCAATATTCAGTTCTGGCTGTGGCTCGCTTTCTTCGCCTCCTTCGCCGTGAAGATGCCGATGTGGCCAGTGCACACCTGGTTGCCCGACGCCCACGTCGAGGCGCCGACGGCGGGCTCGGTGATCCTGGCCGGTATTCTCCTCAAAATGGGCGGCTACGGTTTCCTGCGCTTCTCGCTGCCGATGTTCCCCGACGCCAGCGTCTATTTCGCGCCGCTGGTGTTTGCGCTCTCAATCATCGCGATCATCTACACCTCGCTGGTCGCGCTGGTGCAGGAGGACATCAAGAAGCTGATCGCCTATTCCTCGGTCGCCCACATGGGCTTCGTCACCATGGGCATTTTCTCCGGCAACGCGCAGGGTGTCGAGGGCGCGGTGTTCCAGATGGTGAGCCACGGGCTGGTCTCCGGCGCGCTGTTCCTCTGCGTCGGCGTGGTCTATGACCGGATTCATACGCGCGAAATCGCGGCCTATGGCGGCCTCGTCCATCGGATGCCGCGCTATGCCGTGGCGATGCTGGTGTTCACGCTGGCCAATGTCGGTCTGCCCGGCACCTCAGGCTTCGTCGGCGAATTCCTCACCCTCATCGGCGCCTTCCAGGCCAACACCTGGGTCGCGTTGTTCGCCACATCGGGCGTCGTCCTTTCGGCGGCCTATGCGCTTTATCTCTATCGCCGCGTCATCTTCGGCGTGCTGGATAAGCCGCCGCTGCTAACCATCCAGGATCTCACCTTCCGCGAGCATCTGTTCCTGATCCCGCTGCTGTTGCTGGTGATCTACTATGGCGTGCATCCGCAGCCGATCCTCGATGCCTGCGCCGCTTCGGTCGAGGCGATGCTGCAAGGCATGCAGCGCGCCGCGACGGCGGGGCTGTGAAAATGCTTTTGGGGCGACAGAGATGAACGTAACCGCGCTCTCGCTACCGGTCGTGATGCCGGAGCTTATTCTCAGCCTCGGCGTGCTGGCGCTGATCCTCGTCGGCGCGCTGCGCGGCGACAAGTCGGTCTGGCTCGTCACCGAGATCGCGGTGGCGCTGCTCGGCGTCGCGCTCGCGGTCGTCGTGTTCGACAAACGCGCCGAGGGCGTCACCTTCTACGGCGCCTTCACCAACGACGGCTTCGCCCGCTTTATGAAGGCGCTTGCGCTGACGGGTTCTCTGGTGTCGCTGCTGCTGAGCCTCGATTTCCTGCGCAGTCACAAATTCGGCGGGTTCGAATTTCCGATCCTGATGCTGTTGTCGACCATCGGCATGATGATGCTGATCTCGGCCAGCGATTTCATCGCGCTCTATCTCGGCCTGGAACTGATGAGCCTGGCGCTTTATGTCGTGGCCGCCTATCGGCGCGACGATCTGCGCGCCACCGAAGCCGGCCTCAAATATTTCGTGCTCGGCGCCTTGTCATCCGGCATGTTGCTGTACGGGGTTTCGTTGATCTACGGCTTCGCGGGCACGGTGGCGTTCAAGGCCGTCGCGCTGGCGCTGACCGGTCCGGCGCCGATCGGGCTCGTGTTCGGCCTCGTATTCGTCATTGCGGGCCTCGCCTTCAAGATCTCGGCCGTGCCGTTCCACATGTGGACGCCCGACGTCTATGAAGGCGCGCCGACGCCGGTGACGACCTTCTTCGCCTCGGCGCCGAAAATGGCGGCGATGGCGGTGACGGTGCGGGTGCTGATGACGGCGCTGCCCGGCCTCGCGCACGAATGGCGCCAGATCATCACTTTCGTGTCGATCGCCTCGATGGCGCTCGGCGCCTTCGCCGCCATCGGCCAGACCAATATCAAACGCCTGATGGCCTATTCCTCCATCGGCCACATGGGCTTTGCGCTGGTGGGCGTCGCCGCCGGCACGGTCGAGGGCGCGCAGGGCGTCGCCATCTATATGGCGATCTATCTCGTGATGACGCTGGGAACCTTCGCCGGCATCCTGTCGATGCGTCGCAATGGCGAATATGTCGAGACGATCGAGGATCTCGCCGGCCTGTCGCGCACCAACGCGCCAATGGCGTTCTTCCTGGGCGCGATGATGTTCTCGCTGGCCGGCATTCCGCCGCTCGCCGGCTTCTTCGCCAAATTCTACGTGTTCGCGGCGGCGGTTAACTCGGGTCTCTACGGGCTCGCCGTGATCGGCATGTTGGCGAGCGCGGTGGGCGCCTATTACTATCTCCGCATCGTCAAGATCATGTATTTCGACGAGGCGGCCAAGCCGTTCGACGCGAGCTCCGGCGCGCCGCGTTTCGTGCTCGGGCTCGCCGCGCTGCTTGTCATTCTCGGCGTGTTGGCGCCGGCGACACTCACCAACGCCGCGCTGGCGGCGGCGCGCTCGCTGTTCTGAGCCGGGCGTTTGCAGCCGGACGAGGGTGGCCAACCCAAACGCTACGCCATCGGCGGCTGGCGCATCGAACGCTTCAGCGTGCTCGACTCGACCAGCGAGGAGGCCAAGCGGCGCGCGCTGGCGGGAGATCGCGGCCGGCTATGGATTGTCGCGGATAGGCAAACGGCGGGGCGCGGCCGGCAGGGGCGCGACTGGCGCTCGCCGACCGGCAATTTCCACGGCAGCGCGTTGCTGCGCGACCCCTGCGCGGTCGCCGACGCGCCGCAGCTTGGCTTCGTCGCCGGGGTCGCGGCGCGCGCGGCGATCGCCGATTTCGGCGCCGACGTGCGGCTCAAATGGCCCAACGATCTCGTCGCCGATGGCGCCAAGCTGTCAGGCATCCTGCTCGAAGGCTGGAGTTTCGCGGGCGCGTCGTTCGCGGTTTCGATCGGCATCGGCGTCAATCTCGCTGCGCATCCCACCGATCTCGCCTATCCCGCCGCGCATCTGGCCGCGCTGATCGGCCGACCCGTGTCGTTGCGCGATTTCGCCGAGCGACTTGCGGTGCGCTTCGACGCGCAACTCCAGCTGTTCGCGCGCGGCGCCGGATTTGCTACCATACGCGAACAATGGCTCGATGCGGCGGCGGGCCTGGGCCAGCCGATGCGGGCGACCACGGTCGCTGGCGTACGCGAGGGGGTGTTTGAAGGCGTCGATGCGCGCGGGCGTTTGCTTTTGCGTCGCCAAGACGCGATAGAGGCCATCGAATCCGCTGACATTGCCCTTTTGGGGGCGACGGCCGCTACGCCGCCGTCGAAGAAAGTTTGACCTGAGATGCAGGACGACGCGCAACTTGTGTTCGCGGCCCTAGGGGGGTTACGCGAAATCGGCATGAATTGCGCGCTTTACGGCTTCGGGCCGGCAAAGCGTCGCAAATGGATCATGGTCGATCTGGGCCTGGCCTTCGCCGGCGACGAGGCGCCGGGCGTCGATCTCGTGATGCCCGACCTCGCCTTCGTGCAGGGAATCAAGCGCGATCTCTTAGGCATCATCATCACTCACGCGCACGAGGACCACATCGGCGCGTTGGCCGAACTTTGGCCGAGCGTCGGCGTCCCCGTCTATATGACGCGCTTCGCGGCGGGGCTTGCCGAGGCGCGGCGGTTGGGCGAACCCGGCGCACCGAAAATCCCGATCCAGATCGTCGCCATCGGCGGCCGGGTCGAACTCGGGCCGTTCGAGATCGAGTTCATCCCCGTCGCCCATTCGATCCCCGAGAGCACGGCGCTCGCCATCCGCACCCCGGCCGGCCTCGTCGTCCATACCGGCGATTGGAAGATTGATTTGGCGCCGGGCGTCGGCGCGCCCACCGACGAGGCGCGTCTGCGCGCGCTCGGCGACGAGGGCGTGCTGGCGATGATCTGCGATTCCACCAATGTCGTGCGCGAGGGCGAAAGCCCGTCCGAGGCCGACGTCGCCCGCACCCTGCATCAGCTTGTCGGCGAAGCGAAGGGCCGCGTCATCGTCACCACCTTCGCTTCCAATGTAGCGCGGCTGCGCGCGGCGGCGGAAGCGGGGCTGGCCGCCGGACGGCAGGTGCTGGTGATGGGTCGCGCGATGGAGCGCGTCGTTTCGGTCGCGCGCGAATGCGGCTATCTCGACGGCATACCGCCGTTTCTCGGCCCCGATCCGTTCGACCGCCTGCCGCGCGACAAGGTGCTGGCGCTGGCGACGGGCAGCCAGGGCGAGCCGCGCGCGGCGCTGGCGCGCATGGCCGAGGAGCAGCATTCGCGCGCCACCCTCGCCGCGGGCGACCGCGTGATCTTTTCCTCGCGCACCATTCCCGGCAACGAGAAGGGCGTGGGCCGGATCATCAATGGCTTGGTGGAGCAGGGGGTCGAGGTCGTCACCGACCGCACCCATCTCGTGCACGTCTCCGGCCATCCGCGCCGCGCGGAAATGGCGCGCATGTACGAATGGGTGCGGCCGAAAATCGCGTTGCCCGCACATGGCGAGCCGCTGCATCTCAACGAGCACGTCGCCTTCGCCAAAGCGCGCGGCGTGCCCGAGGTGCTGCGCGCCTATGACGGCGATCTCGTCGCCCTGCAAGAGGGGCGGGCGCGGGTGATCGACAAAATCGCATTCGGCCGGCGCTACAAGGACGGCGCCGTCCTGTTGCCCACGGGGGCGGAATGCGTGACCGAGCGTCGCCGCCTCGCCGTGTCGGGGATCGTCTCCGTCGCGCTGGCCTTATCCGACAAGGGCGATCTCGTCGGCGACCCCGACGTGATGATCGCCGGCCTGCCCGACAAGACGCGCGAGGGCGCCGGGTTCGACGCCGTGATCGACGCAGCGATTTTCGAGACGATCGAAAGCCTGCCGCGCGCCAAGCGGCGCGACGCCGATTTCGTCTCCGGCGCGGTCGAGCGGGCGGTGCGCAATTCCGTCAATGCGGTCTGGGGCAAGCGCCCCACCGTGCATGTGCTCGTCGTCGAAGTGTGAGGCGCCCATGATCGGTCGTTTGAACCATGTCGCCATCGCGACGGCGGATCTGGAGAAAGCCAGCCGCGTCTATCGCGAAAGCCTGGGCGCCCGCGTCTCCGCGCCGATAGCGCTGCCCGAACATGGCGTTACAGTCGTGTTCGTCGAGGCCGCCAACAGCAAGATTGAACTGCTGCAACCGCTCGGGGCCGGTTCGCCGATCGCCAAATTCCTGGAGAACAACCCCGACGGGGGCATACATCACCTTTGCTTCGAGGTGGACGACATCACCGCCGCCCGCGACACATTGAAGGCGAAAGGCGCGCGCGTGCTGGGCGACGGCAACCCGAAGATCGGCGCCCACGGCAAGCCCGTGCTGTTCCTGCATCCCAAGGATTTCGGCGGCGCCTTGATCGAACTCGAACAGGCCTAGGCGGCTTTCGGCTGAGCGACGGCCAACGAAGCGAGCAGGTCTTCCTCCCACATCGGCCGCCCGAACAGAAAGCCCTGCGCCAGTCGACAGCCCGAACGCTCCAGAAACTCGGCCTGCGCCTCCGTCTCGACGCCCTCGGCCAGCACATCGACGTTGAGGGAATGTCCGAGCCGGATCACGGCGGAGGCGATTTCCATGCCGGTCGTGTCGGAGGGCACATCCACGATGAACGCGCGGTCCAGTTTCAGCTTGTCGATCGGGAAATTCTTCAGATAGGCCAGCGACGAATGGCCGGTGCCGAAATCATCGACCGAAACCCGCAGACCCATCGCGCGCAACTGGGCGAGCTTGGTCGCCGCGTCCTTCTGCTCCATCAGCACGCTCTCGGTGATTTCGATTTCCACCCTCTCGAACGGAAGTTGCACCGAATTGAGAATCTCGGCGATGCTCTCGCACAGGTCCGGCCGTTCGAACTGACGCGGCGATATGTTGATCGCCAGCGTGTCCAGTTTGACGCCCGCGTCGAGCCACGCTTTCATGCGTTGCGCCGCGCGCGTGAGCACCCATTCGCCGATCTGCACGATCAGCCCGGTCTTTTCCGCAAGCGGTATAAAGCGGCCTGGCGGCACCATGCCTTCGAGCGTAAGCCAGCGCACCAGCGCTTCGACGCCAAATGTGCGTCGGTCCCGCATATGGATCAAGGGCTGGAATTGCAGCACGAATTCGTCGCGCTCCAGCGCGCGGCGCAGGCCGATCTCCATCTCCAGCCGTTCGCGCGCCTCGATCATGTGGCGAGGTTCGTAGATTCTGACGCCGCCCCCGTCCTTGGCGACGTAGAGCGCCGATTCCGCCTGTCGCATCAATAGCTCGGCATCGTCGCCGCTGTGCGAAAACCAGGTCAGACCGATAATGACGCCGCTGTAGGCCTTGGCGCCGCTCGCGAACACGAACGGTCGCTCCATCTCCGCGACCATTTCGGCCGCCAGCAGGCGTGCGTCGTCGAGGCTGGCGCAGGATTGACCAAGAATGGCGAACTCGTCGGAGCCGATCCGCGCCAACATGTCGCGGTGGGTCAGCCGGCTGAGGAAACGCTTGCTCGACTGGGTCAGCAATTCGTCGCCGGCGCTGTGGCCGAGGCTTTCGACGATAGTGCGGAAGCGGTCGAGTTCGAGGTGAAACAGCGCCGCGCCGCCGCCACGCTCGCCAATCTCCACCAGCGCCGATTCGAGGCGGCGCTCCAGCGACAGCCGGTTGGGCAAAGCTGTGTCGGCGTCATGATGGGCGAGAAAATCGAGCCGCGCCTGAGAACGCTTGTAGTCGCCGATGTCGGAATAGAGCGCGACATAGCCGACCGGCTCGCCGTGATCGTCACGCACAATGCTGATCGTGGACCAGAAGGGCTGCACCCGTCCGTCTTTGCAGCGGTTCCAAATTTCGCCGCGCCATCGCCCCATCGCATTGATGTCGCGATAGAGTTCCTGGTAAAATCGCGGGTCGTGTCGGCCGGATCGCAAGAGATCCACGCGCCGGCCGCGCACCTCCGCCGCACTATACCCGGTCAGGGTCTCGAAGGCGGGGTTGACGGCCTGGATGCAGCCGGAAAAATCGGCGACCAGTATGCCTTCAGGCGTGTTGGCGAAAACGGTTGAGGACAGGCGTAGCTCCGCCTCCTGCTGCTTCCGCAGCGTGATGTCCTGATGCGTGCCGACGAGGCGCACCATGCGGTGCTGCTCGTCGAATATCGGAAAGGCGCGCGACAGGATGTCGAGCCAGCGTCCGTCTTTATGACGCAGCTTGATCTCCAACTCGTAGCTGTCGATCTCGCGCGCCTCTAGTCTGCGTATCTGTTCCTGGGTCGCTTCGAGCACGCCCGGCGCCACCAAATCCGTCCAGGATTCCGGCTCGTCGACGATTTCGTGTTCTTCGTATCCCAGCATGGATTTCCAGCGCGGGGACAGATAGGTCTTGTTCTCCGCGATGCGCCAGTCCCAAAGACCTTCATTGGCTCCTCGCATCGCCAGCTGAAAGCGTTCCTCGCTTTTGCGTAGCGCCTGTTCGGCGCCGCTCCGCGCCGCGACGTTTTCAACCACGAGCAGAATCACGGGGGGATCGCCGATCCGCCGCGCCGAGGTCAAAGCGGGGACGGCGGTCCCGTCGCGGGTGACAAAGACGCGCTCCCCGGTGGAACTGGTCTTGACGCCCTCGCACAACGCCTGATGGCTGACCTCGACGGCGGCGCGGCTTTCCCTGTGGAACAAGGCGGTCTTGTCGAGACCGACGATGTCCTTCTCCTGATAACCCAGGGTCGCGCGCAGATTGGCGTTCACGCGCAAAATCTTGCCGTCGAGTCCTATATGCGCGATTCCGACGTCGGCGTGTTCGAACGTCGCCGACAGTAGCGTTTCGTGTGGGCTGGGCGGCGGCGTCTCAGGCGCGTCGCGACTGAGCCATCTGAACAATGTGGAAAGACGCATGAAAAGCGCTTGTCCCGCAATACGCTGGCGCGTCTCGCCGAGTGCGAGCCGCGGAGCCGCCAAAGGAGGAGAAATCGGCTCTGCGCCGGGTCGACCGAACGGCCTCATGCCTCGGACGCAAAGAAAACGCGTCCGTCGCTCGTCATTAAGCCATAGCAACACCATCTTGCTTGATTGTTAACGCGCGGCCATGGTCTGGCCGCGTATGGCGCGAGGCGAGGGTAAGAGCAGTCCCCTGCGGGTAAGTTTCGACGGCGGCCGGCTTAACGAGCGCGGCGTGGCGGTGGCGCTGTACGATTACGCCTTCCACGCCCGACGCTGTCTCGGCGTCAACCCGGTGATCCTGCACGACGCGGAGCAGAGCGTGGACGCCGAGCAGGTCGCCCGCTTCGCCGCCGCTTTTCCC
>JANLPL010000339.1:0-1699 GCA_031367195.1 Bradyrhizobium sp.
GGCCGGCCCGCGCAAGGTCTCGCCATCTCCAATCAATTCGATGTCGGCGCCTTCGCGCGAATAGAGCGGTTTTCGCGCATAGCGGCGCATCCCCTGCGCGTCGCGCGCGTCCTCGAAATAGCATTCCAGCAGGTTGGGATGACGCGGCGCCTTCTCCCACAGCAACGCCAGCGCGCCCTTGTTGGAGAGAATCTGCTTCCACGGCGGTTCCAGGAACATCGTCGTTTTCAACGCTGGCGCGCGGCCGAAATCGTCGGCGAACATCCATTCCCAGGGATAGAGCTTGAACAGCCGCCGGATCAGCCGCCCCTGCGGATCGACGAAGCTCCCTTGCGAAAGCCCGATCTGGCTCATGTCGAGCGTCGCCGTCTCCAATCCAGCCTGTCGCGCGCAATCGGCGAGATAGGCGAGCGTGCCCGCATCGTCCGCCGCCGAGGCCATGCAGGCCAGATGCAGACCCTGATCGCCGCATATTTCGCGAAAGCGCGCGATCAGTTTCTCATGCGCGGAGTTGAATTGATCGGCGTCGCGCGGCAGCCGCCCTTCGGCTACTCCCTGCTCCCGCCAGCGCCATTGCACCACCGCCGCCTCGTAAAGCGCGGTCGGCGTGTCGGCGTTATATTCCAGCATTTTGGGCGGATGGCGCCCGTCATAGGCGAAATCGAACCGGCCGTAGAAGGAAGGGTCGCGCCGGCGCCAGCTTTCGGCGATGACTCCCCAGGCGTGTTCGGGAATCTTGAGCCGGGCGAGTTGCCGCTCGCTACGCACCACCTCATCGACCAGATGCAGGCCCAGCGCGTGAAGCTCCTCGGCGGCTTTTTCGACGTCGAGTTCGATCTCGTCGCGCCGGAACACATAGGCCGCGCTCTCGTCCCAATATTGCGCGCCGTCGTCGAACCGGGCGCGAAAACCGATCTCGGCGAATTTGCGCTCGACGTCCGCGCGCACGGGGTAGGGGACGCGCTTCACGAGCCGCCGCCGTGGCCCGCGCCATGCCCGCCGAAGCCGCCGAAACTCGCGTGGCCCACGCTGCTCCCGCCGCCGCCGGACGCGAATCCCCAGCCATGCCCGCCGCCGTAATGGCTGGAGCTGTGGTGGAAACACCAATGGGGGCGCGTGTCGGGCTCACCCTGTTTGGGCGGCCAGCAATGATATTCCTGATAGCCGACGGCGCCGGTGAGGCCGAGCCCAAGCGCGCCGACCACGCCGATCGTCACCGCGTTCGAGCGCAGCCGCCGCGGCGGCGGAGCTTGCGGGGCGGACGCGAGGCCGCGCTTGCCAAAGCTCGGCCCCGTCATGGGGTCATGCAGGCGTCGCAGACGATGCCGGCGGAGATCGACACCGCCGCCAACCAGATTGCCGACGCCAGCGCGTTCTGCTCGATTCCCTGCGACAGATTGGGATGCGTCAACCGGGCGAGGCCATAGGCGATCAATTGCGCCAACGCGGCGACGAAGGCCCAGGCCACGAATTCCAGCACGGAGCGGGTGTTGTGGATCGCGCCCGCAAGCGCAATGGCGAAGCCGAGCATCGTGCCCGACAGCGCGATGGCGGCCGAAGCGTTGTGCTCGCGCACGATCAACTCGAATTCGCGATGCGGCGTCAGTTTAAGGTAGATCGCGCCGAAGGCGACGAAAAACGCGACCGCGCCGCCGAAATAGCCGAAAAACGCGAAAGCGCCGTGAAGGAATTCGTCCAT
>JANLPL010000352.1:0-5135 GCA_031367195.1 Bradyrhizobium sp.
CGCCGTTCAAGGGCGGCGACGCGGAGGGGCTCGACGCCGAAGCGCTCGCTCACCCGCAAGACGCTTTCATCGAACTCTACGTCGGCGAACTCGATGCGCCCACGGTCGGGCGCAACCTGATCGGCGACAAAGCGTTCGACCGGCTGGTCGCCGATCTCGACGGCCGCCGCGCCCTGCTGGTAGTCTCGACCGGGCGCTATTCCTTCATGGGCGAGGATTACGTGCAGGGCGCGGCGCCGACGCGGCTGACTTTTGCCCAGTCCGGCGCGCCGGTGGAAATCCGCGATTTCGCCTGGCGCAGGCCGATCGCCCAAGCGCCGTAAGGCGATCTCGCGGTGTTCGTGATCAAGCCGCAGACGGGCTGGGATCCGGCCGCGACCGCGACGCTCGGCCTCATGGCGACCCGCGAAAAGGGGCAGATCCTGGCGCGGCGGATCACCCACGATTTCGGCTTTCCCTATTCCACGCCGGCCGAGCTCTTGACCCTGCCGCCGCCCGAGGAGGCGAAGGGCGCGCTGGGCGTCTGGCGCGACCGGGCGCTCGACTGCGCCATCATCGCGCTGGCGCTGATCGGGCTCACCGTCGCGCTGGCGGCGCAGCAGCGGCTGACGGCGCCGGCGAAGCGCTTCGCCTGGACGCGGCGGGCGTTTCTGGTGTTCACGCTGCTGTTCATCGGCTTCTGGGCGCAGGCGCAGCTTTCCATCGTCAGCCTGATCGGCTCATGCGCGCCGCGCGCGGCGAGGGATCGCTGGCGTTCCTGCTCTATGACCCGCCGAGCTTGGTTCTGTGGGCTTTTACGCTCGCCACGCTGTTCGTCTGGGGGCGGGGGACGTTCTGCGGCTGGCTGTGTCCGTTCGGCGCGATGCAGGAACTGGCCGCCGATTTTGGCCGCTGGCTCGGGATCAAGCCGGTCCGCATCTTGGAGCGGTGGGACGCTGGTCTGAAAAACCTCAAATATGTCGCGCTGGCGGGCGTTTTGCTCGCGGCCGCCATTCCCAATGCGCCGGCCGAGACTTTGGCCGAGATCGGGCCGTTCAAAACCGCGATCACGCTGGAATTCGCGCGCAGCCTGCCGTTCGTGCTTTATGCTTTGGGCCTCGTCGTCGGCGGCCTATTCGCGTTCAAGTTCTTCTGCCGCTATCTGTGCCCGCTCGGCGCCGCCTTCGCGATCGTCGGGTTGCTCAGGCGCTGGGACTGGCTGAAGCGCCGCGTCGAATGCGGCGATCCGTGCCCGTTGTGCAAGGCGAAGTGCCGCTACAACGCGATTCAAAAGAGCGGCGCTATCGACTATTCCGAGTGTTTTCAGTGCATGGATTGCGTCGTCATCCACAATGACGCGCGCCAATGCGTGCCGCGGGTGCTGGCGGCGAAACGCCGCGCGCGGCTGCACACGAGGAGAGCGGCGGAATGAGGCTCCCAACCCGTCGCGATGCGCTGGGTCTTGTCGCCGCTGGGCTGACGACGGTGATCGGCGCGGACGCCGTCGCGCCAGGCCGGCTGTATCGCCGGCTGGGAATCGCCTTTGGCACGACGGTCGCCCTCTCTGTCGTTGCGCAGGACGAACGGGAAGCCGAGCCCGCCTTCGCGGAAATCCGCGCTGTCGACCGGCTGTCCAGCCTGACGCGGGACGACGCGGAAGTCTTCCAGCTCAACAGAGACGGGCGGCTCGACCGGCCGAGCGTGAGCCTGTTGCAGATGCTGCGCACGGCCGCATTGATGCACGAGGCGACGGCGGGCGCGTTCGACGTAACGATCCAGCCGCTGTGGCTGGCGGTGGACGCTGCCGCCAGGCGCGGCCGTTGGCGCGACGACACGTAACTGTCGGCGGCGCGGGCCTGCGTCGATCAGACGGCGCTGCGGTTTGACGAGAACCAGGTCGCTTCGCCCGCCCGCGCATGGCCGTCACGCTCAATTCGCTGGCGCGCGGGCTCGCCGCGGATCGCGTCGCGGCGGCGCTGGGCCGGCTCGGCGTGCGGCAGGCGATGTTCGACACCGACGTGTTCGGCGCGCGAGGGTTGAGGCCAGACGGGCGGCCCTGGCTCGCCCGCGTGCGCCATCCGCGCCGACCCGAGCAAAGCGTGGCGCTGGCGCCGGTGACGGGTTTTCTCGCCAACTCGGGCGACTATCAATATTTCTGGTCGCCCGATTATGCCCGCAACCACATTGTCGATCCCCGACGCGGCGTCTCGCCCGGCGATTTCGCCGGCGTCACCGTGCGGGCGGAAAGTGGGCTGATGGCGGAAGCGCTGTCGATGGCGGCGTTTCTGGTCGGCCGCGACGCGGCGCCGCCCCTGCTCGCTCGTTTCGGGGCGGAAGGACTGTTTGTTGGCAAGGAGGGCGCGGTCACGTGCACGGCGGGTTTTATCCTGGGTTGATTTTCTCGGGCCGGCGCGTCATCACGGCGCCTGGGAGGGAACTGCTTTGCGGGTGTTGATCGTGGATGATCATCCCATCGTCATTTCCGGTTGTAAGGCGCTGCTTGCCGCCGACGCGCAGATCGAGGTGCGCGACGCGGCGGACGCCGAGCAGGGGCAGGCGATTTATTTTTCGTGGAAGCCCGATGTCGCGGTGGTTGATCTCAACCTGCCGGGCCTGTCGGGGCTGGAAGTGTGCCGCCGCATCCGCATCCGCGACGAGCAGGCCAAAATCATCATCTTCACCATGAACGACGATCCGGTGTTCGCCGCCCGCGCGATCGAGGCGGGCGCGAAGGGCTACATCGCCAAGAACGACGATCCCTCGCTATTCGCCGACGCGGTCCGGCAAGTGGCGCGCGGCGGGGTCTATCTGCATCCCGACATGGCGCGCCAGATCGCCTTCCTGCGCACCAGCGCCAACGCCAACAAGGTCGCCTCGCTCAGCGCGCGCGAACTGGAAATTTTACGGATGCTGGCGGCGGGCAAATCGATGGGCGACATCGCCGACGCGCTGCATGTCTCCTACAAGACGGTCGCCAACAATTGCACCGCGCTGAAGCAGAAGCTCGGCGCGCGCTCCTCGATGGATCTGATGCGGATCGCGATGGAGACGAGCGGCGCTTAAGGATAGCGCGCCTTCAAGTCCGCCGTGCGGCGCATGTTGCGCTCGATCAGGCAAGCCAGGCGCGGGTCGCCGCCCGTCGTCGTCGCCTCCAGCGGCGCGAGATCCTGACATTCCTCGTCGCGCCAGGCGGCCCATTGCGTCTGCGAATCGTTGAGGAAATGCTTCCAGCGCGACCTGCGCGTCGCCATTATTTTCGGCTTGGATTCGATCGATTTCAGCGCGGCGGCAAGCGCGCTCTGCATCGCCTGTTCGGATTTCTCCGACGCCGTTCGCAGGCAATCGGCGAGCTCGCGCGCGCCGATGCGCGCGGCGTCACACACGGGTGTTGGCGGCTTCTCCTGTTGCGCCGAAGCGCTGGAGACGAGGGCAATACAGGTCAAAGCTAGGGCGATGCGGCGCATGATCAATTGACTTTGAGAATGTGGCGAAGCCTTAGCGTCCCCCGTTGCCAAACGCCAGCGCCAATGTCAACATTTCACGAAGGCGCTTTCTCGCTGGCCAAGAATTCTTCGATCCGTCGCAGGGCGCGAACGATGTTCTCGCGCGAATTGGCGTAGGAGAGCCGGAGATAGCCCTCGCCATGGACGCCGAAATCGGGCCCGCCGATGGTGGCGACGCCCGCCTTTTCCAACAAAGCGCTGGCCAGCGGCTTGGCCTTCCAGCCGGTCGCGGCGATGTTGGGGAAGGCGTAGAACGCGCCCTTCGGCGTCGCGGCGCGAATGTTCGGGATCGCGTTGAGCCCGTCGACCACGATTTTGCGCCGCGCGTCGAATTCGGCCACCATGGCGTGGACGGCGTCCTGTGGCCCCGTCAGCGCGGCGAGCCCGGCGAACTGGGTCGGCGCATTGACGCAGGAATAGGAATTGACCGCGAGCTTGCGCCCCGCCTCGTAGAGCTGGGCGGGCCAGATCGAATAGCCCAGCCGCCAGCCGGTCATGGCGTAGGTCTTCGACCAGCCGTCGAGCAGGATCAACCGGTCGCGGATTTCCGGATAGGCAAGCAAAGTCTGGTGGGCGAGCCCGTCATAGGTCATCTGCCCGTAGATTTCGTCGGACAGGATCGCCGCGTCGGGGAAGCGGGCGAGGCCGGCGACGAGCTTGTCGATCTCCGCCTTGCCCGTCACGCCGCCGGTCGGGTTGGCGGGCGAATTTAGGATGATGAGGCGGGTCGCCGGCGTCATCAGCGAGAGGGTTTCTTCCGCCGAGAAAGCAAAACCGTTTTCCTCGCGCATCGGAATCGGCACGGGACGCGCGCCGGTGAACTCGATCATCGAGCGATAGATCGGAAAGCCAGGGTCGGGATAAAGAATATCGACGCCCGGCTGCCCGAACATCAGGATCGCCATAAACATCGTCACCTTGCCGCCCGGCACGATCATCACATGATCGGGCGAGACCTCGACGCCGTGACGCTTATGCAGATCGGCGGCGACCGCCTCGCGCAGCGGCAGAATGCCGGTCGCCGGGGTGTAGCCGTGCTCGCCGTCGCGCAGAGCCTTGATCGCGGCCTCGACGATATGGGGCGGGGTTTTGAAATCGGGCTGGCCGATGCCGAGATTGATGATGTCACGCCCTTGCGCGGCCAAGGCGGCGGCTTTCGCCAGCACCGCGAAGGCGTTCTCCTCACCGATGCGGTCGAACGCGGAAACGATGTGCAGCATGGTTGCCTCCCCGCCGCCTCTATGGCGGGGCGGACGCGTTTCGACAAGGGCGGCGCTTCGTCGGGGGGCTGACTGCTTTTGACCCGAAGCAGACATCAACGGATTGTCGGCGGCGCGGCTGAGCCAGCATGGCGAAGCCTCGTTTAGATATCAAATGCTCTGCCGCAATTTGCTGATTTGAACCGTAGATAAGTATCGAGTTCGTGGAGATCGTCTTTTCTTTCGACGTGATCGCGGAACAGTTGCTCCCACGTGTACCTGACAAATCTCTGTCGGGTATCGGGTGGCAAAACCGGCCTTATGTAGCAGCCACCACTGGCTGATGCTTCGTGCGCGGCGGCCGAGCCATTATTCTGCCATCTGATTGATGCTGGCAATAGGGGGTGGCGATGAGCGATCCGTCGGTTGTCTCGTCGTTGCGCGAGAAGCGATT
>JANLPL010000402.1:0-2798 GCA_031367195.1 Bradyrhizobium sp.
CCCGCTGAAGCTCAGCTGCGCCGATCACAACAGCCACAGCGCGACCTTCGTGCAGGAATGGGACGGCGCCCATTGGGCCAAGGCGAGCGAGGCGATCCCGTCCGCGCTCGACAAGGTGCAGCCGTTGATCGACGCGGCGGCGCAATCCTACGCCGAGAAGAACGCCGGTTGGCCCAAGCGCAGCGAGCCCTGCGACAACAAGTAACCGGGGCGGCGCCGGCTACCCAGCCGGCGCCTTTCCCGTTATGAAAGACGCCTGAATTCCCGCGAGAGCCGCCCTTGCACGCCCCTGTCTCCGAGGCCGCCAAAACTGGCCACAACCGCCCGCGCAACGCCGGGACGCCGCTCGATAGCTCCTGGTTCGAAAGCGTCGGCGTCAATGCGAGCGCGGTCGAGCGGCGAGCGGCCAGCTCAGCCACGCGCCGCTCGGTGAAGAAGGCGTATCAGGCGGCGTGGCTGGTGCAGGCGCTGACCTGCATCGACCTGACCACGCTCGCTGGCGACGATACGCCGGGCCGCGTGCGCCGGCTGTGCGCGAAAGCGCGTCGGCCGCTGAGCGAGGAGCTGCTGAGCGCGCTGGAACTGACGCAGACCCCGCCGACGGTGGGTGCGGTCTGCGTCTATCCGACCATGGTGGCGCCGGCGGTGAAGGCGCTGGAGGGTTCGGGGATTCCGGTCGCCAGCGTGGCGACCGGCTTTCCCGCTGGGCTCATGCCGCTGCCGCTGCGGCTCGCCGAAATCCGCTATGCCGTCGAGGAGGGAGCGGAGGAGATCGACATCGTCATCACCCGCGCCCATGTGCTGAACCGCGATTGGGCCGCGCTCTACGACGAGGTGAAAGCGATGCGCGAGGCTTGCGGGGCGGCGCATCTCAAAGCGATCCTCGCCACCGGCGATTTGAAAACCCTGCGCAACGTCTATGCCGCCAGCATGGTGGCGATGCAGGCCGGCGCGGATTTCATCAAAACCTCCACCGGCAAGGAGGAGGTCAACGCAACGCTGCCCGTCAGCCTCGTGATGCTGCGCGCTTTGCGCGATTACGGCGAGCGGACGGGCTATTCCATCGGCTTCAAGCCGGCGGGCGGCCTGCGCACGGCCAAGGACGCGCTCAACTGGCTGATCCTGATGCGCGAGGAGTTAGGCGTCGCCTATACGCGCAACGACCTGTTCCGCATCGGCGCCAGCGCGCTGCTGACCGACATCGAGCGGCAACTGGAGCATTACGCGACCGGGCGCTATTCCGCGAACCATCGCCATGCGATGGGCTAAGGCGCAGAACGGGTTTGATTGATGGGCAAGATCAGCGACATTCTCAGGACCATGGACTACGGTCCCTCGCCCGAAGCGTCCGACGCCGTGCGCGGTTGGCTGGACGCGCACAAGGCGGGGTTTGGTTGTTTCATCGGCGGCGCCTTCACAGCCTCGGGCGAATTGTTCGACGTCCGCGATCCCTCGACCGGCGCGGCCATCGCCCGCGTCACTCAGGGGTCTGCGACTGACTTGGACGCGGCGGTGACCGCCGCCCGCGCGGCGCAGCCGGGCTGGGCGGCGCTCGCCGGCCACGAAAGGGCGCGTTATCTTTACGCGCTCGCCCGATTGGTGCAAAAGCGCGAGCGGTTTCTCGCCGTGCTCGAATGTCTCGACAACGGCAAGCCGATCCGCGAGACGCGCGACGTCGACATTCCCCTGGTCGCGCGCCATTTCTATCATCACGCCGGCTGGGCTTCGTTGATCGAGAGCGAGTTCCCTGGACATCGCCCGCTTGGCGTCTGCGGTCAGATCATTCCGTGGAATTTCCCGCTGCTGATGCTGGCCTGGAAGGTCGCGCCCGCGCTCGCCTGCGGCAACACGGTCGTGCTGAAGCCGGCCGAATATACGCCGCTGACGGCGCTCGCGTTCGCCGAAATTTGCATTGAAGCGGGGCTGCCGGAGGGCGTGGTCAATATCGTCACCGGCGACGGCGCGACCGGGGCGACGCTGGTCGAACACGTGGGCGTCGACAAGATCGCCTTCACCGGCTCGACGGAGGTCGGCCGGTTGATCCGCCGCGCCACGGCGGGCTCGGGCAGGAAGCTATCGCTGGAGCTGGGCGGCAAATCGCCGTTCATCGTGTTCGACGACGCCGATCTCGATAGCGCGGTCGAAGGCGTGGTCGACGGTATTTTCTTCAATCAGGGACAGGTCTGCTGCGCCGGCTCGCGCTTGCTGGTGGCCGAAAGCATCGAGGCGCGCTTCATCGCGCGGCTGAAGGCGCGGATGGCGACGCTGACGGTCGGCAGCCCGCTCGACAAATCGACCGACATCGGCGCCATCGTCTCGCCGGTCCAGCTCGACCGCATCCGTGGCCTGGTTGACGCCGGCCGCGCCGAGGGAGCG
Source organism: Bradyrhizobium sp. (assembly GCA_031367195.1). Lineage (GTDB taxonomy): Bacteria > Pseudomonadota > Alphaproteobacteria > Rhizobiales > Beijerinckiaceae > Roseiarcus. The sequence continues at coordinate 2,377 of JANLPL010000402.1, forward strand.
GAGATCTATCAACCCGCAACCAAACTGCCCGCCGGCGGCTCGTTCTATCCGCCGACGCTGGCTTGCCGGGTCGAGCCCGCCAATATTCTGGCGCGCGAAGAAGTGTTCGGCCCGGTGCTGGCGGCGATGACGTTTCGTACCCCCGACGAGGCGGTCGCGCTCGCCAATAGCAGCCGCTATGGGCTGGCCGCTTCGGTCTGGACCGAAAACGTCAACCGCGCCTACGAAGTCGCGGCGCGGCTGAAGGCGGGCGTGGTCTGGATCAACTCGACCAACCTGTTCGACGCCGGCGCGGCGTTCGGCGGCTATCGCGAGAGCGGCTTTGGCCGCGAGGGCGGGCGCGAGGGTTTGGCGGAATATCTGGCGCTCGATCTGCCGCGCAAGAGGGACGAGCCAGCGGGGCCGGGGGCATCGACCGCACG
>JANLPL010000425.1:0-1602 GCA_031367195.1 Bradyrhizobium sp.
GGCCATTGTCTGACCGATCTTGATTTCCGTTTCCGTGACTCCCGGCGCGTTACTCGCGCGCGCCAGCCAAGCGCCTGACCCGAAAGCCGCCGCGACGCTGGCGACGGATTGTAGAACCGCGCGACGCGAAATCATGCCAACCACTCCCGCCTAGCACCTTGTTCAGGCCGTTTCACCAGCCCGTATTATAACGCCGATAACGGCGGAGGCGCATTTGGCGTGCGGATAAGCGCATTTTCGCGAAACAGATAAGCCTCGTTACATATTCCGCAATTTAAACTATGGCGCAGCGCGCGCCGCGGCGCGGCGTGAGAAAAGCGGCAGCGACGCCAACAGGGCGTATCGAAAAATGGGTATCATGTCACCGAAATCCCGCTGGAGCTCGGCGACAGCCCGCTCGGCGGCTTGCGTGCGACGCTGCGGCTGCCGGGTTTCTAGCCGCGCGCGTGGGCGATGGCTTTGCGCATCAAGCCCGAGAAGCCGGCGCATTCGATCTCGTCGGGCGCGATGAAGGCGAGCCCCGCGGGCGCGTTTGGCGGCGCCTGAGCGTAAAACAACACCAGCCGCAGCGTGAAATGGGTGAACACATGCTCGACGCGGCCGGGCAGGCGCGCCCAGCGGGCCGCGAAGGGCGCCTCCTCGGGGCCGATCAAGGCGAGATCGCCGGCTAGCCATTGTCCGCCCGGCAGCTCCATGGTCGCGCCGAGCAGCCCCTTGGGCGGGCGCCGCCTTGCGAGAAAGGCGCCGTTGGGGCGGGCGGCGAAGAACGCGGCGCCGACCTTTTCCGGCCGCGGCTTTTTCGTCGCCCGGCCCGGGAACGCTTCCGGGTCGCCGCTCGCGGCGGCGCGGCAATCCGCGCGCAACGGGCACATCAGGCACGCCGGCGCCCGGGGCCGGCAGATCGTCGCGCCGATGTCCATCAGCGCTTGCGCGAAATCGCCGGCGCGGCGCGGCGGGGTCAGGGTTTTCGCGAAAGCCTCGATCTCGCGGCGATTGGCCGCGATGGGCGTGGAAAACCCCGCCAGCCGCGAGACGATGCGGGCGATGTTGCCGTCGATCGGAGTCGTTGCCCGGCCGAACGCGATCGCGGCGATGGCGGCGGCGGTGTAGGGGCCGACGCCGGGAAGCGCGCGCAGGGCGGCCTCGTCGGCGGGGAAGGCGCCGCCGGCGGCCGCGACGGACTTCGCGCAGGCGTGTAGATTTCGCGCGCGCGAATAATAACCCAGCCCGGCGAAGGCGCTCATCACCTCCTCCATTGGTGCTGCGGCGAGCGCGGCGACAGCGGGCCAGCGGCGCAGGAACTCGGCGTAATAGGGCGCGGCGCCCGCGGTCGTCGTCTGTTGCAGCAGGACTTCCGACAGCCAGACACGATACGGGTCGACCGCCGCGCCGGGGGCTGCGCGCCACGGCAAGATGCGGGCGTTGTGGTCGAACCAGGCCAGCGCTTTGGCGGCTGGCGAAGAAGGCGCTATGGAAGCGGTCATGGCCGAAGCCTCTAGCCTTTCACCACGCAAGAAAAAACCTCGCGCCACGTCGTTGGGCGCGCATCTCGCGGAGATCGTGGGTCCGGCGCTGGCGGCGCGGGGCTTGAGCGAGAGCGGG
>JANLPL010000437.1:0-28040 GCA_031367195.1 Bradyrhizobium sp.
AGCTTTTGTCGAAATCGGCTTCGCTGAGGCCTTTCTGGAATTGGACCCGATTGCGCGCCATCGCCAAACTCCTTCGAGAACAATATGTTCGTGGTTTGTTCTATTCAAAAACCCAAGCTGACGCAAGCGCGTAATCAGGAAGTGGAATGGCGTGGGGCCTGGGACCAATTCGGAGGGATGTTAAATGGGCCGACTTCACCTGGTCCTACAGAAGCGCAGATAAGGATCGTTATAGGCACAAGACCACAATAAAAACTTGTCGTCTCGGCCAGGGAGTCAAGTATATAAATCCCTTTGCAAAGGGCTCGCCGACGCGGCAGTTCGCGCTGATCTACGGCGTCGGCGTGCTGGTTACCGCGTTGCTGTCGAACGACGCCACCGCTTGGTGCTGACGCCGGCGGTGCCCGCCGCCGCCGCCTTGCCGACATACTGCGCCGCCAGGCAGCGGAAGCGCCGACGGCGACGGCCTCGGAGGCCGGCGTTCTGCTGGGATTGGCCTGCAATTTGATGAACAATCCGCCGGCCGGGCTGATCGCCGCGGCGACGGCGCAGAGCGCGCAGGTCTCGCAGGACATCAAGGGCGCGATGTTGATTGGCGTCGATCTGGGCCCCAACCTGTCGATGACGGGCTCGCTGGCGACGATCCTTTGGCTGCACGCGCTGCGCCGCGACGGGTTCGAGATCGGGGCGTGGCGGTTCCTCAAACTCGGCGCGGCAGTCATGTCTCCGGCGCTGATCGCGGCGCTTGCGACGCAGCTTGCGTTTTAGACCCTATTCCGCGGCCTTTCGCACCCGAGCGGCGACGGCGACGGGGGCGACCTTGGCGGGGACAATCGGCGGGGCCGCGAGTTCGCCCAACCAATAGCCTTTGCGCACGAGTTCCGCGACGATGGAGACAGCCAGCCGTTCGACTTCGCGGGCCGCGCGCTTGATCGGCCGCGCGGGGTTGCTGGCGAGATAGACAGTGCGCCGCATCGCCGGATCGCGAATAGGCGCCAGCACCAGTTCGCCCCGCTCCAACTCTTCATGCACCGCGGCGTGGGAGAGCAGTGAATAGCCGGAACCGCGCGAGACCAGCGTCTTGATGCGGCTTAGCGAATCCATCTCCATCACGACGTCGAGATGCAGCGAATGGGCGTCCGCCACGCGTTCCACCATTTCGCGCAGACCGTGCGCGCGATGCGGCAGAATGAGACCAAGGTCACTGCACTCGCGTAGCGAGACCGGCTCCTTCGCAATACCATTCTTGCCGATTTCGCCTTTCCACGAATCGCTGGCGGCGACGAGAAACAGATCTTCGACCAGCAGCGGACGCAGATCGAGATGCGGCGCGCAGCTGACGTCGTAGAGAATGCCGAAGTCGATGACGCCTTCCGTCAGCCAGGCCTGCACCTGGCCGCTCGTGGCGTCCATCGCACGCAATACGATCTTGGGAAATTCGTTGCGGATCGTTTCCGAGAGAGGCACGGTCAGGACGTTGCTGACCGAACTGGGGCAGGCGAAGCTCACCGGGCCCGAAAGCTCGGAGGATTGATCGCGCAGATCGGAGACGGCGGTTTCAACCGCCTTTATGACCGCAAGCGCATGGGCGTAGAGGCGCTCGCCGCTTTCCGTCAAGGTGACGCCGCGTGTCGAGCGAACCAGCAATTGCACGCCGAGCTCCTCTTCGAGCCGCATGACGTGATGGCTCAGCGAGGGTTGCGCGACGCCGAGTTTTCCCGAGGCGAGCGACATTGAGTGCTGGTCGGCGATCGCCACGAAGTAACGTAGTTGTCGAATGTCCACCGAAGCGATGCTCCTCCGCACATGCCGTTGGTTGCAGACGCTTTCGTCTGCCCCGAATATCTTGTTTGCCCGCGGCGGCCTCCGGCCGCCGTCAATTCCACGCCGCCGCGGCGGTTCCCTCAAACGAACGCCGGCTCCTTTTTCTGCGCCCACTCGCGCTCGCGCGCGGCGATGCGATCAACCACCATATCTGACGCTTTCGTCAAATGTTCCCGACACAATTGCTCGGAACGCGCGCCGTCTCCCGATGCGACGGCGGCGAGGATCGCCTCATGCTCGTCCCAGATGCGGCGCGAATCCTGTTCGCCCTCGCGCAGAACCTCGGCCATGATGCGCCGGAATTTCGGCCAGTGCGGCGCCATGGTCTCGTTGAGCAGCGCGTTGCCGGAGGCCCGCGCAAGCAATACATGGAAATCGATGTCGACGACAATCTGGTCTTCGAGCGAGCCGGGTTGCAGCGCCGCGCGACCTCTCGCGATCAACGCCGGACCTTCCCCCTTAAGCGATCCCGCGCCGTTCGACGCCGCGAGCCGGGCCGCCAGCGCCTCCATGGCGGCGCGAAGCTGATAGAGATCGCGCACTTCGTTCGCCACCAACGGCGCAACGATCAGGCCGCGGCCGGAGGCTTCCCTCACAATGCCCTGATTGCGCAACAACAGCAGCGCCTGCTGCACCGGTTGGCGCGAGACGCCGAGCGCGCGGGCGAGATCGTCCTGAATCAAACGCATGCCCGCCGGCAGACGACCTGCGACTATCTCCGACACGATCGCCTCGCACGCCCGTTGCACGAGGCTCGGCTGCGCCGACAAGGCACGCATTCCCGCCCTTCCTACCCGTTAAATTTCTTAACCGCGCCAGTTGCGGCGGCGGCGAAAAATGTCTATAGTGTTTGAATTCAGAATTCAAGGGCGGATGAAGCGCCCGGGTCAATGGGGTGGGGCGAATGAGGCTGGATCGGCGCACGTTATTGCGGACGGGAGCGGCGGGCGCAGCCTACGCGGCGACATTCTCGATCGGTCGCGCGGCGCCGATCAAGATCAAGCTCGGCAACGACCTGCCCGCGACCCATTCGGTCAATCTACGACTGGTCGAGGCGATCAAGGCGATTGCCGACGAGACGCACGGCGAGATCGAGATTTCGCTGTTCCCCAACAATCAGCTCGGCAACGACAAGGACATGCTGTCGCAATTGCGCTCGGGCGCGCTGGAAATGGCGACCATGCCGAACGTCGTGTTGTCGACGCTGGTTCCGCAGACGGCGTTGATCGGGGTCGGCTACGCCTTCAGCGATTACGAAAAGGTATGGGCGGCGGTCGATGGCGAGGTCGGCGCCTATGTGCGCAATATGATCGAGAAGACCGGACTGGTTCCCTTCGAATCCGGTTGGGACAACGGTTTTCGCCATATCACGTCATCGACCCACCCGATCAATACGCCGCAGGATCTCGCCAATTTCAAGATCCGCGTGCCGGTGGTGCCGCTGTGGGTGGCGATGTTCAGCGCCTTTGGCGCGTCGCCCGTCAGCATTCCCCTGGGCGAGGCCTATTCAGCGCTGCAAACAAAGGTGGCCGACGGGCAGGAAAATCCGCTCGTGCTGATCGAGGCGGCGAAGTTTTACGAGGTGCAGAAATATTGCTCGCTCACCCGTCACGCCTGGGACGGGTTCTGGTTGATCGCCTCGGCGAAGCCGTGGGCGGCGCTGCCCAAGGACGCGCAGGCCGTTCTGAGCAAACATCTCAACAGCGCGGCGAAGAAGCAGCGGGTCGATCTCGCTGCCGCCTCGCTCGAAACGCAGAAGACGCTGGAGAGTAAGGGCCTGGTCTTCAACGCGCCCGATATCGCCCCCTTCAAGGCGGCGTTGGGCAAGACGGATTTCTATAAGAAGGCGCGCGCGAAACTCGGCGACGAGGCCTGGACGCTGTTGCAGAAATATGCCGGCGACATCGGCTGACGCGGCGCAGGCCGGCGCCACGCGCATGCGCGTCGCACATCGACTGAGCCAAGGGCTCGGCATGGTTCTCGCCGTGCTCGCGGGTTTGCTGGTCGCCGCCGAAATCGTCGTGCTGCTGGCGGGCGTCTGCGCCCGCTATTTCCTGGCGCGGCCGCTGATCTGGGGCGACGAGCTCGCCTCCATTCTGTTCATCTGGTTGGCGATGCTGGGCGCCGCGCTCGCTCTGCAACGCGACGAGCACATGCGGATGACCGCTTTCAGCAATGGACTGCCGGCGCGCGCACGCGCTTTTCTTGACGGGTTCGCAAATTGCGCCGCGATCGCCTTTCTCACGCTGATCCTCAAGCCGGCGTTCGACTTCGCATTGGAGGACATGGACATTTCGACGCCGGCCTTGGAAATTTCCTCGGCGTGGCTCTCGATGGCGCTTCCCGTCGGCTTCACGCTGATGCTGGCCGTCGCGCTGTTGCGGTTGATCGGCTCGGCCGAGCGCGGCGTCGCTTTGGCCGCGCTACTCGCGGTGGCGTTCGGCGTCGCGGCGTTCTACGCGGCGGGTCCGCACCTGCCCGCGCTCGGAAATCTCAATCTGGTCCTGTTCTTCGTGGTCGTTTTCGCTGCGTTGGTGTTCGCCGCCGCGCCCATCGCTTTCGCCTTCGCGCTCGCTACCTTTGGCTATATCGCTTTGACGACCACCACTCCGACGACGGTGATTGTCGGGCGCATGGATGAGGGCATGAGCCATCTCATTCTGCTCGCCGTGCCGCTGTTCGTGTTTCTCGGGCTGCTGATCGAGATGACGGGCATGGCGCGCGCAATGGTGGCGTTTCTGGCGAGCCTGCTCGGCCATGTCAGGGGCGGCCTGCAATATGTGCTGATTGGCGCAATGTATCTGGTGTCGGGCATTTCCGGCTCGAAGGCGGCCGATATGGCCGCGGTCGCGCCAGTGCTGTTTCCAGAGATGATCGCGCGCGGCGCCAAGCCCGGCGATCTCGTCGCGCTGCTGGCGGCGACCGGCGCGCAGACCGAGACCGTGCCGCCGAGTTTGGTGCTGATCACCATCGGTTCGGTGACGGGCGTTTCCATCGCCGCCTTGTTCACCGGCGGCCTCGTCCCGAGCGCCGTGTTGGCTGTGGCCCTGATCGTGGTCGCGCGATGGCGCTATCGCAATGAAGATCTCTCGCATGTTAAGCGCGCGACGCCGCGCCAGGTTCTGCGCGCCTTTGTCGTCGCATTGCCGGCGCTTGCGCTTCCTTTTCTCATTCGCGCGGCGGTGGTTGGCGGCGTCGCGACCGCGACCGAAGTCTCGACTATCGGCATCGCCTACGCCTTCGTCGCCGGACTTGTGTTCTATCGCGAGTTCAAATGGGCTCGTCTGCCAACTTTGTTGGTGGAGACAGCATCGTTGTCGGGCGCCATTTTGTTTATCATCGGCGCGGCGACGGCTATGGCCTGGGCGCTGACCCAATCCGGCTTTTCGACCGCGCTCGCCGCCGCGATGACGAAATTGCCGGGCGGCGCGCCGGTGTTTCTGGCGGTGTCGATCCTCGTCTTCATCGTGCTCGGCAGCGTGCTGGAAGGCATTCCCGCCATCGTGCTATTTGGCCCGCTGATGTTTCCCATCGCGCGACAGTTCGGCGTGCACGAGATCCATTATGCGATGGTGGTCGTGCTCTCCATGGGCATCGGATTGTTCGCACCGCCGTTCGGCGTCGGCTATTACGCGGCTTGCGCGATCAGCCGGGTCCACCCGGACCAGGGGATTCGCCCGATGGCGGGCTACGTGCTGGCTTTGCTTGTGGGCACGATTGTCGTCGCCGCGATTCCGTGGCTTTCCACGGGGTTGCTGAAGTGAACCTCATTTTCTCGAACTGCTTGAGCGCGCCATGCAGGGATTGCTGAATTTCGGACAGGCGATCGCGGCCCATGCTCGCCTGTCACCAACCAAGATCGGCGCCAGCGATCTCGACCGCGAGATGAGCTTCTCGCTGTGGAACGAGCGCGCCGACCGGCTCGCCAACGCCCTGCTGGGGCTTGGGCTGGTCAAGGGCGACCGCGTTGCGGTGCTGGCTTACAACTGCATCGAGTGGGTCGAGATTTACGCGGCGACGGCCAAGGCGGGATTGGTTGGCGTGCCGATCAACTTCCGCCTGATCGCGTCGGAAGCTTTGTTCATCATCGAGGACGCCGACTGCGCCGCCATCATCGTGCAGGACGAATTTGCTGGCCTCGCCGAAGAGATCGGCGCACAGCTTCCCATTCGACACGACCGACGCATCCATTTCGGCAAGCGCAAAGCCCCGGCGGGCTGGCGCGACTACGAGGAACTGCTCGCCGCCGGCGCGGCGCGGGCGGTTGCGGCGCGCGTCGATCTCGCCGATCCCTGGGTGCTGATGTACACCTCCGGCACCACCGGCAAGCCAAAGGGCGTGATTCGCAGCCATCGCGGCGGGACCATGGTGGGGCTCGTCACCGAGATTGAACTGAAACTTGACAGGGACGATTCCTGTCTGCTCGTGATGCCGATGTGTCACGCCAATTCGCTTTATTTTTTCGGCGCCTTCGCGCAGATGGGCGCGGCGACGCATATCTATTCACGCAAGAGTTTTGACTCGGAGCACGCGATCCGCACGCTGGCGGAGAAGCGCGCGAGCTTCACTTCATTGGTGCCGACGCATTACATCATGATGCTGGATCTGCCGGCGGCGACGCGGGAGCGGCTCGATCTCAACTGCGTCGAGAAATTGATGATCTCCTCCGCGCCGGCCAGGCCCGACACCAAACGCGGCGTGATGGAGATGTTTGGGAATTCCGGCCTCTACGAACTCTACGGCTCCAGCGAGGCCGGTTGGGTCACGATGTTGCACCCCGACGAGCAGTTCACCCATATGGGGACGGTCGGGCGCGAATGCGTTGGCTCGGCGCCGATCCGCATTCTCGACGAAGCGGGCGTCGAGGTCCGCGACGGCGAGCCGGGCGAGCTTTTCTCGTGCAATCCCTACACGTTCGAAGGTTACTGGAAGCTACCGGACAAGACGGCGGAGGCGTTTCGCGGCGATTATTGCACGGTCGGCGATATGGCTTTGCGCGACAGCGACGGCTTCATTCGTCTGATTGACCGCAAGAAAAACCTGATCATCTCCGGCGGCGAGAACATCTACCCTTCCGAAGTGGAAAGCGTGATCGGCGCGCATCCCAAAGTGCGCGACGTGGCGGTGGTGGGTCTCTCCGACGCCAAATGGGGCGAGCGGGTGCATGCCGTAGTTGTACTGCAAGAGGGCGAGACGATCGCCGAAGCTGAGCTGATCGATTGGACGCGGGAAAAGCTTGCGGGCTACAAGCGTCCGCGCTCGATCTCCTTCTTTGCCGACGCCGACGTGCCGCGCACGGCGACCGGCAAGATACAGCATCGCCAGCTTCGCGAGCAGCTTGCTTCGCTCGGCGACGCCAGCGATTGAAACCGAGGACGACATGACAATCGAACGACAAGATCTCAACCACGACGATCTCGCCTGCGCGGCGTGGATCGCGCGCTTTCTCAAGCAGCGCGGGATCGACCGCGTGTTCGGCCTGCAAGGCGGCCACATCCAGCCGATCTGGGATCATGTCGCGCGGCTCGGCATCCGCATCATCGACGTGCGCGACGAGGGCGCGGCGGTTCATATGGCGCACGCGCACGCTGAACTGACGGGCGGCTTCGGCGTCGCGATGGCGACGGCGGGGCCGGGCGTGACCAACTGCATCACCGCCATGGCCAACGCCTCGTTGGCGCGCGCGCCCGTGTTGCTGATCGGCGGCTGCACCTCGCGGCCGCAGGCGAATATGGGCCCGTTGCAGGATATTCCGCATGTCGATATGTTGAAGCCGGTCTGCCGCTACGCCCGCACTGCGCGCGTGGCGGATCAGGTGATCCGCGAAATGGATGAGGCCGTGTCGCGCGCGCTGGGCGACGCAGGCGAGCCGGGGCCGGCCTATATCGAAATTCCGACCGACGTGCTGCGCGCGCATGTCGCTGAAAATCTCGTGCTGGAGGATTGGATGCGGCCGAAGCCGCCGCGTCGGATTCCGCCGGAGCCCGAGGCGGTGAAGGCGGCGGCGCGGGCGATCTGGGGCGCCAAGCGGCCGCTCGTCGTCACTGGGCGCGGCGCGCGTGATTCGGGGCCTGAGTTGACGCGGCTGCTCGACGCGACGGGCGCCGTCTATCTCGACACGCAGGAGAGCCGCGGCCTGATTTCGCCGAACCACAAGTCGTTCGTCGGCGCGATGCGCGCGGCGGCGATGAGCGAGGCCGATCTGGTGCTCGTTATCGGTCGGCGGCTCGACTATCAGATGGGCTACGGCTCCCCCGCTGTTTTTCCTAGTGCGCGCTTCGTGCGCATCGCCGACAACGCCGGCGAATTGCTCGACAATCGTCGCGGCGACCCGGAGTTGCTGGCCTCGCCCTCGCTCGCGCTCGCGGCGATCGTCGCCGCGGCCGGCAATGCCGAGCCCGCCTGCGACAAGGCGTGGGCGCAAGGCTTGCGTGAACGCCACGAGAAGCGCTCGGCGCCCGTGGCCGCGCCAACCAAGGGGGAGGATGGCAAAGTGCATCCGGCGGCGATCTTCGACGCCATCAAACAGGTCGCCGAGCCCGACTATATCGCCATCGCCGATGGCGGCGATCTGCTCAGCTTCGCGCGCGTCGGTATTTCAGCGACGACCTATATGGACGCGGGCGCGTTTGGTTGTTTGGGCGTCGGCGTGCCGTTCGCCATCGCCGCCGCATTGGCGAACCCTGGGCGGCAGGTGATCTCGATCAACGGAGACGGCGCGTTCGGCATCAACGCGATAGAGATCGATACGGCGGTCCGGCACAGCGCGAAGGCGGTGTTCATCGTCTCCAACAATGCCGCCTGGAACATCGAGCGGTTCGATCAGGACACCAACTACGGCGGCCGCGTCGTCGGCACCACGCTCCGGCATTCCGATTATGCGGCGATGGCGCGGGCGCTCGGCGCGCATGGCGAGCGGGTGGAGCGGGCGGAGGATCTCGCCGGCGCCTTGCAGCGCGCGCTGGCGAATGCGCCGGCTCTGATCGACGTCGTGACGTCGCAGACGGCGGTGTCTTCGGATGCCCGCAAGGGGCTCGGCTTCGTGCCGGACTACCAGGCGCTGACCGCATGGGATGACGCAGAACGCAGACGGCGCGGGGAAATCTGACGCCCGCTCAGGGCGTCAGTTGATCGTCCTTCATCGGCAAGTGCGGCGCTGTCATCGGCGCGAACTCGATGCCTTCGTCGCGCTCGGCGTCGCTCATCGGCTCGCGCCCGTTGGTTGACATGCCGTTCTCGACGGTGAGGCCGGCGTTGGGGCCGAGCCAGTCGTTGTCGTCCTTGGCATGGCCGGTGCGGCCTTCCTGCGGATGACCTTCGTTGCTGCGCTTGACGGCGTTGACCATGTCGTCCGCCTCTTTCTCGCGCCAGGGCAGGCGGTAGGCGCGCGGGCGGCCGCTCAGCACGCTGTTGTCGTCCATTGGTTCGACCCACATGTAGATCGAGCCGGTGTCGCCGGGAATGGTCTTGGGTTCGACGATGCGGGCGCCGAGCAGTTTGAAGCGCGGCGGCAGCCTTTCTTCGCTGGCGTAACCGGGCAGGGCGCGCAGACCGAAAAAGGTCGCGATATAGAGAGCTGAGACCACGACGATGATGAGGCCCTTCACCAGCGCGGGCGCCCGCGTGGCGAGCAGCGACCACAAGGCCAAAGCGCCAAGCGCAACATAGGCGAGCGCGAGCGTGAGGATCCAGCCGGTCGGGCCTTCGATCATTTGCCGTCGCCCTCAAGCGGCCGCGATGAGCCCAGAATGTTGAGCAGCGACTTCGGCCGATAGTTGATGTCGACCACGTCGCCCTTTTCGTCGAGCCGGAACCGCACGGCGGTCTTCTCGTCGCCGCGATGATCAACTTTGAGCTGGCCCTCGTAGATCACGCGTGCAACCGGATTGAGCTTTTGCACGCGCACGCTGGCCGTGACGGGTTGGTGGGTCGTGGCGACATAATGCGCGATATTGACGACATATTCGCCGGCGACGAGGCCGCGTATGGTGATGACTTCCTCGCGAATCGCAGTTGCGACGCGTTTTCCGTTGATGGAAATCGTGTCGTGCACACCGCCACGGTCGTCGCGGTCGAGCGTGAGAAAACCCGCCTCTTTGTGACGATACCAGGCGATATTCTCGGCCGGGTCTTCCACCATCAGATCGAGGTCGTCGGGGTGGTTGTCGGGCCAGTCCATGGTGATGATGAACTCGGCCTTGGAATCGACCTTGCCTTCGCTCGCCTTGGGCGCCATCGCCAGCATGGCGAGGAAGAACAGGAAAGCGACGACCTGGAGCGCCTTGAACAACATGACGCTGAAGGGATCGAACCCCTCTTCGCGGCCGGGAAAGCCGAAATCGTCAAACATCGCCGCGCTCGAGCGACGGGATAAACCGGGTCTCGGTCGAGCGTACGAAGTTCCAGAACAGCGAGGCGGTTGCGCGTTCGACCATGTAATGTTGCGCCTTCAGCAGGATCGAGCCTACCAGGCCGGCCAGCGTGGTGTACATCGCCACCGCCATGCCGTCGCCCATCACGCCCATCGCCGTGCGCAACGCCGCGGGGTCGTCGGCGTCCAGGCCCGCAATCGGGCCTAGCATCAGGATGAAGCCGATGATGGTGCCAAGCAGCCCCAGTTTCATAACGGTGTCGCTGGCGAGCCCCCCCAGCGCCTGCCCGCCTTGCAGGCGCTGCCCAAAAGCGCGCGCCAGCAATGTCTGATCAAGCCGGGAAGGTCCGCGCGCGCGCGCTTTGGCGGCGAGGTCGCGCAGATGGTCGCCAACGGGGCCGCACGGGGCGGTTGCACCCGTCTCGCGCCAAACCGCCGCCGCGGCGGCCTCGCGCGAAACGGCGATCGCGCGGCCGAGGCAATGCAGGCTGGCGGCGACATAGAGCGCTGCAATGACGGAGGAGATATAGGTGCGGTCGGAACCGACCATCAACCTGATCAGGCCATAACGCCACAGCACGACGGCTGCGAACAGGCTTATGCCGGTGAAGATCATCCAGCGCAGGACGGGATCCCAGGCGGTCGAGGCGTCGGGCGACTGCGCCAATGGGGATGCGGCGACCAAGGTCATGACGTCGCCGCTGCGCTCGGAACCTATTTGCCGACCCAATCAATGGTCACGCGCGACTCGCTGGTGAACGCCTTTTGCTCCGCGCCGATCTTTCGGAATAAGCTGCGGTCCACAGTGACGCGGCGGTCGCCGGCGGTCTTGACGCAATGTTCCTTGATTGAGCTGGGACCGAGCGGCTCCTCGTCCGCGCCAAGCGGCGTCTCCTGACACGACCAGCCGTCGACGCCGTAGCGCGCCTTGGCCTGCAATCCGAGCAGATAGCCCTTCTTGCGCAGGAACATCGGACCCTTGCTCTTGGTGACGATGAGGATGCGCGTGAGCTTTCCGTCATCGTTGAAGCCGAGCGTCAGATCGACGGGATGGCCGGCGACCAGCGTTTCGTCATCGCCGCGCTCCGGAATCGAAACGTGCAGCTTGCGCAGGCCGTCGGCCCCGGCCGTGCAGGACTTCCAGTCGCCAAAGCCGGACAGGGGTTTGTCCTTAGGTTCGACGCAGGAGAAATTCTTGTAATCGTCCTTCGGCAACTCGGCGGCGGTCATGCCGACATTGACGCCATCGTGCAGGTCGGCCGGCGTGCGCGCCGCAAGGGCGGGGGTGGCGAGAAGGGCGAGGGCGATAACCAGGCAGCGCATGACCATGTCTCAGTTTTGCGTCGAAGGCGTCGGCATCTGATGCGAAGTCTTCGGCTTGTAAATCTCACATACGCGGGAAGTGTCGCCAAAGAAGGCGGTGCATTCCGCGAGGTTGGGGTCGCCGTGGCCTTTGATGTTGTTCAACACATAGTCGGCGACGGCTTCGATCTCGTTGGGACGCAGGAACGTGCCGGCTTCGGCCACGTGGTTGTCGCCGGTCAGATCCTTGCGGCTGAAGTCGTAGCAGGGATGTTGCTTCGCGTCATCGTCATAAACGTCGCGCTGGAAATAGGGCATTCCGGTGCCCGGCCGCCCGCAGGTCACGGTCTTGATGATTTGTTCGCGGTCGAGTTGCGTTTTGCGAAGAGACAAAGCGGCGCCGCCGTAACCGCCGCCGCCGGCGCCATGCCATTTGTGGCAACCGACGCAATTGACCTTGGCGTAAATCGCGCGGCCAAGCTGAGCCTCGCTTTCCTCGGCGCGGGCCGACCCCATAAACCCTAACGCGGTCGCGAGGGTCGCAACCAACATGACGCGGGACATCATTGAAATGCCGACTCCGGTGTCAGACAAACAAGCGAGGCCCCTCGCGGGGCCTCGCTCTCACTTTCGGATCAGAGGCCGAACACGTAAAGCATCGAACCGGGCTGCATGGTCTTCAACTCGGGCGTGGAATCGATGAACCACTTGTCCCAGGCGCCGCCCATGCCGACCAGGATGGCGACATATTGTTTGCCGTCGACTTCGAAGGTCATCGGGGGCGCGCTGACGCCGCCGCCGGTGTTGAAGCCCCACAGCTTGGCTAGCGTCTTGCCGTCGAGCGCGTAAACCTCGCCGCCGGGCTCGCCCGAGAACACAAGGTCTTTCGTCGCCAGCGTGCCGCCGAGGTTGGGGAACTTGGTCTCGTACTTGCCGGCCACCTTGCCGGTGGTGACGTCGATCGCCGTGACCGAACCAGTGATGCGGACCGGCTGCGACGGACCGCCGCCGGTGTAGAACTCGCGCGATTTGGCGGGGAGCGCCGTCGTCGGCGTGACCGTCACTCGGTTGCAGCTCTCGATCACCGGGATGTACCACAGCTTCAGTTCAGGATTGTAGGAGGTCGGCGGCCAGTTCTTGCCGCCCATGTTGCCGGGGCAGAAGTCGGCGATTTTTTTGTCGCGGCTCGGCGTCGTTTCCGGGTTGTAGCCCTGCACGTCCTTCTTGGCGTCATATTCCTCGGGCTTGCCGGTCGTTTGGTTGATGCCCTTGGTCCACGTCACCTGCTTAACGAACGCCGTCGCCCAGGCGAATTTGCCGTCGGTGCGATCGACCGCATAGCCGAAGCCGTTGCGGTTGGCGTGCAGCGCCAGCTTCTTGCCGTCGACATCGACCATCACGTTCTCGGAGACCGAGTCGTAATCGTAGGGGTCGTTCGGCGTATGCTGGAAATGCCATTTGATCTTGCCGGTGTCGGCGTCGACCGCGAGGCTGGAGTCGGTATAGAGGTTATCGCCGGGGCGGAACGCATTGTCCCAGTCCGGGCCAGGATTGCCGACGCCCCAGATGATCGTGTTGGTGGCGTTGTCGTAGGTGCCCGTCACCCAGGTCGAGCCGCCGCCGGCGACTTCGGCGCTGTTGTTGCCCTTCCAGGTCTCGATCCCGGCTTCGCCCTTGGCCGGAATCGTGTAGGTGCGCCACACTTCTTTTTGTGTGTCGAGGTCGGTCGCCGCGATCCAGCCGCGGATGCCGTATTCGGCGCCGGCGACGCCGGTGATCGCCATGTTCTTGACGACGAGCGGCGCGCCGGTGACGACTTCGCCCTTGTCAGGGTTGGCGACCTGACGCTGCCACTTGACCTGGCCGGTCTCCTTGTCGGTGGCTACCAGCCGGCCGTCGAGCGTGTGGGTGATCACGAGGTTCTTGTAGAGCGCCGCGCCGCGGTTATCGACGCCGCAGCAGGCGACCGCGCCGGCCCAATCGTGGTCGGTCTTCGGGTCCATCTTCCAGATCAGCGAACCTTTGCCGCCGCGGGTGTCGATCTTGTAGACCGAGCCCCAGCCGTCGGTGACATAGAGATAGCCGTTCTCGGCGAGCGGCGTGCCTTCGAGGCCGCCGTGGGTCCAGATGCCGCCGCCTTCCACGCCGCCGAGCTGCATCGTCCAGGCGACGTGCAGGCCCTTAACGGTGTCCTTGTTGATCTGGGCGAGAGGCGAATAGCGCTGGCCCCAGAGATTGCCGTGATGGGTGATCCAGTTGCCGGCCGCCATTTCCTTGTTGGCGTCGAGCAACCGCTCCATCGTCACATCGGCGCTCTTCACGGTCGCGGGCTTATCAGCGGCGGGACCGCCGTCCGCGTAAGCGGCGCTGGCGAGGCACGCCAGCGCGGCGCCGGCAAGCAAACGTAGTGTCAAACTCTTGGCTTTCATAGTGACCCTCCTCGGGTTTCCGCCCTTTGGTCTTCTGTCGCCGCCCGGATTGGCCCGGGCGGATTTCCCGCCCTTAGCCCCATGGGTCCGAGGGCGAAACTGTGACCTTCACTTCCATCGGCCCCGCGTTGCGGAACGAAAAGTTGCAGGTGAAGGTTGCTCCCGCCGTCAACTTTTCGCGCGTCTGAAGCAGGCCGACGTGATAAGTTTTCGCGGTCATCGTCAACGTGGCATGCGCGGCGACGGGAATGTTGGGAATAGCGCGGTCCGACAGGCCGCCTTCGCCGACATCGACGGTGCGCTTTTCCGAGAAATTCGCGAACGGACAAGTGGCGCGGACGAGCGCGTCGGCTGAGTCGGCCTCGTTCTTGACCATCATGTAAAGGCCTACATCGGCGCCGATTTTGTCATTGGGCTCAACCCACGCGCGCTCCACGCTAAGCGCCCCGGCGAACCCGAGCGAGGGGGTCGAGAGCAACGCCGCGCAGGCCCCAAGCAAAGCCGACCATGCTTTCACCACGCGCCGACCCGATATCCGCGTCGGTCCAACCTCCCTAGACTTCACATTCGCCTCGTTGACGCGTCCCGAGCATTCTCTGCACGACTTCCGTTGCGCCGGATGGTGCCCCATGCCGGAGCGCGTGCAAAATAGAAAATAGCTAGCGCGGCGATCAGAATTTGGTATCGCGCTCCCGCGCCGCACAAAGCATCGGGCGCAAGGCGCCGCGCGCTTACAAAACGGGTGGCGTAAGCGCGAAAGATCGTGCTCTGCGATAGCGATTGGAACGATTCTTTTGCCGAAGACTTGCGACGAGGTCGCGCTCTGCGAAACAAGCGATGTCGCGCTTCGCCCCTGCGGCGACAGATATAGACCCTAATAATAGCCCGCAGCATGCATCACCTGGTCCGCCTGGGCCTGCGCGTTTTTCAGCGCGTCGCGGTCGCTGACTTCGCGACGCAGCGCGCGGTGGATTTCCTCGCCGAGGATCGCTTCCAGCGCGAGATATTCGGGCACCGGCGGCCGTGGCCAGGCCTTTAGCAAGCTTTGTTTGGCCAGCTTGTCGACCACGCTCACGATCGGCGAGGTCGCCGCCGCCTCCGGATCGGCGGAGACGCTGAAACGCGGGGCGACCGGAAAGCCGTTTTGAACGTTGACCTTCATCGCTTCGGGCGATGTCATCCAGGCGATCGCCTCGAACGCCAGTTCAATTCTCTCCGGCGGCAGGTTCGTGGGGATGCAGAGCAGGAAGCCGCCGATGGGATTGTTGGAGGCGCCGGCGGGCCCGCGCGGCTGGGGCAGGTAACTCACCTTGCGCTTCACGGCCGAACTGACATCGGTCTCGAACCGCGCGGCGCGGACCGTCCAGCAATAGGCCAGCGCTGTCTGTCCTGTCAGGAACGACGTGGTGCGGCGGTCCCAGTCCATTTCGAGAATGTCAGGCGGCGAAACTTCCTTCAGCTTGTGCAGATAGTCGAGCACGCGCAAGCCTGCTTCGGACTGGATTTGCGGCCGAAGCTGTTCGCCCCGCGCCTCGTCGACGCCCATTGCGAGGCTCGACTTCGGGATCCGCAGAATCGATTCCCCGCAGCAGCCCATCAGAAACATGAACGTCGAGGCGATCGGCATGCCTCGCGCTCCGTTCCATGCGATGCCGTAGCGCTCTTTGGCGGGGGCGTGGAAATGTTTGGCGGCGGCGATCGTCTTCTCGAACGTCGTGGGATAGTCGATTCTGTCTCTTTCGAAGAGATCGCTGCGCGCGGCCAGTAATTCGATGGTGCAATAAATGGGAACGCCGAACTGCTGGCTGCGCCAGCTCCCCATCGACCATACGGAGGGATGGAAATCGAGCGGCGAGATCGCGGCGGCCTTGATGCGGGAATCCAGCGGGATCACCAGATTCTTCTTCACCGCTTCGCCAAGCCAGGGCGCATTGATCGCGACGATGTCGTATTCGGAGACGTCCCGCCTCGAATTTTCGATCAGACGTTCGTGGAGTTGCGGAAGTTTCATAAGGTCGAAGTTTTTCCGCGACGACATGTTGTTGCGGAAGTCCGCCCACATATTCCGCATGGACAGGAAATAATTGTCGTCGTTGAGGAGAAATTTTATTTCCCGCTTACCGCGAAATAGACTCTCGATCAGGCGTGGCGGCGGTATGATTTGCGCGGCGAAATAGGAGCCGCCAAAATAGAAATCCTCGTCGCTGTCGGTCTTGGCGCGCAGGCCGAATGTTTCGGCCAGCAGGAATTTTATCTTGCGCGCATATTCGGTGAAACTCTGCAGCAGCGTTTCGCTCGGCGACAACAGGAACCGCTTCCCCGTATCGCTCGCCTTTTTCGTCGCGATGTCGCCGCGTTCGATTAACGCATGGATCCGGCGCATCGCTGTCGCGTGAGGCACCTTGGCAACGGAGGCGAGGGTGGAAATGGCGACCGGCGTTCCCGCGAGGTGATTGCGGATCAGAAACAGGAGCATGTTCCAGGTCGCGTCTTCTTCCGCGATCGGGACCAACTCCTGGAAGGGTTGGCGAACCCGTTCCAGGAACGCGATGATCCGCAGGAGTTCGTGCTCGGTCATCCGATGGGTGTTTGGCCTGACGGGATCGGGCGCTGCTAAGGGGCGCCGCTGTCGCAAACGGTTAGGTCGCGAGATCGGTTCTGTCGAGTCCGTGCGTCGTCCCGTTCCGTCCATTCACGCCGCCGCGACCGCGCGAGGACGAGGCCCAAAGGGAGCCCCGTCCCAAGACCGTCTGTTCAGGGAATGACCTTATCCACGCGCAGCTGCGCGAACAGACTTTGGAAGGCTTCCTCGGTATTCTGATACACGGAGAAGCCTCGCTTACGGCTTTCGGCCATGTCGGTCATCACTTCTATCGGCCGGCCGAGGTCGAGATCCGTGTGCCAGGCCGAGGCGACCCGCGCCAGGTCGGGTTCGACCAGCCCATGCTTTTCCACGATGCGCTTCCAGACGCTCGCATCCCCGGCCATCTGCGTTTCCAGCGGCGCGATCTCGCCGCCAAAGCCTTCCCACTCGACGCCGAACCCTTTCGCCATGCGCGGCCACATCCAGTTCCAGCGGAATATGTCGCCGTTGACGATGTTGTAGGCTTCGTTCTTCGCGACATCATGCGTGCTCGCCCACACCAGCTGCTTGCCGAGCACGCGCGAATCCGTCATGTCGGACAAGCCGTTCCACTGCGCGGCGCTGCCGGGGAATTTGAATTTCCGGCCCGTCTCCTTGCAGATCGAGGCGAAGGCTGCCAGCGTCGAGCCCATGTTCATCGCATTGCCGATCGCCTTGCCGATGATCGTGTGCGGGCGATGCACGCTCCAGGTGAACCCGTCGCGCGCCGCGGCCGCATAAACTTCGTCCTCCTGGGCGTAGTAGAAGTTCGGGATTTCCAGGCGCGGCTGCTCCTCGCGCACGGGCGTCAGCGGCATCACGCCGGCTTTGACATAGGCGTCGAACGGTCCGAGATAGTGTTTCAGGCCGGTCACCAGCGCGACATGCACGACCGAGCGCGCGGGCGCGACGGCGGCGAGCAGCGTCCGGACCGCGCCGGCGTTGACGCGGATGTTTTCTTCCTCGCTCGCCTGCCGCGACCAGGTGGTGAAATAGACGTGGGTGGGCTTCAGTCCGGCGACGGCCTGTTTGACGCTTTCGGCGCTCGTGAGGTCCGCGGCCACGTGGCGCAGGCCGGGCGTCAGCCCCTCGGGCTTGCGCGATAGCCCATAGACCGTCGCTCCGAGATCGAGCAGTTCCTGAGACACGCCGCGTCCCGCAATTCCCGTCGCTCCCACGACCAGGGCCACAATTTTCATGTTTTGCTCCGTCCGACGCCAGCTATTGCGCTGCAAAATTCTTATGCGCACACGCTCCTCAGCGCATGTCGACCATCACCTTCATTTCCTGACCACCGGGGTTCAGGAGCGAGCGGAAGCCCTTCTCGACAATGTCTTCGGGCAGGATACATCCGGTGATGATCTTCTCGACCGGCCACTTGCCGCTGGAGATCATCCGGATGACGCGCGGCCACATCGTCACTTCGTAGCACCAGGTCGCCTCGATCGTGATGTCTTTCAGCGCCCACAGCGCCGGATCGACGAGCGCCTTCTTCACGTGCAGTCCCGTCTGCACGACCACGCCGTGGTTTCTGACCGCTTCGACGCAGGTATTGAGCGCAAGCTCGATGCCTGAACACTCGATGGCGGCGTCGATCCCGACGCCCTCTTCCGTGTTTTCTCTGATGTATTCGACGACATTGACGGCGCTGGGATCGAGCACGGCGGCGGCTACGCCGAGGCTCTCGATATGTCGGCGTCGGTTGGCGTTGGGCTCGCTGACGAAGATTTTCGAAATGCCGACTGCGTTGCAGATCAACACCACCAGCGCCCCGATCGGCCCGGCGCCCGTCACCGGCACAGTGCTGCCGCCCGTGACCTTCGCCAGGTCCACGCCATAGAGAGCCACGGCTGTCGGTTCGACCATCGCGCCCTGTTCGTTGCTGACGTTTTCGGGAATGAGGTTGGCGTTGTAGTTATTGATGACGGCCAGATCTCCCATGCCGCCCCGTGCCCAGCTCAGACCGATGCAGCCCATGCTGGGGCTCAGATGGTTGAGGCCGCGACGGCTACAATAGTCGTCGAGCGGCATCACGAGCGGCTGAATAGAGATGCGGTCGCCCTTGCGCACCCGCGTCACCAAATGGCCCGTGTCCACCACCTCGGCCGAGAATTCGTGGCCCAGAATTTGCGGCAGGACGGCGCCGGTGAATTTATGCGCCGTTTTCGGCGTCACGATCGGGCCGCCGGCGAATTCGTGCAGGTCCGTCCCGCAGATGCCGCAGGTCAGGGGCCGCACCAGAACCTGACTGTCGCCCACGACATCCAGCGACGCCACGCTGTCCACGCGAACATCTTCCCTTGCGTAAAACCTGATGGCCTTCATCTGAGACTCCGGCGAAATATTCTGGCGCGCCTGTCTTTGTGGGCGACTATTGTGGCGCGTTGCGGCGATGCACAGAAAACAGCTCTGTCAGAGGAGGCAATCTTTCTCCACATCGCGACGAGCCTCCCCAGGTTTGCGCGCGCAGGCGGGGCCGATGCCCGGCGCTTAATGAATGAATTGACGCCCTTATAACGTGGCCCCGCCTTCGCGGCCGCTCCGCATTTATCCAAAATGAACATATGCGGGAAGGGCGGTCAAATGGCGCGACTACCGAGACGGCTCGATGCCGCGCTACTCAGCAAAATACCCATTTTGAGAATGTTTCCAATTCAAGGCCTGCCGCGGTGTGGCAATGTCTGCTCCCAAGCAAGTAGGGTGGAAGCTGCGAGATGGCATCCGAGCAAGGCGCCGCGGCGCGGGTAGATGCGCCGCGTAACGACGACATTGGCGTTGAACAGAAACTGGAATTGTTCCGCCTTCAGGCAGAGATTCGCGATTGCGAGAAGCGCGCGTATGATCTCTTCCTTCAGAACCTCATCAAGGTCTCTGTCTGTTTCTTCGGCGACGGAACCACCAACATCGGCGCCTTCCACGAGGCGCTCAATTTCGCCGCCGTCTGGAAGCTGCCGGTCATCTTCGTCTGCGAAAACAACCTCTATATGGAATATACGCCGATCGGCGACGTGACGGCGGTCAAACATCCCGCCGCCGACCGCGCGGCGGCTTATGGCTTGGAGCGCATCCTGATTGACGGCAATGACGCCGATGTCGTTTTCCGCAGCGCGCAGGCGGCGTTGGCGAAAGCGCGCGCGGGCGGCCGCCCCTCGCTGATCGAATGCCTGACCTATCGCCATTCCGGCCATTCCCGCGCCGATCCCGGCAAGTACCGCCCGCCCGGAGAATTGGAGGAATGGATGAAGCGCGACCCGTTGATCATCTACCGCCAGCGGCTGAAGGAATTCGGCGTTTCGGACGAGAAGATCGAGGCGATCGAGGCTGAGAGCAAACGTAAGGTTGAAGCCGCGACTGTCGCTTGTAAGGCGTCGCCGCCGGCGCCGATCAAATTGCTGACTGCGGACGTATATGCAGATGGAGGCTGGGCGTGGCGGAACTGACCTATCGGGACGCTGTCGCTCGCGGTATTGCTCAGGAAATGAAGCGCGACAATCGCGTCGTGATGATTGGCGAGGACATCGGCAAGGCCGGCGGCGTGTTCAAGGCGACCGTCGGGCTCTACGAGCAATTCGGCCCGCTGCGCATGCGCGACACGCCCATCTCCGAACAGGCCATTCTCGGCGCGGCAATGGGCGCGGCGATGACGGGGCTGCGGCCGATCGCCGAGGTCATGTTCGCCGACTTCCTGGCGGTGTGTTTCGACTATGTCGCCAACGCGATGTCGAAGATCCGCAACATGACCAACGGCCAGTTGGCGTGTCCGCTGGTGATCCGCACCGGCAATGGCGGCGGGGTGCGGTTCGGCGCGCAGCATTCGCAGTCGATTGAAAACTGGACGATGATGATCCTGGGAATCAAGGTCGTGGCGCCGTCTTCTCCCGTCGATGTCATCGGCTTGATGGCGGCGGCGGTGCGGGACGAGAACCCCGTCATCTTCCATGAACACAAGGCGCTCTACGCCATGAAGGGCGAAGTCCCGGATGGCGAGATCGTCGATACGCTCGGAACCGCCAGGATTTTGCGCGCGGGAAGCGATTGCACCATTGTCGCGCTGGCGTTGATGGTGTCGCGCGCGCTCGAAGCCGCCGACACGCTCAAACGCGAGCACGGCATCGACGCTGAGGTCATCGACGTGCGCTCGCTGGCGCCGCTGGACACAAAGACAATACTGGGTTCCGTCGCCAAGACCGGCCGTCTGTTCACGGTCGAGGAGAATCCCCGGCTCTGCGGCTGGGGGCCGAGATCGCCTCGATTGTCGCTGATGAGGCGTTCTGGGATCTCGACGGCCCCATCGTCCGCATCACGACGCCGCATATTCCTCTGCCGGCGGCCGATCACCTTGAAGACCTTGCTCTGCCCAGCGCGGCCCGCATCGTCGACAAGATCCGTCGCGTCATGAACGGTTGAGAGCGATGACCAACACCGTCATCATGCCCCAGTTCGGCGAAACTGTCGCGGAGGGGAAGATCCTCAAATGGTTCAAATCGGTTGGCGACGAGATCAAGGAGGGCGACAACCTGTTCGAGGTTGAGACCGACAAAGTGACGCTCGAAGTCCAGTCGCTCTTGTCGGGGCGCCTGAACGAAATCCGCGTCGCTGAGGGCATAGTGGCCAAAGTCGAGGCTGTCGTCGCAATCGTCGGTGGGGCCGCGGATTCGGCGGCCGCGCCGATTGCGCCGCAGCGTTCGCCGTTCGAGGAAGTCGCGACGCCGCTCGACAAGTTTGGCTCGGCCAGGAACGCTGAGGGCGTCCGCGTGACGCCGGTGGCGCGTCGGTTGATTGCTCAGAACGGCTTGCAACTCGCCGCGCTCGTCGGCGATGCCAAGGCGCGCGGACGGGAAAAGATTGAAGAAAAAGACGTGCGCGCGGCGATGGAGGCGCGTCAGGCGGCGCCTCCGCCGCCCCCGGTGTTCGCGCCGCCGCTATTGGACGGCGATGTCGTCATGCTTAGCGCAATTCGACTGCGGACGGCGGAAAGGCTCGCGGAGAATTGGCGCACGATACCGCATGTGTTCCAGGCGATCGATGTCGATTTTACAGCTCTCGATCTCGCGCGGCAAAAGGGGAAGGACGCATTCAAGAAGGCGCAGGGATTTTCACTGACGTTTCTTCCGTTCATCGCGCGCGCCACATGTTTGGCGATCCAGGTCTTTCCACAGATCAACGCGCGGTTCACCGGAAGTTCGTTGGTCCTGTCGCGCGATGTCAACCTTGGGATCGCCGTCGATCTCTCCCACAAGGGCCTCGTCGTGCGCAACGCCGCGGATTTGACGCTCGTCGGTCTCGCCAAAGCGATGAACCGTCAGATCGAAAAGGCGCGGTCGGGTAAGCTGACTTCAGACGATCTCTCAGGCGGCACCTATTCCCTCAGCAACAACGGCGCCTTTGGCACGACATTCACCGCGCCGATCATCAATGCGCCGCAGGTCGCCATTCTATCGACCGACGCCATCAAGCTGAAACCGGCCGTCGTATCGACGCCGCAGGGCGACTTCCTGGCCGCGCGCAGGATCGGCATGATCGGCCAGAGTTTTGATCACCGCGCCTTCGACGGCGCCTATTCGGCCGCGTTTCTCTCGGGCCTCAAGCGCATTCTGGAAGAACGCGACTGGGCCGTCGAACTCGCGGACTTTTCCTGATAAGGCGCGGACAGCCGGATCTTTCAATCGAAACACAAGAGGGACCGATGAAATACAATAGCCCCCACGCTACCGCCGCCTTCGGCGCCATGGCCAAAGACTGGGAGCAGGGCATCGACTACAGCCGCCTGTCGAAAGAGCGCCTGGCGCGCGCGCAGAGCGCCATTCGCTACGCCGGTCTCGGCGCCGTGCTGTGCTTCAATTTCGACAATATTCGGTATGTCACCGCCACGCATATCGGCGAATGGGCGCGCGACAAGTTCTTTCGTTATGCGCTTTGCCCGGCCGAGGGAAAGCCGTTCCTGTGGGATCCGGCGCCGCCAGCCAAGCGCATTTCCTCCCCCTGGATTGCCGATAACGTCGCCGCCCCGATCACGACCATGCAGGGCGCGATTCCCCCGTCGATGAATGTGCAGTACGATTTCGCCAAACAGATCAAGAAGGCGCTCGTGCATTACGGCATCGACCAGGAGCCGCTTGGCATAGATATGATGGAAATCGGCATGTTGCGCGCGCTTGAGGCCGAGGGAATCAACGTGGTCGATGGCCAGCAGGCGCTGCTGGATGCGCGCGAGATCAAGACCGCCGACGAGATCGAGTTGCTCAAGATGGCCTCCGCCATGGTCGATGCGACCTACGTCGACATCTGCCGGGCGATCCGCCCTGGCGCGAAGGAAAACGAACTCGTCGCCATCGCCAACGACCGTTTGTTTCGCATGGGCTCCGAGCGCGTCGAATGTGTGAACTCGGTGTCCGGCCGACGCGGGCGGCCGCATTCCCACACGTTCTCGGATCGCATGATTCAGCCTGGAGACATGATCTTCCTCGACATCATGCATTCCTTCAACGGCTACCGCACCTGCTACTATCGCACTTTCATCTGCGGCGAGCCGAGCAAAGCCCAGATCGACGCCTACGAGACCGCTTCCAAATGGATCAGCGCCTCGATCGACATGATCCGCCCCGGCGTGACGCCCGACGAAGTCGCCTCGGTGTGGCCAGACGCGAAGGATTTTGGCTACCGCGACGAGGAGGAAGCCTTCCTGTTGCAATACGGGCACGGCGTCGGCCTGTCGCTGTGGGAGCGCCCGATCTTCTCCAAGCGATTCCGCGGCCAGAACAAGCCGCTCGCCGAGGGTATGGTGTTTGCTCTGGAAACCTGGAAGGGTTCGGAGGACGGCTCCGGCGCCGCCCGCATCGAGGAGGAGGTTGTGGTCACCAAAGACGGGTGCGAAATCATCACGAACTTCCCGTCCGACCGTCTGATCTCGTGCGGACTTCCCGGCTGCGAAGTATTCTGAATGGAGACCCGCATGTCAGGCCAAAGGTCGCCCGCTGAGTCCAGCGCCCGGATTCCGGTGACTTTGGTCACCGGCTTTCTCGGCAGCGGCAAGACGACCCTGATCAACGCCGCGCTCACTTCTCCCGAGATGAAGCGGACGATGATCGTCGTCAACGAATTCGGCGAGGTCGGGCTCGATCAGAAACTGTTCGCGCGCAGCTCCGACGCCGTGGTCGTTCTGGAGAACGGATGCCTGTGCTGCACCGTGCGCAGCGACTTGATTGGCACGCTGAATTCGCTGTTCCACGCGCGTCAGGCCGTTGAGATTCCGTTCTTCGATAATGTCGTCATCGAAACTTCTGGATTGGCCGAACCAGGCCCCGTGCTGCAAGCCTTCCTGTCGGAGCCTACGCTGGATGGCCTGTATCGGGTAGCCAGCGTTCTCACCCTGGTTGATGCGGTGAATTGGGCCAGCACCGCCGAGCGACATGACGAGGCGGTTCGGCAAGTCGCCTTGGCCGAGAAGATCAGAATAACGAAACTCGATCTCGTGGCGGGCGACCGCGACGAAGCGGAGGCGCGAATAGGTCTCGAACTTCGGCGCATCAACCCTGCGGCGGAGATCGGCCTGGTGGACTGGACCTCGGCGTCGGTCGCCAAATTGTTGACGTCCAAGGGGTTCGACGCTGGCGACCCAGAGGCGGATCCGCGCCCGTGGTTGAACCTGGGCGCCCATCGAGACAGCGGCCACTCCCACGCAGAGTCCTGCGACCATGAACACCACGCGCCGTTCAATCACCTGCATGACAAGGCGATCGAAAGCTTCGTGCTGACGCGCGAGGCCGCTTTGTCGCGCGACGAATTGCAATTCCTGCTTGACGGCATCGCGCAAAATCTGGGCTCGGGCCTGCTGCGCGTGAAGGGGCTCGTCAATATCGCGGAGGAGCCGGGCCGCCCCGCCGTTATTCAGGGCGTCCAGCATCTGCTCCACACGATGACATGGCTCGACCAGTGGCCCGACAGCGATGAGCGGACGCAGATCGTATTCATCACGCAAGGCATTCCGGGCGCGAATCTGAAAGATGTCATCGATTTGCTGGACCGGGTCAGTTCGCGAACCTTCCAGGCGCGCGCCAGGGGCCGCGAGGCGATGGAGCGGTCGAAATCAACGGCGCCGCCGCGATGAAATTCGATATCATCGTAATCGGCTCCGGGCCGGGCAGCTATGCTGCGGCGATTCGCGCCGCCCAGGTGGGAATGAAGACGGCGATTGTCGAACGCGAGCATCTCGGCGGCATCTGCCTCAACTGGGGCTGCATTCCCACAAAGGCCTTGCTCCGCTCGGCGGAAGTTTACGATCTGTTCCGTCGCGCCGAGGAATTCGGCCTTGGCGCCGAAAATGTGCGGTTCGACGCCAAAGCTATCGTCCAGCGCTAGAGCGAGGTTTCGCAGCGTCTGAACCGGGGCGTCGGCGGCTTGCTGATGAAGAACAATGTCTCCGTCATCTGGGGCGAGGCGACGCTCATCGGGCAGGGACGGATCAAGGTTTCCGATTATGTTGGTAAGCCTCGTCAGCCCCAACCGGCGCCGCCGGCGCAAGTGTTGGGCGCGGGCGAGTATTCCGCCGACCACACTCTCGTCGCGACCGGCGCGCGGCCCCGGATCTCGCCGGGCCTGGAGCCTGACGGGGAAAACGTTTGGACGTATTTCGAAGCGATGGTTCCCGAATGCATTCCAGGCTCGCTGCTGATCGTCGGGTCCGGGGCTATTGGGATCGAGTTCGCGTCATTTTATCGCGCCATGGGCGCGAAGGTCACCGTGTTGGAGATGCTCGACCAGATCTTGCCCGCCGAGGATGCAGAGATCGCGGCGGTTGCGCGCAGGCAATTCGAAAGCTAAGACATGGCGATCCTGACAGCGACGAAAGTCGGCGCTATACGGAAAGCCGGCGACCTGAATGTGGCGACTGTTGAGCGCGGCGATCGAAGCGAGGAAATATCCGCCGAAAAGATCATCGTCGCCGTGGGCGTTCAGGGCAATGTCGAGGCGCTTGGGCTCGAAAGTCTCGGCGTCAGGATCGAGCGGGGTTGCATCGCGACCGATGCTTTCGGCCGCACCAACATTCCCAGGCTTTACGCCATAGGCGACGTCGCCGGGCCGCCGATGCTGGCCCACAAGGCCGAGCATGAAGGCGTCGTCTGTGTCGAGGCTATTGGCGGTCGGGACGTGCCTCTGTTGCAGCGCGAGAAAATTCCCGCATGCACCTACAGCCCTCCGCAAATCGCCAGCGTCGGGTTGACGGAAGCCAAGGCGCGGGCCGCTGGACACGAATTGCGGATCGGTCGCTTTCCCTTTGCCGCCAATGGAAAGGCGATTGCGCTCGGCCAGGATCAGGGAATGGTCAAGACAATCTTCGACGCCCAAACAGGCAAGCTGCTCGGCGCGCATCTGGTTGGCGCCGAGGTCACCGAGGTGATTCAGGGCCTTGTCATCGCGATGGGGCTGGAAACGACGGAAGAAGAGCTGCTTGCAACCGTATTTCCGCACCCGACCTTGTCTGAAGCGATGCACGAGAGCGTCATGGCGGCCTATGGACGGGCGATCCATATTTAGCGAATATGTCGCCGGCGATTGCCAGGAGATGCGGGTTAGGACTATTTAAGTTCCGCCGACCGATCCCTTGGACCGAGCCAAGGTTTCGCTGAAGCCATGTCGACGCAGACCTTGAGTTCGCCAATACGACCCGCAATCTTTGACCGATGGATGCCTTCCATGATCGCAACGAAACTGTCGCTCTCCGACCCCTCGCTGCTGAAGGACAAATGTTACGTCGCGGGCGAATGGATCGGCGCCAGCGAGACGATCGCCGTCACCAATCCGGTGGATGACCATGTGGTCGGGCGCGTGCCCAAACTGGGCGCGCAGGAGACGCGACGCGCAATCGAGGCCGCGCGAGACGCGCAGAAGCTCTGGGCAAAAAGGACCGCGAAAGACCGCGCCGCCATCTTACGCAAGTGGTTCAACCTGATGATGGAGCATCAGGAGGATCTTGCCCGCATCATGACCGCAGAACAAGGCAAGCCGCTGGCGGAATCACGCGGCGAGATCGCCTATGGCGCGTCTTTCATCGAGTTCTTCGCCGAAGAGGGCAAGCGCATTTACGGCGAGACCATTCCGTCGCCCTGGCCGAATGCGCGGATGATCGTCATCAAGCAACCGCTGGGCGTCGTCGCCGCCATCACGCCGTGGAACTTCCCCAATGCGATGATCACGCGCAAGGCGGGGCCGGCGCTTGCCGCCGGCTGCGCCTTCGTCTGCAAACCCGCGGGCGAGACGCCCCTGTCCGCGCTCGCGCTGGCGGAGCTGGGCGAGCGGGCCGGCTTGCCCGCCGGGGTGTTCTCGGTGCTGACAGGGTCCGCGCGTGAGATCGGCGCCGAGATGACGTCGAACCCGATCGTGCGCGGCCTCACGTTCACGGGTTCGACCGAGGTCGGGCGTGTCCTGATGGCGCAATGCGCGCCCACGATCAAAAAGCTTGGACTGGAGCTGGGAGGCAATGCGCCGTTCATCGTGTTCGACGACGCCGATCTCGACGCCGCCGTCCAGGGCGCCATGGCGTCCAAATATAGAAACGCCGGCCAGACCTGCGTTTGCGCCAACCGGCTGCTGGTCCAGGACGGCGTCTATGACGCCTTTGCAGCTAAACTTGGCGAAGCCGTAAGGGCCTTGCGCGTTGGCGACGGAACGGAGGCGGGCGTCACCACCGGACCGCTGATCAACCGCGCGGCGGTCGCCAAGGTGCAGGAACATATCGACGATGCGGTCGCCAAGGGCGCGAGCATCCTGGTTGGCGGCAAGGCGCTTGGCGGCAATTTCTTTCAACCGACCCTGCTTCGCGACGTGACGCCTGACATGGCGGTCGCGCGGGAGGAGACTTTCGGCCCCGTGGCGCCGCTGTTCCGCTTCAAGACGGAAGAGGAGGCGATCGAAATGGCGAACGCCACGGAATTTGGTCTGGCCTGCTATTTCTATGCGCGCGACATTGGCCGGGTGTGGCGGGTGGCCGAAGGGCTCGAATATGGCATGGTCGGCGTCAACGAGGGCATCATTTCCACGGCGGAGGCGCCGTTCGGCGGGGTGAAAGAGAGCGGACTGGGGCGCGAAGGCTCGCACCACGGCGTCGAGGAATATCTGGAGATGAAATACATGCTGATGGGCGGCCTCCAGGGTCGCTCTTGATCGGCATTCGCAATCTGGGGGAGTGAGCAAACCATGGCGGCGATCGGAACCTCGGCCCGGATCGGCTGGATCGGCATGGGCAAGATGGGGCTTCCCATCTGCCTGCGCCTGTATGGCGCGGGCTATCGCGTCAAAGTGCTTCCTGATTACGTGCTTGCGTCAGCTTGGGTTTGCGAATAGAACAAACCATGAACATATTGTTCTCGAAGGTGTTTGGCGATGGCGCGCAATCGGGTCCAATTCCAGAACGGCCTCAGCGAAGCCGATTTCGACAAAAGCTACGGGACCGAAGAGCAATGTCACGCGGCGCTCGTCGCATGGCGCTGGCCGG
>JANLPL010000014.1:0-4647 GCA_031367195.1 Bradyrhizobium sp.
GTCCTGACGCTCGCAATGCTCAGAGCGGAAAATACACACGCACGCCGCCGAATGCGGGCAGTATGTCTTCGATCATCGATTCCCGGCGTCGCCCCCTCAATGCGCCCGCTGCACCGAAAACTCGACCGCACCCAGCAGCGCATGCTTCCACGGCGACGACGCGAACAGCTCTAGCGCGTCGCGCGCCACGCCCGCGTAGTGGCGGGCGCGTTCGATCGTGTCCTCGATCGCGCGGTGCTTTTTCATGGTCGCCAGCGCATATTCGAGATCGCCGTCGCGTACGTCATTGCGCTCCAGCGTGCGTTTCCAGAACTCGCGCTCGGCCGGTGAGCCGCGCCGGAACGACAGCACCACCGGCAGCGTGATCTTGCCCTCGCGGAAATCGTCGCCGACGTTCTTGCCCAATTTGGCCGACGAGCCGCCGTAGTCGAGCGCGTCGTCGATCAACTGGAACGCGACGCCGAGATTGGCGCCATAGGCGCGGCAGGCCTCGATCTCGGCCTTGGGGCGCCTGGCGAGAATCGGCCCGACCTCGCAGGCGGCCGAAAACAGCGCCGCCGTCTTGGCGCGGATCACGGCGAGATAGGCGTCCTCGGTCGTCTGCGTGTCCTTGGCGGCGGAAAGCTGCATCACCTCGCCCTCGGCGATGATGGCGGCGGCGCTGGAGAGCACGTCGAGGCAGGGCAGCGAGCCGACCTCGACCATCATCTTGAACGCCTGCCCCAGCAGGAAATCGCCGACCAGCACGCTCGCCTGATTGCCGTAAACGACGCGGGCGGCCGCTTTGCCGCGGCGCATGTCGCTGTCGTCGACTACGTCGTCGTGCAGCAGCGTGGCGGTGTGCATGAACTCGACCGCCGCGGCGAGCTTGATATGGCCTTCGCCGCGATAGCCGCTTAGGGCCGCCGTCGCCAGCGTCAGGATCGGCCGCAGCCGCTTGCCGCCGGAATCGATCAGGTGATTGGCGACTTCGGGGATCATCGCCACGTCCGACCCGGTGCGCGACAGGATCGTCTGGTTGACCAGCGCCATATCGGCGGCGACGAGGCTCGTCAGCGGCTCGATCAGCCGGCCCGGCTGCTTGTCCTCTAATGGAATAACCTGTCCCAAGCGCGGCGTCCTTGCCTATTTCGAGCGGCCGGAACATAGATAGACCGCGCGCCCCGGGCAAGCTGACCCAGGGGCGATTTACGAGTTTAAGAACAGGCTTTGCGCGAACTTCTTCGCACCAACGACCTCGTGCTGATCTCCTTCATCGAATCGCTGCTCGACAGCGCCGGCTTCGGCTATTTCGTCGCCGACAAGCACATGAGCGCGGTCGAGGGCTCGCTTGGCTTTCTGCCGCGCCGCCTCCTCGTCGTGGAAGAGGATTTTTCGCGCGCGAGGGCATTGTTGAGCGAGGCGGGCCTCGGTGCGGAATTGCGCGATGAACGAGACGCTTGACGCGATTTCCGGCCTCGGCCTCGTGCTGCGGCAAAAGCGCGCAGGCCATCGGGTCGGGCTCGACGCGGTGCTGCTGGCGGCCGCGGCCGGGGCGACGGGCGACCGGATCGTCGATGTCGGCGCGGGCGTCGGCGCGGTCGGGCTGGCGCTGGCGCGGCGCTTGCCCCAGTCGCTGGTCGATCTGGTGGAGATCGACGCCGAGACCGCCGCGCTGGCGCAGGATAACGCCGCGCGCAATGGGCTCGCCGAGCGTGTTCGCGTGGCGGTCGCCGACGTGACTTCTCCCGCTGAGCGGCGGGCGGCGGCTTTGAGCGACGGCGCGGCCGATCTCGTCGTCACCAATCCGCCGTTCTACGACCAGGCGACGACGCGCGTGTCGCCCGATGCGGGCCGCGCCCGGGCGCATACGCTGAGCGGGGCCGATCCGCTGGGCGCCTGGCTGCAAGCGAGCCTCGCGCTGCTCGCGCCGGGCGGACGCTTCGCGCTGATCCACCGGCCCGACGCTTTGCCGGCGATCTACGCCGCGCTGGGC
The DNA here is from genome assembly GCA_031367195.1 of Bradyrhizobium sp. Classification (GTDB taxonomy): domain Bacteria; phylum Pseudomonadota; class Alphaproteobacteria; order Rhizobiales; family Beijerinckiaceae; genus Roseiarcus. The sequence goes on from JANLPL010000014.1 coordinate 1,976, forward strand.
GGCCGGCTCGGCGATGTGACGGTGCGGCCGGTTTACCCGCGCGCGGGCGCGGACGCGATTCGGCTGCTGGTGACCGGGGTGAAAGGCTCGCGCGCCCCGGCCCGGCTCGCCCCGGCGCTGGCGCTGCATGAGGCGGACGGGCGCGCGACGGAGCAGGCGCGCGAAATCCACGCGGGGCGCGCGACGCTCTGGCCTTGAGCGCCGGCGCTCGCTAAAGAGCACGCGCCATGCCGCCACACGCCGATCCCACGCGCTCGTTCCAGGCGCTTATCCTCACGCTGCAGAATTTCTGGGCGGCGCAGGGCTGCGTCGTCTTGCAGCCCTATGACATGGAGGTCGGCGCGGGCACGTTCCACCCCGCCACGACGCTGCGCTCGCTGGGGCCAAAACCCTGGAAAGCGGCCTATGTGCAGCCGTCGCGGCGGCCGAAAGATGGTCGCTATGGCGAGAACCCGAACCGGTTGCAGCATTATTACCAGTTCCAGGTGATCCTGAAGCCTTCGCCGGAGAATTTGCAGGAGCTTTATCTCGAGTCTTTGCGCGCCATCGGCGTCGATATGGCGCTGCACGACGTGCGCTTCGTCGAGGACGACTGGGAGAGCCCGACGCTGGGCGCCTGGGGCTTAGGCTGGGAATGCTGGTGCGACGGCATGGAAGTGTCGCAGTTCACCTACTTCCAGCAGGTCGCGGGGTTTGAATGTTCGCCGGTGTCGGGCGAACTGACCTACGGGTTGGAACGGCTCGCCATGTATGTGCAGGGCGTCGATTCGATCTACGAGATCAACTACAACGGCGGCGATGTGAGCTACGGCGACGTGTTCCTGCAAGCCGAGCAGGAATATTCGCGCTACAATTTCGAGCACGCCGAAACGACGATCCTGTTCCAGCATTTCAAGGATGCGGAGGCGGAATGCCGCTCGCTGCTGGCCAAAGGCGAGGCGGGCGAGCGGCATCTGATGGCGCTGCCGGCTTATGATCAATGCATCAAGGCGAGCCATTCCTTCAATCTGCTCGACGCGCGCGGGGTGATCTCGGTGACGGAGCGGCAGAGCTACATCCTGCGCGTGCGCGAACTGGCGAAAGCCTGCGGCGCGGCCTGGCTCAAGACCGCCGGCGGCGGAGCATAGGAGGTTGACATGGCTGAAACAACCCCAATCGATCGCGAACTAAAAGCGATCATAGAGGATGCTCTCGGCGAGGCAGATATATTCAGTATCGGGTTCACCATCTATCGGGACCATGCCGGTGAACCTGCGCTTTCGATTGGCGTGTCGATGAGGTCCGTCAAGGACATTCCCGAGGCCGGCCAGCAAAGCAAATTAACGCACAAGCTCTTGGAAGCTTTGGTGGAACGGGGCGATTCGCGCTTTCCTTATCTCTACTTCGACGCTCTCGACATGGACCAATCTCCCGAAGACGTAGACGAGTTCGATCCGCCCCCCGAAATGTCCGAGCGGCATTGATGGCGAGGTTTACCGACAACATGCTTGCAACTGCCGACTGGCTTGCGCAGGCTTCATCGCCGCTGGGCAGCGCTGCACTGAGGCGCTCGGTCTCGACCTCCTATTATACGTTGTTTTCTCGTCTTGCAGTCCTTTGCGCCGAACGGATTGCCCGCGCCGCCCCGACTTCGGACAGCTTCAGATCCGTATATCGCGCGATCGATCATGGTCATGCGCGCAGCGTCCTCCTAGGACATAAAGAGTTTAGCTTGCCTCGCGGCGAAAACTTCAGACGGCTGCAGGAGGCAAGATATTGGGCTGACTACAGCATCGAGTCTCATCCCGAATCGGCCAAGGCCAATGCTGGAAGGCGCTTTACCCGTTTGGAAGCACGACAGTTCGTGTCGCTTGCGGCAGATTCGCTTCGGTTTATCGACGCGCTACCACCAGATGCAAAACAAAGGCTGGCCGTGACGCTCGTCACCCGGTCACGACGGTAATTCGGAAATCCCTTCTAAGTCCATCCGCCTTCGCGCGCGGCCAAAATGGCTTGACCCCTGATGCCCGACCTCCTGCTCGAACTGTTCTCCGAAGAAATCCCCGCCCGCATGCAGCGTCAGGCGGCCGCGGATCTGAAGCGGCTCGTCACGAACGCGCTGGTCGAGGCCGGCCTGACCTACGAAGGCGCGCAGAGTTTTGCGACGCCGCGACGGCTGACGCTGCATGTGGTCGGGCTGCCCGCCGCCCAGCCCGACCGGCGCGAGGAGCGCAAAGGGCCGCGCGTCGGGGCGCCGGAGGCGGCGGTCGCGGGGTTTTTGAAAAGCGCGGGGCTGCAAAACCTCGATCAGGCGCGGAAAGTGTCCGACGGCAAGAAAGGCGAGATCTATGTCGCGGTGGTCGAGCGGCCCGGCCGCGCGACGGCGGAGCTGATCGCCGAGATTCTGCCGCCGATCCTGCGCGCGTTCCCCTGGCAGAAATCGATGCGCTGGGGCGCGGGTTCGACCAGGCCCGACGCGCTGCGCTGGGTGCGGCCGCTGCGCGCAATTCTCTGCACCTTCGGCGGTCCGCATGAGACGCCCGATATCGTGCCGTTCGCGCTCGATGGGATCGCCTCGGGCGATGTCACCTACGGCCATCGTTTTCTCGCGCCGGGGCCGATCCAGGTGCGCCGTTTCGAGGATTATGTTGCCGCGTTGCAGCGCGCGCGCGTGGTGCTCGACGCCGAGCGGC
>JANLPL010000016.1:0-7366 GCA_031367195.1 Bradyrhizobium sp.
CTCGTCACCTCGGCGCTCGCGGCTCTGTGCCACGTCCTGTTCGAGACCACCATCTGGCCGGCGAGCGGGACGGAGATCGCCGCCATCGTCGCGCTGGGCCTCGGCCCGGTCGGGCTCGCCTTCTATCTCTGGGATTTCGGCGTCAAACACGGCGACATCCGCCTGCTTGGCGTCGCCGCCTACGCCGCCCCGGTCCTGTCGACGATCCTGCTCGCGCTCGCGGGCTTCGCGCCCGCGAGCGCGACGCTGGGCCTCGCCTGCGCCGCGATTGTCGGCGGCGCCGTCATCGCCTCGCGTTAGGCCTTTTGCAGCAGCCGCATCAGACCCGGCCGCCGCTTCACCGCGTCGCGCGCCGCGCGCGACGCGAGAAACACCGGCGCGGCGAGCCGCCCGAGCGCCGTGACGCCGAACGCGCAATCGCGCAGCGGCTCCTCGATTTCGCACATCTGGTTCTTGTAGCGGCTCTCGCCGACGCCGAGATCGAAGGTGTTGAATCCGCGCGCTATGGCGTCGCGCACGACTTCGATCAGCAACAACTCGCCCGGCGTCGCCGCCGCCGTCTCCGGCGCGCTGTCGTAGGAAACCACCAGCCCCGATAGCCGCCGCCCCTGCGCCAATGCGCCGAACGCGGCCACTGCGCGCTCGCCCGCGAGCAGCGCGTGCATTTCCATCGCCGGCGCCTCGCCCGCGATCAACCCGCGCAGCAGGTCGCGCACGTCGCGGGCGGCGAACGGATCGGCCACGCCGCGCCCGCGCGCCTGGGCGGCCTTGTGATCGAGCAGCGCGTCGAGGAAACGCCCCGCCTCGGCTGGGTCGGCCGCGCGGGCGTGGATCACCGGCCCGAACGCCTCCAGCTTGCGCGCCTTCTTCCGCAGCTTCTTCTGCGTCGCGCGCGAGACATGCGCGTCGAGCCATTGGGTAGGCGTCGCCGTCAGCGCGCTGGCGAAGGCCGCATTCGCGCTTGCCCGGCCCGGCAGGCGCGCAAACAGATTGTCGCCGCCCTCCCAGGTCTCCGGCAGATTGAAAAACGCGAACAGATCAACGCCCGCCGAGCGCCCCGCCGCCCGCAACAACGCCCGCACGTCGGCTTCGCTCCAGACGAGCCCGGGACGGAACAGCCCCATGTGATAATTGGCCCATCCGTCGCCGAGGAACCCAGCCGAGGTCAGCGGGCCGAATCGACGCAGCCGCAGCGGCAGCAGCGCTGCCGCTTGTCCCGCCGCATCGCGCGCGACGACGATCGCGAGCCGCGCGCCAAACGCCGCTTGCCACGACTGGGCGAAGCGCAAAGTCTGATAGGCCCCGCCGGACGGCTCCAATTCACGCCACGCCGCGCGCGCCTGCGCCGGATCAGCGAAACATTCCACCGACGCGAACGGACGCGCCAATGGGCGCGTGAGGGCGGGCGCGGGCGCGCCGCGCCTCGCGGACGGGGCGCGCTGGTCGGCAAGGGACATGATCGCGATCCTAAAGCCTCGACAATTACAATGCGTAAAGACGCCCGCGTTAGGCATGGACGATCGTTTCGTCGCGGAGACCGTCTTGTCGCTCAAACGCGCCCTCATCGGCGTCGGCTTCGCCGCTCTGGCGACATCGGGCCTGCATCGGGCGTTTGCCGCGCCCGGCGCCGGCTTCATTCTCACGCTGCATCGCGTGCGGCCGTTTCGGCCGCTGTTGCCCGGCTACGCGCCCAACCGCCTGCTCGAAGTGACGCCTGAATTTCTCGACCAGGCGCTTACGCTGATCTCAGCGCGCGGCTTCGCCTTCGTCACCCTCGCCGAGGCGGCGAGGCGGCTGCGCGTGGGCGGCCCGCCGTTCGTGGCGCTGACCTTCGACGACGGCTATCGCGACACAAGCGACGCCGCTTTGCCGGTGCTCGAACGCCATAACGCCCCCGCGACGGTCTATTTCGCCCCCGGAATCATCGAGCGCACAGCCCGCCTGTGGTGGCTCGAACTGGAAGAGGCGATCCGCCGGCTCGATGCGATCGAGAGCGGCGGGCTGCGCCTGCCCGCGCGAAACGCGGCGGAAAAATCGGCCGCCTTCGAGCGCCTCTATTGGGCCCTGCGCGCCCGCCCCGAAGCCGAATTGCTCGACGCCGTCGCCGCATTGGCGGCTAAGGCCGGCGTGAACGCCATCACCCTCGCCGAGCCTGACTTCCTCGACTGGGACGAGACCCTCGCTTTCGCCCGCCATCCCTTGGTGAGCGTCGGCGCGCATAGCCTGAGCCATCGCCGCCTCGCGCAATGGCCTCTTGCCGACGCGCGCGCCGAGATTTTCGGCTGCAAGGCGGTTCTGGAGACCCGTCTCGGCGTCCCCGTGACGAGCCTCTCCTATCCCGTCGGCGATCCCACCAGCGCCACCGCTCGCGAATTCGCGCTGGCGCGCGAGGCCGGCTTCGAGACCGCGGTGACGACGCGGCCGGGTATGTTGTTCGCCGAACACTCCGATCACCTGCACGCCCTGCCGCGCGTTTCGCTCAACGGTCTGTGGCAGGATCTGCGCTATCTCGACCTGCTGCTGTCGGGCGCGCCGTTCCGGCTGTGGAACCGCGGACGCCGGCTCAACGTCGCGTGAACCGCCCGCTCTCCATCCACAGGATCAGCGGCATCAGCGGCAGCACCCAGACGAGGCCGAGCACGACATAAACCGCCGTGCGCGCCAGTTCCGGCGCTTCGTTAACGGGACGCGAATCCGCCAGCGCCATCGCGACGAGGGCGTAAAACAGCACGAACGCGAGCATGCCCACGCCGCCGACCAGTTTGCGTATTCGTGACGACATCGTAGTCCTATACGATCCCGCCGCCAGGCCGTCCACTGCGAGAAGCCTGACCGGTTCCACATTCGAGGAGATCGCGCGTATGGATGCGAAGCTTGAGCGGCGGCTGGCGGGCCTGCCCGCGCTCGACCGGCGCAACGCAGCGGCCCAGGCCGTAACTTGCAAGATTTGCCATAGCGCAACCCAGTTTTCAGGCCTGACCGATTTCCTCAAATGCGCCGGCGGCCATGTGTTCGGCCGATCCGGCGTTGGCGTCGACTGGCGAACCTGCCCTCATTGCGAATTTCTGTTCACGTCGTTCTTCGACGACTGGACCGCCGAGGATTTCGCGCGGTTCGTTTACAACGACGACTACATCAAGGTGGACCCGGAATATTCCGGCGTCCGTTCGCAGCGCGTGTTCGCTTCGTTGATCCCGCTGTTGCCCAAAAACGGCGCGGCGCGCGTGCTCGACTTCGGCGGCGGCGCCGGCGGGCTCGCCAGGCTGTTGCGCGAGCGCGGAATCGACGCGACCAGTTACGACCCGTTCTCTTCCTCCGAACGCCCGGCCGGCAAATTCGATCTCATCACTTGCGTCGAGGTGTTCGAACATTCGCCCGATCCCACGGCGACGATGGCGGAAGTCGCTTCGTTTCTGGCTCCGGGCGGCGCCATCCTGTTGGGCGTCAGCCTGCAACCCGCCAATATCGGGCAGATCGGCCCCTCCTGGTGGTATTGCGCGCCGCGCAACGGCCATTGCTCGACCTATTCGCTGAAGACACTGGCGCTGCTGGGAAATAGCTGCGCGCTGACGCTTCATGCCGACGAACGCGTGCACTGGGTCTGCTGGTGTTTCGCCGACGCGCCGTCCGATCTCGCGCGGCGGATCGGCCCCGCCTTCCAGTTCGTGACGATCGGTGCGCCCAAAAGCAATGCGGCGGGCTGGCATGGGGCCGAAAACGAATTTCGCTGGAGCGCCGCCGAGACCCTCAACTGGCGCTTCCCCGTCGCCGACGCGCCGGCGACCGTTCGGGTGAAGCTGCTGTACAAGATGGAGCCCGTCCCCGGTTTCGCGCGCAGCTGCAAGCTTATTGTGCAGGGAAAGCCCGTGCCGGTCGGCCCCGGCGCGACGATCGACATCGCCATGTCCGCGCCGGGCGACATCACCGCCGTTCTGACCCAGGACAACCTCATCTGCCCGGCCGACCGCGGCTCGACCGACAGGCGCAGGCTCGGCGTGGCGCTGCTGATGGACTGACCCCGCGGCTCAGGAATAACGCGGCCCGCTGCGCGCTAGGGCCAGCGCGCGCGTGAATTCGCCCGCGAATTGCGCCTTGCGGTCCGGTCCGACGCCGCTGGCGATCCGCCACGAGCGGCCCCGGCTGTGCAGCGTCAGCCGCTGCGGACCATAATCCTCGTCGTCGACCCGCTCCAGCCGCACCCAGCTCGGCGTCAACCGCCATTCCCGCCGTTGGCCCGCCGCGCTGATGCGCGCGAAGGTCAGCTCGAAATAGGTCAGCCGGAAATGCTCGCAGGCGCGGGCGGCGTGGAAATTGAGCCGGAAGGCGAGATAGATCGCCAATACATCGAGCCCGAAAAAGCCCACGACCGGCCATGCGCCCAGGAGGTAGAACGGCACGCTGAGCGCCGCGCTGGCGCATCCGACCACGATCATCAGCGTGCGAAAACCGACTGGACCGAGCGAGCGGTGCGGCCGCAGCGTATCCTCGAACAGCGGCGCGTCGTTTTCGGGCGGCAGCGACATGGCGGCTCTTTGTGGCGGATGCGGGCAGGCTGACATATAGGATGGTCATGGGGCAAGAGAAACGGCGACCCTCCGCGCGGGGATCAACGAAAATTGCGGCGCGCGCGGCGGCGATTTTCGAGCGCCTCGCGGCCGCCGCGCCCGAGCCGCGCACCGAGCTTGAGTACGTCAATCCCTACACGCTGCTGGTCGCCGTGGCTTTGTCGGCGCAGGCGACGGACGTCAGCGTCAACAAGGCGACGCGTGGGCTGTTCACGGTGGTCGACACTCCGCGGAAGATGGTCGCGCTCGGCGAGGACGCTCTGCGCGAGCGCATCAAAACGATTGGCCTGTTCCGCAACAAGGCGAAAAACGTGATCGCGCTGTCGCAGGCCTTGATCGACCAGCATGGCGGCCAAGTCCCGCGCGAACGCGAGGCTTTGGAGGCGCTGCCCGGGGTCGGCCGCAAGACGGCCAATGTCGTGCTCAACGTCGCCTTCGGCGAGCCGACGCTGGCGGTCGACACGCATGTGTTTCGGGTCGGGAACCGTTTAGGGATCGCGCCCGGCAAGACGCCGCGCGAGGTCGAGGACGGGCTGATGCGCGTGATCCCGCCGAAGTTTCTGCCGCACGCGCACCACTGGCTGATCCTGCACGGGCGCTATACCTGCAAGGCGCGGGCGCCGGAGTGCGGGCGATGCCTGATCAGCGATTTGTGTGGGTGGGTGGGGAAGGCGGGGTGAGGGAAGCAGAGAGCTTGCCAGATTGGCCCGATGTGGCGCAGGCAAGGTCAGCCCGAAGGCGTTAATCACTCTCGTCAGTGGCGCCGCAATTCCAGCTTCGTAGATAAACAGGGCGCCGACCTTTATGGGAACTCAGGTAAATCGCCTGCCCATCGTAGCGCAGAGACAAACGCGTGAAAGCTCTTGGACCGATTTTCGCTGAGGCTGAGATGTGGAGCGATTTGCCTTGCGAGGGCGATTTGCCCACCATTGGCGATCCTTGCTTTGAAAAACTGCTTTGCATTGCCAATTTTTTCTGGATTTCGTAGGGTCGCACTTCGCTTGTGGGATTCTAGAGACGTCTCGCTCAAGAGTCCGGCTCGCGAAACAGCGTCCAGGTCACCGAGGTACCAGCTCTCAAGCTCCTGAACGACCAATCGAATTTTCACTCGACCGGTAGCTGCGGTTGGGAGAAGAGACAGTAAGCGGCTTTTCAATTGCCAGCACACTGCTCGATCGTTGTCGCGCATAACGACAAAGCGTGGTGGCGTGTGTGCTCGCCAGTGACCGATCTTGCGAGGAAACGACTGCTCCAGATCGCTCTTGCCTTGGTGTTGCAGAAAAATAGCGCGATCAGACAGTCCGAGCTTTTCAGCAAGTGACTCGGCGACAATGCGCGCTGAGGGCTCTTCCGTCAAAACAACGACATCCGTCATTGGGGATTGACGCCCTTAAACATTCCTTGACGCCAGAGCCACCCAAGCCTATCGCCTGCTTCCACCATATTTGCAATTTGCTCAAACGCGGAAGCCTTGCGCACAATTGTTAGTCCGTTTTCTTTTGAAAGAATAAATAAAGATTTTATGGGGACGGCATTGAGAAAGTCAGGTGAGTGAGTCGACACAAACACTTGACCGCCCCGTGAGGCATAATCCTGAAATTCCTCGGCTAAGTCTTCCATTAGGCTTGGATAAAGTTGATTTTCAGGTTCTTCCACACATAGCAATGGATGCGGTTTTGGATCGTGAAGTAAAACTAGATATGCAAACATTTTAATTGTCCCATCGGACACGAAACGAGCAATAAATGGATCTTTGAATGATCCGTCTCTAAATCGAAGAACTATTCGTCCATCTACAGTCTGTTCGGCCTCCACATTCGCAACTCCGGGGACTCGTCGCCGCATCGTGGCCAGAATCTCATCGAAAATCTTTCGATGATTTTCAAAAAGGAATTGCGCCACTAGGGGCAAGTTCTCGCCTTCGCTCGATAAATGTTCAGCAACCCCCGCATCGGGACTTGCGCGCGCCGCATTGATGTGAAAATCGGATACGTGCCAGTTCTCAATCAGATTGCGTATTACGCTCGCGGCTTCGAAGCGTTGAAATTGGCCGAGCCCTTTGATTGCCAAAATATCACGCGAATCAAGACTTTGCTCTTCCCGCCGTTCCTCACCACCCTTAGCCAGTTCCGCCTCATTGTTGATTGCTGACCCTGTACCGTCCCTGAAATCGATAAATCGGAACGGCTGCCCCCCGCCGAACCTCGTATAGCGAAGCTGCTCGCGAGCAACGCTGATTTCATTTTTATTTGAGGCAATTTCAATAAAATATGTTACTGTTCGCTCGCTAGTAGTATTTTCAATCTTCAGTGGCATTCTCAACTTAAGTTCTATCAGAATGCTTTCGCCTTCGTGCCCACGCGTAATCACCTCGCGGAATCCCCCGCGCTTGGTCAGCGCAGTACGCACGTTATCTCTCAGACAGTCCCGCAAGAACCCAAACACATCGAAGAAAGACGACTTTCCTGAGCCGTTCGCGCCAACGAGAACAGTGAAGGGTTGAATATCCTTCACTGTAACATTTTGAAACGTCTTGAAATTCTTAAGACGTATTTGCTCAATTCTCACCCGCGCCCCCTAGCCCCACCCTCTCACATCGCCGCCCCGCCCCGCGATCGCCGCCGCCGCCGCCATTGCCGGCGACACCAGATGCGTGCGGCCTTTGTAGCCCTGCCGCCCTTCGAAATTGCGGTTCGAGGTCGAGGCGCAGCGCTCGCCGGGGCTGAGCTTGTCCGGGTTCATCGCCAGACACATCGAGCAGCCGGGCTCGCGCCATTCGAAGCCGGCGGCGAGGAACACCT
>JANLPL010000017.1:0-41001 GCA_031367195.1 Bradyrhizobium sp.
CCGACCGCGCGGACCTTACAAAAAGACATCAATTTGAAAATAGGAGCTCCAATCCTTTGCCTTTGCATAATGGTTTTTGGAGCGCTTTCGCTTGCCGCAATAGGCAACATCGTTTTCTACTGGCCGCCGGCGAGCAGAAACGATCCTGAAATTTTTACCGTCATTTGGTGGGTTAGGTTTCGACCGTTAGCCGTAGCTGGCTGGAGCGCTTACGGCGCTGTGCTGGGTTTCTTGTGGCACACGATTGATCGCCTCAATAAAAATTCAAACTGAGACACTACCGCCTAGGGAGCAGACTTCACTTCGATCAATCCCTGGGCGGCTTCCGCGCGTCTTAGTCTAGCGCGCGAGGGGCGCAAACGCGGCCGCTCCCGCGTAATTTGCGCCCGCGAACGGGGGATTGCCATCGTCGGCGCGGGCGAAAAGGTGTTCCAGCAATTTAAGCAATGCCACCGCGTCGGCGTCGGCGCGACCAATTTCTACGGCCCCGTGCTGAACGGCCTGATCGGCCGCAAGGCGGGAAACGTGCCCGGCTACAAATATTCGCCGGCGCTGGAAAATTCCGTCATCGTCTGGGATCAGGCCGCGTTGTCCAAATATCTGAAGGCGCCGCGTCACGAGGCGCCCGGCGTCGCCATGACCTTCCCCAGCCTGAAGGATTAGACCGAGATCGACAATGTGATCGCCTACATCTCCCAGTTCCGCCGCGACGGCGGCAAGGACTAAAGAAAAACCCCGCCGGATCGCTCCGGCGGGGTTCTTGTTTCAAAAGCGAGGCGATCAGGCCTTCTTCATCGCGGCTTTCACGGCTTCCGTCGTGATCGGCAGCGAGCGCACGCGCGCGCCGACCGCATTGAAGATCGCATTGGCGAGCGCCGGCGCGATCACGGTCACCGTCGGTTCGCCGGTGCCACGCACCGGATCGCCGTTAGCGATGATCGCCACTTCGATCTCCGGAATGTCGGCCATACGCATCGGCGTGTAGGTGTCGAAGTTGGTCTGTTCGATGGCGCCGTTCTTCATCGTCGCCTGTTCGAGCATCGCCAGCGACATGCCCCATTGCGCGCCGCCCATCACTTGCGCGCGCACGCCATCGGGGTTGATCGTCGTTCCGATATCGGTGGCGACGGTGAGTTTCTTCACCTTCACCGCGCCATCGGCGCCGACCGCCACATGCGCCACGCAGGCCGTCCACGAAGCCGTGCCGCGCTCCTGCGAGCTGACGCAGGCGACGCCGAGGCCTTCGCCCTTCTCAAGCTTCTTCGTGCCGTAGCCGGCCAGGCCCATCGCTGCGCGCAGCGTGTTGGCGAGACGTAGCGCGCCGGCGTTGTCACCGGCGCCGTCGAGCATCGCCAGCCGGAATTCGGCCGGATCCTTACCGGCCTCATGCGCGGCTTCGTCGATCGCGCTTTCGACCGCCCAGAACGTCCAACCCGGCGCCACCGAGCGCAACTGTCCCGACGGCGTGGCGTTCTGCGCCACTTCGTTGAGGACCGTGCGCACGGTATGGTTCGGCACCGAATAGAAGAAATCGGCGCCGTTTACGGCAAACCCGTCCAGGGCCTGTTTGTGGCCATCGACGGAATTGCCCATAAAGCCCGGGATGCCCCACCGCTTCGTCGGCCAGGCGCTGACGAGATCGTGGTGCAACGCAGTGGCCTTCCCGGAGCTGTCGAGACCAACCGCGACTTTCTGATAGACCAGCGGACGCGAGAAATCCATCTGCATGTCATGCTCGCGCGAATACACGATCTTGATCGGCTTGCCGACCGCCTTGGTCGTAACGGCCGCCACGACCATCATGTCGCCGTCGAGCTTGCGCCCGAAGCCGCCGCCGATCCAGTATTGATGGGCGACGACGTCTTCCGGCTTCATGCCGACCGAAGCCGCGGCGATGGCGCAGGAGCGGGTCATGAACTGATTGCCGCAATGGATATGCAGCTTGCCGTCCTTGATCTCGGCGATCGCGTTCATCGGCTCCAGAGGCGCATGGATGTTGATGCTCGTCGTATATTCCGCCTCAACAGTCTTGGCGGCCGACTTCAGGGCGCCTGAAGCGTCGCCAACTTTGAAGAACAATTCGCCGCCGGGCGCGGCTTGCAAACGCTTCGACTCCGCCAGGATCGACTCGCTTGTCACGCTCGCGTTCGGGCCCTTGTCATAAGAAACCTTGAGGGCCTCCGCCGATTTGGCGGCCTCCCAATAGGTCTTGGCGACGGCGACGACCCATCCGGTCACAGTGCCGGTCGGGTCTTCCACGACCACCGCCTGCACGAAGCCGGGGAGTTTCTTGGCGGCGGAATCATCGACCGCCGTCACCTTCGCGCCGTAACGCACGGGCGGGGTGACGATGCGGCCGTAGAGCATGCCCGGAACCGTCGCGTCGATGCTGTATTTCGCCGTCCCGTTCACCTTGAACGGAATGTCGATTTGCTGGAGATCGCGGCCGATCAGCGTGTACTGATCCGGCGTCTTCAACTTGATCGCCTTCAGGTCGTCGGCGGTGAACACCTTCGACGCCTTGCCCGACTTGACGATGTCGGCGTAGCTGACCGACTTGCCGGATTTCTTGTCGATGACGCGCGAATCGGCGGCGACGACCTGATCGGCAGACGCCCCGAGCATCGCGGCGCCGGCTTCCGTCAGCGCCATCCGTCCGGCGGCGCCGGCGCGGCTCATCGTGTCGAAGTTCATCATCGTCGACCACGAGCCGCCGGTGATGATCGCGCCGAGCATGGGATCGTTGTACTTGGGATCGTTGCCCATCAGGGCAACGCGCATATGCGACCACGAGGCCCCGAGTTCGTCGGCGACGATCTGCGCCATCGTGCTGGCGACATGCTGGCCCATGTCGGCCTTGCCGACATTCACCGTAACCAAACCGTCCTCGCCGATCGAGTACCAGGTGGTCGGTGCAAACGCGGCGGCGGCTTCAGCAGCGCCGGGCAAACCGACGCCGCAAACGAGACCGGCGGCGCTGACGCCAACCAAAAAGGCGCGGCGGGAGAGCTCCGGACCGGAGCGGATCGTTTCGTGCTTGCTCATGCCTTCCTCCCGGCGGTGTCGTTGGCGGCGCGCATATCGTTGGAAGCGCGCTCGATCGCCTTGATGATGCGCGGGTAGGTCATGCAGCGGCAGAGATTGCCCGTCATCGCCTCGACGATCTCGTCGCGCGTCGGCGCGGGATTGTGCGAGAGCAGCGAAGCCGCCTGCATGATCTGGCCCGACTGGCAGTAACCGCATTGCGGCACCTGCTCGGCCACCCAAGCCTTCTGCAAGGCGTGATCGCCATGCTGGCTCAGACCTTCGATCGTGGTGACTTTCTTGCCAGCCACGTCGCCGATCTGCGTCTGGCACGAGCGCACGGCGACGCCGTCGACATGCACCGTGCAAGCGCCGCAAAGCCCGGCCCCACAGCCGAATTTCGTGCCGGTCATATTCAGATTGTCGCGGATAACCCACAGCAGCGGCGTATCTTTCGCCGCATCTACGGTCACGTTGTGACCGTTAATGGTCAAGTTGGGCATGTTTCCTCCCTCTGGTCGACCGCCCAATTTTCCTGTGCGGGCGACCGCATGAACGAACGCGGCTCAATCGCGCCGCAGCCGTGTACCCAAAATCTCCTAATACTTTCGACGCGTCAACCGCACAGAAGGAGGATATAGATATTTATTATCGCCCGTTATTCTCCTCCGAATATAACGGTAGATATTGGCGCAGCAACTCCGCGCAAACCTCGAGCGTGGCGCCTGCGAACACTCCAGGCGCGGCAACGGCGGCGCCAAAGTACAATATCGCAAGCCACGCTGCGCGAGATAACCTCTGCGACAACAAATCCACTTGGGGCGGGAGCGCAATGCGGGCGAAATCATACGTGATCTTGATGGCTCTGTCGGCCGCTCTGGGCATTGGACATGCGTTGGCCCACGGCGACGTGACGCCGCAGCCGATCGACACCGCCGGCCTCGACCAGGTCGGCGACGAATGGCGCAAGGCCAATCCCTATCGCGGCAACGCGCTCGCCCTGAAGATCGGCGCCTCTGGCTTCAACCAGAATTGCGCGCGCTGCCATGGCCTGCAAGCGGTTTCCGGCGGGATGGCGCCTGACCTGCGCTATCTCGACCAGGCCGAGGCCGGCGACGAATGGTTCATCAACCGCATCCGCCACGGCTAGCCGCAGAACGGCATGACCAAAATGCCGGCGTTCGAGGGAATTCTGAGTCAGGAAGCGATGTGGGCGATTCGCACCTATCTTGACTCCCGCTACGACGGCAGTTGAGATTGCGCGCCCTTCTCCTCATCTGCGCTCTTTGCGTAGCCGGCGCAGGCGTGCAGGCGCGGCCGCTCGATGCGGTGCAAAAAAGCGGCGCGCTGCGCGTCGCCGTCTATCTCGATTACAAACCCTATTCCTATACCGAGAACGGCCAGCCCAGGGGCATCGACGTCGATATCGCGCGCGCGCGCGCCGACGCGCTCAAGGTGCGGCTAGACCTATTTGAACTGCGCGCCGACGACGACGTCAACGATGATCTGCGCAACGGCGTCTGGAAGGGTGCCGTATTCGGCGCCGCGCCCGACGATGTGATGCTGCACATTCCTTACGACCCTCGCATCGCCAAGGACAACGACCGCATCGCGCTGTTTGCGCCCTATCACGTCGACGGCGTCGCCATGTATGTCGATCCCGCCAAGGCGGAAGCGGGGCGCGACCTTTCGCTGCTGAAATCGGAAAAAATCGCGGTGGCCGTCGGTTCTCTGGCCGATTGGGTGCTCGCTTCGGCGCAAAACCACGCCTTTCTCCCGCATATCGTGCACGAGCGTTCGTTGGAGCAGGCCGCCGCCCATTTCGAGCATGGCGACGTCGACGCCTTCTATGGCGAGCAGTCCGCCGGCCAGTCCTTCGCACGCGCGGGCAAGCGCCCGTTCGCGGTCGTCCATCCCGAGTTGCGGCTGTCGAGCGAGTGGACGCTCGGCGTCGCGGTGACGAGCGATTCGCGCGATCTCGGCCAGGAAATCGCGGTCACGCTCGGCGAACTCGAAAGCTCGGGCAAGCTGGAGAAGATTTTCGCCGCCTACGGCGTCGATTGGCGCAAGCCCGAAGCGGCGCGCTGATCGAACTGGAATTTGCGCGGCGGATGGTCCGGCGCGCGGGAGACGGCACGGGGCGCGTCAAGGCG
Source organism: Bradyrhizobium sp. (assembly GCA_031367195.1). GTDB lineage: Bacteria > Pseudomonadota > Alphaproteobacteria > Rhizobiales > Beijerinckiaceae > Roseiarcus. The sequence goes on from JANLPL010000017.1 coordinate 5,178, forward strand.
GCTGGGGTCGAAGGGCGCCAAAAAAGCGCCCGACAGGGAGGACGACATGAAGTTGGGATTGAAACTGGGTCTCGTTTCGGCGCTGGCGCTCGCGCCGAACCCGTCCCCGACGAAATGCTGTTGAACGATGCGACCAACACGAAATCGATCGTCACCAATGGCCTGGGTCTGCAGGCGCAGCGCTTCAGCCCGCTGAAGCAGATCGACAAGGCGAACGTCAAAGGTCTGGCGCCCGCCTGGTCGTTCTCGTTCGGCGGCGAGAAGCAGCGCGGGCAGGAGAGTCAGGCGCTGGTCCATGACGGCGTGATCTACGTCACCGGCTCCTATAGCCGGCTCTACGCCATCGACGCCAAGACCGGCGACAAGAAGTGGGAATATGACGCGCGCCTGCCCGAGGGCATCCTGCCCTGCTGCGACGTCGTCAACCGCGGCCCCGCGCTCTACGGCGATCTCGTCTATTTCGGCACGCTCGACGCCCAGTTCGTCGCGCTCAACGCCAAGACCGGCAAGCTCGCCTGGAAGAAGGAGATCGAGGATTTCAAGGGCGGCTATTCCATGACCGCGGCGCCGCTGATCGTGCCGACCCAGGCGCATGGCGCCCTGATCCTGACCGGCGTCTCCGGCGGCGAATTCGGCGTCGTCGGCCGCGTCGAGGCGCGCAAGGCTTCCACCGGCGATCTCGTCTGGACCCGCCCCGTGCTCGAAGGCCTGATGGGCAGACGGCAAGGACACCACGATGACCGGCAAGGCCAACGAAAGCTGGCCGGGCGACATGTACAAGTTCGGCGGCGGCGCGCCCTGGCTCGGCGGCGCCTACGATCCCGAGACCAAGCTCGCCTTCTTCGGCACCGGCAATCCGGGTCCGTGGAACTCCTGGCTGCGACCGGGCGACAACAAGTGGACATCGTCCCGCCTCGCCATCGACCCGGAAACCGGCGAGATCAAGTGGGGCTTCCAGACCACGCCGCATGACGGCTGGGACTATGACGGCGTCAACGAATTCATCTCGTTCAACACGAAAGACGGCCAGAAGCTTGGCGCCACCGCCGACCGCTACGGCTTCTTCTATGTGCTCGACCGCACCAACGGCAAATTCCTCCATGCGACGCCGTTCGTGGCGAAGATCAACTGGGCCAAGGAAATCGGCAAGGACGGCCGCCCGGTCTATAACGACGACAACCGCCCCGGCGACCCGACCCAGGGCGCCGACGGCAAGGAGGGCAAGCAGGTGTTCTCGGTGCCCTCGTTCTTGGGCGGCAAGAACCAGATGCCGATGGCCTATTCGCAGAACACCGGCCTGTTCTATGTCCCCTCCAACGAATGGGGCATGGATATCCACAACGAGCCGGTCGCCTATAAGGAGGGCGCGGCCTATCTTGGCGCCGGCTTCACCATCCACACCGTGTTCGACGACCATATCGGCTCGCTGAAAGCGATCGATCCGGCCGACGGTTCGGTCAAGTGGGAGTTCAAGAACACCGCTCCGCCGTGGGGCGGCGTGCTGACGACGGCCGGCGGTCTCGTCATCACCGAGACGCCCGAGGGCTATCTGATGGTGTTCGACGACAAGACCGGCGAAGTGCTGTGGAAGTTCAATGTCGGCGCCGGCATCGTCGCGCCGCCGATCGCCTGGGAGCAGGACGGCCAGGAGATGATCGGCGTGGCGGCCGGCTGGGGCGGCGCGGTGCCGCTGTGGGGCGGCGACGTCGCCAAGCAGGTGAAGGACATCAACCAGGGCGGCTCTTACTGGGTGTTCCGCCTGCCGCAGAAGACGGCCGCCAAGTAAGCGCGCTATAACGCAAACAGCGCCGGGCCTCGCGCCCGGCGTTATCTTAATTTCCCGGCGAACCGCCATGATCCGCTTCCTCATCGTCGACGATCACCCCCTGTTCCGCGAGGCGCGGCAAAGCGCGGTGCGGATGGCTCACGCCGATGCGGAAGTGTTCGAGGCGACTTCGATCGAGGGCGCGATCGACGTCGCCGCCGCGCATCGCGATCTCGATTTCGCGCTGCTCGATCTCTCGCTGCCCGGCACGACCGGCTTCTCCGGCCTGGTCCGCTTCCGCTCGGCCCATCCCAAACTTCCCATCGTCGTGGTCTCCGGCCACGAAGAGCCGGAACTGGTCGCCGAGGCGATGTCGCTCGGCATCGCCGGCTACATCCCGAAATCGACCTCGCGCCAGGAGATCGCCAACGCAATCGGCGAGGCGCTCAACGGCTCGATCTACGTGCCGCCGCAGCTGCGCGCCAGGCTCGCCGAAAAGACGCCGGCGACCGAGCAAAGCCATGTGTTGAAGAAGATGCGTACGCTGACGCCGCAGCAATTGCTGGTGCTCGAAATGATCAAGTCGGGATTGCAGAACAAACAGATCGCCTATGAGCTGAAACTCGCCGAGACGACGGTGAAGGCGCATGTCTCGGAGATTTTACGGAAGCTCGAAGTGTTCACCCGCACCCGCGCCGTGATCGAAGTGTCGAAAGTCGATTTTTCGACGCTGCGGTCGGGCGCCGACGAGACGCCTCACGCCAGGAGATAGGCGATCAGCGAGCGCGATTCCGCCGGCTTGACCGGCTTGCGCAAGATCTCCAGCCCACGCGCGGCGGCCGCCTCCGTCACCGCCTCCGAATAATCGGCGGTGACGATGCAGGCCGGGATCGGCATTTCGATCTCGTTCTGCACCTCGTCGATCGCGTCGATGCCGCGCGCGCCGTCGTCGAGGTGATAATCGGCGATGACGAGATCGGGGCTGGCCGCGCCCCGCCGCAGCGCCTCGCGCGCCTCGCCCGGCGAATGGGCGACGCTGACGCGGCAGCCCCAGCGCTCCAGCAGCGCCTGCATCGCGCTCGCCACGCTCGGCTCGTTCTCGATCACGAGGATCTCGGCCCCGTGCACACCGTCGAACCGCGGCGCGAAATCCACGGCTTGCGGCGGCGTCGCCGCCTCCGCCGGGCTCGCCGCCGGGAGCAGCAGCGAGAAGGTCGAGCCAAAGCCCACCCGAGACATGAGTTCGACCCGATGCTCCAGCGCCTGCGAAAGCCGGCGCACGATCGACAGACCGAGCCCGAACCCGCCGTCGCCCGGCCCGCCCTCGCGCTGGAATTCCTCGAAGATCGCTTCGCGCCGATCGGGCGCAATGCCCGGCCCCGTGTCGCTGACGTCGATGCGAACGAAGTCGCCCCGCGCGCGCGCCCAGCAGCACGCCGCCGCGCCGGGAGTAGCGCAGCGCGTTGGTGATCAGATTCTGCAATACGCGCCGCAGCAGCATCGGGTCGGTGCGAACATAGGCCCGGCTCGGCCGAACTGTGAGCTTGAGCCCGCGCGCGGCGGCGAGCGGCGCGAATTCGGCCCGCAGCGGCGACAGCACCTGTTCGAGCGGCACGGTCGCAAGGTCTGGCCGCATCGCCCCCGCATCGAGTTTCGACATGTCGAGCAGCGTGCGGATCAGGTCTTCCAGGCTCGTCAGCGCGAGGTCGATCTGATGCGAGAACCGGCGCACCTCGTCGTTCGGCGCGGCCTCGTTGAGCGTCGACAGATTGAGCCGCGCCGCGTTGAGCGGCTGCAACAGATCGTGACTGACGAAAGCCAGAAACGTCGATTTGAACGCGTTGGCCTTCTCCGCCGCCTGCTTGGCCCTCGTGAGCGCGTCGTTGGCGCCCTCGACCGAGCGCAGAGCCGCCTGCAATTCCGCCGTGCGCCGCCTGACCGTCTTGTCGAGCGTGATCGCGACTTCAAACAGGCCGAACGCGTTGTTGGGCTGGTCCATCGCCCGCTCGACGCGCGACATCAGCGCGGCGTTGATCTTCTTCAGCTTGGCGTTTTCGACCGCGAGCCGGCGATCTCGGCGTCCGCCTCGCTCATCGCGCCGCCGGCCTCTTGTCAATAGCGACGCCGGAGAACGTTTGGTTGAGATGCATGGATTCGAATTGCTCGCCGTAAGTGTTGAAGCCGACGACGCGATGGCGCCGATAGAGATCCTCCAGATCGCGGATGATCTGGCGCTGCTCCGCGTCCAGCCGGCGATGCAGACAATCAAAACCGATATAGGCGGAGACCTCGCCGAGTTCGCGCTCGGTGTCGGCGAACATCTGCTCGACCACGCCCAGAGTGTCGAGTCGACCCGCCGCCGTCAGCACCAACCCCTCGTCGATGGCGCAGAAGAACGTCAGCGATCCGTCGGGATTGGCGCGCTGGATCGAGCGGGCGTAGAAATCGCCGCCCACCCGCACAATCACCGGATGGGCGGCGAACACATAGGCGTTGAGTTCGCTCTCCGGCAAGCCGATGGTGCGCGCATATTCCCTCGCCGCCGGCTCGGCGTTCAGTTCGCGCACGATGCGGCGGTCGATGTCGGCGTCGGTGACGACCAGCTTGGTTGTTGTCGGCTCGAAACTGTTGCACTTGAACAGCCGCACCGCCAGATCGGTCGAAAACAACATCAGCACGGCCGAATTCGTGCTCGCCTTGCCGCCGCAGATTATCGAGGTGACGCCGAAGTCCATGCCATCGCCCGCCGATCCGCCGACCACCTGAATGTCGTGCAGGCAAGCGCCGATGGTCGAGGCCAGCGTTTCCTCGTGCAGGCGCAGACCATCGACTAGCAGCAGCGCGAAGCGGTTGCGTCCCGCCGCGACCGCCTCCAGTTCGGCGCGCGCGCCGATGAGATCGCCGCGCAGGGCCTCCAGCGTCGCGGCGCCGATGTCGAGGATCGGCTTGGCGACCATCGTAAAATCGCGCGCGCGAAAGGCGATCGCCAACGCGCCGCCCTCGGAGATGCCGTCGGGGCCGATTTCCCCCGCCGTGGTGCAGCCATAGACCGGCGCGTCGCCGAATTCGCGCACAAGCGCGGCAGCGAATTCGCCCGCGTCGTAATGCGGCGAAATGAACACGATCACGACGGTGTAATCGAACGCGGGGAGTTCGCGCCGCAATTGCGCTGCGGCTTCCGCCGCGAAAGGCGCGCGCACTGGCCACGACCAGCGGATCGTCGTCGAAAACCTGTCGCGCCGACGCGCCCAACGCGTTCGCTCCTCCCCGGCGCCAAGCGCCTTGTAACCACATTCTTTAGAGGAGCGGAAACCGCCCCGCAACTTCAAGGGGGAGGCCGCTGCGCTCACGCATTGCGCGCGTCGAGCGCCACTTCGTCGCACAGGACCGCCGCCTCCCGCTCGACCGCCTGCGCCACCTCCTTGTACCGCTCAACTTCGTCGATGCGAGGAGGCGGCGCGTTTTCCACGCGGGCGTAATGGCGCATGAACAGCCGCATGACATGGGCGACGCCCTCGGGCGTGACTTCGCGCAGCGTCTCGTCGAAATAGCGGCCGCGCGCGTGATTGCCGGTGATGACCTCGAACGAGGGGAAGTAGGCGACATGCAGATGCGCATTGGCGATCTGCTCGGCCGCGACACGCAAGACCGCCTTGGAATAAGCCGTCGCCGCGAGCACGCTGCGCCTCGTCGCCGTGGCGACCAGAGCCACCGGGGAAACCGTGAGCATCACTTTGGCGGACGGGTTCCTCGACTTGATGAGTTGCAGAACCGCTTCGAGATCGGCGACGACCTCGGCGACGGTGAGATTGACGAAAGCGTAGCGGCTTTCGTCAAATTCGCCGCCGGCGACGCCGGGACAGAGCGGAAACGCGGCGCCGTCGGCGCGCGCAGCCCACGTCTCCGTCAGGCCCAGCGTGAACACCAGCACGTCCATGGTTTCGATCGCCTTGCGCACGCAGGAAAAATGATGCGCGCGGTCGGCGTCAAGTTCTTCGCGGCTGTGGAATCCGCCTGGCTGGATGCGCGGCCGGAAGGGATCGAGATATCGGCCCTCGCCCGTGCGCCACGGCGCCTCTTCGCCGACGAAAAGACCGTAGGCGCGCTGCAAAAGCTGCAACAATTGCCGCGTCGTATAGACATTGCCGTAGCGAGCCGTGAATACGCCGTAGCCGAACCGGCCGGTGTCGGCGGACTTCACCAGCGGATGGGCCGTCTCGGTGACGAGATAGTGGAAGCCGCTGTTGGCGAGATGGCGGGCGATGTGTTGCGCAAAGCAGCTACCGGCGGTTGCGACCTTGTCCGCGGCGGAGATCGTGAACTTCGCCTCCACGACAGGATCGACGTCCTGAAAAGCCGGCGCGGCGACGGCGTCGCGCCAGAAGCAATGCGGCGGCAGCGACGCGTAGGGATGCCTCGCCATGTCACTTCTCCTCTGTTTCCCGACGCCGCGTGAGAACGCCTTGAATCTCGTGCGCGAGCAGCCTGCCAAAACGGACGTTGGCGTGCACGGGGTCGGCCGCATATTCGGCGCGAAGCAGGCCCGGCTCCATCACGGCCTCGCGCGGCGAGTCCAGAAACTGCGCGCCAAGCGCCGCCGCGTGTTCGCGCTCCGTGAAGACCTGCACCCGCCAGAGCTTGGCGCGCGCGCTGTCCGGTTGGAAACCTCGCTCGTCCGCCTTTTCTTTCACTTCCGCATAGAAGGGCGTGAAATCGGCGATCGGCGGCGGCGGGCCGATAGAAATCACCGGCGCGGGCCCCGCCCAGGCGATGATACGCCTGAGCAGCGGCGGCCAGAGTTGGTTGGCGCCGCGCGCGGTCTCAAGGATCAAATCGTAAGGGATGATCTCACGGCCGTGCAGGACGCCGAGATCCGGCGCTTGCGGAAGAAAGAAATCGAACGGCCGCGCATCCTCGTAAGTGCCATACGTGAACTGGAACACGCCGGACACGAACGCGACCACCAAATCAGCTTTGACATCGTTCATCAGCGCCGCCGCGTCCGTCTCGAATTGGGCGTGCGGTATGCATTCCCCGCCGTCGCGCGACCAGAAGGGCTGATATTGGGGATCGAAGGTGGAAAGGTAGTCGATGTGAAAGCCGAATTGTTCTTCGGCGGTCTCGGCCTTCACCGCCATTCGCAGCGCGTTGAGATGGCTGTTCCCGATGGCCACGACGCGCGGCGTCCGCGCCTCTTTCCGAACGGCCTTCGACGGACTAAATTCAACGATAACTTCAGGAGCGAGGTCGATGGCGGTCACAATCTTCTCCAAATCGTGGAAAATCGCCAGCGCCGCCTGCCTCCTGATCGCCAATGCCCAATCGGTCGCGGCGGCCGGATGCGATCGGGCCGCAGTGGCTGCTATAACACAACCTGCCGACCATTCAAGCATCGCGCCGGAGCGGATGGAGCAACTGAACAAGCAATTGCAAGAGCATTCGTTCGACGTGCTCGCGCTCGGCGATTCCATCATGACCGGTTGGCCCGTCCGTGAGCTTGCTTCGGCGTTCAAAGCCGACGTGATCAATCTCGGGTTCGGAACCGACGGCGTCGAGCACGTTCTCTGGCGGCTTCAGACCTTCGACTTGTCGAAGCAGAAACCAAAATACATCTTGCTGCTCGCAGGCGCCAACGACCTGCATTTTCCCCAGTGCGCCGTCGAGATCGGGCTGCCGCATCTGATCCGGAAGATCAAGCGACAATTCCCCGACGCTCAGCTGATTGTGACGTCGATCCTGCCGCGCGGCGACAATATGATGGAAAGGGACGAGGAGATCCGCGCCCTCGACGCCCAACTCGCCGCTCAGGCGAAAAGCGACGGCTATTGGCATCTCGACGCCCACGACGCCATGACCTGCGGCTATCGCGCCGACTGCGAATTGTTTCAGCCGCGATCGGCGAACCGGCATCCGACGCCCAAAGGCTACGCAATCCTCGACCGCCTGCTCGCGCAGCTCCTCGCAACGAAAGGCGCCGGTCGCTAGAAACCGCCGGCGCACTTGCGCTCGAATTGAGCCAGATCAATTAATCAATCGATTGATTATCGTATGGCGACCGCGTAAGGTTTTCGCCATGAAGCAACCCGTCGTCCAGCTCTCGCGCGGCGACGCCACTCGCGGCGCTTTGCTCGCCGCCGCGCTGCAAATCTTTGGCGACAAAGGCTTCGAGGCCGCCTCGACGCGCGAGATCGCCGCTGCGGCGCGCGTTAATATCGCGATGATCGCCTATCATTTCGGCGGCAAGGAAGGCCTGCGCGCGGCCTGCGCCGAACACGTCGCCGCGACTTTAAGCGGAATTTTCGCCTCGGCCGCGCAACCCAGCGTCGAAACCGGCCGCCAAGCCCGCGCCGCGCTGAAGACGCTGGTGCGCGCGGGCGTGCGTGGCGTCGTCGCCGACGAGGCGGCCCGGCCGCTCGCCCGCTTCCTGTTGCGTGAAATCTCCGATCCCTCGCCCGCCTTCGCGCGCGTGTTCGAGGCCGGCTTTGCGCCGCTGCACGCGCGGGTCTGTCGCCTCTGGGCGCTGGCGACCGGAGCGGAGCCCGAGAGCGAAGCCACCCGCCTGTCGGTGTTCGCCCTTATCGCGCAGATCGTCTATTTCCGCATCGCCCGCGCGCCGGTCCTGCTGCGGATGGGCTGGAGCGAGATCGGCCCCTCGCAGGCGGCCGCGATTGAATCCATCGTCGTCGCCAATCTGGAGGCGGCGCTCGACGCCGCCGGGAGCCGCGCATGATCGCCCTCGCCACATTATGCAAATTCGCCTGGATCGCCGCCTTGCCGTTCTGCGCGCCGCCCGATGAATCCCTCGTCGGCTATGTCGAGGGCGAATATGTCGCCGTGGCGCCGATCGACGTTGCGCGCATCAACGCCGAATTCGTGCGTCGCGGCGACGCGCTGAAACCCGGCGACGCCATCGCCCGGCTCGAGTCCGCCGACGCGGAGATCGCCCTGCGCAACGCAGAAGCCGCGCTGACGCAAACGCAATCCGATCTCGCTAATCTGCAAAAAGGCCGCCGGCCGGAGGAGATCGCCGCGCTCGACGCCACGTTGAAGGCGGCGCAAGCCACCGCGCAGGACGCCGGCCGCACCTTCCAGCGCCGGCAAAGCCTGCTCGACCGCGGCTACACCAGCCAGGCCGAATACGACGCCGCCAAGACCGCGCTCGATGTCGCGAGCGCCCGCGTGCACGAACTCGCCGCCAATCTCGCGGTGGCCAAACTTCCCGCCCGCGCCGACGAGATCGCTTCTGCGGAAGCCAAGGTCGCGCAGTCCCGAGCCGCGCGCGACGCCGCGCAATGGCGGCTCGGCCAGCGCACGCTGTCCGCCCCCAGCGCGGGTCTTGTCTCCGACATCGTGCGCCGCCCCGGCGACGTCGCCGGCCCGCAGGCGCCGGTGGTTTCGTTCCTGCCGGACGGCGCGATTAAGCTGAAGGTCTATGTGCCGCAGGCCCGGCTCGCCGGGCTCTCCATCGGCCAACCCGTGCAAGTGCGCTGCGACGGCTGTCCCTCGGGGCTCTCCGCCGATGTCACCTATATCGCGCGCGAGCCGGAATTCACCCCGCCGGTGATCTATTCGCTGCAAAGCCGCCAGACGCTGGTCTATCTGATCGAGGCGCGCCCTTCGCCGAACCGGCCGCTGGGCTTGCAACCCGGCCAGATCGTCGATGTGACATTCGGGAGCCCGCGCTCGTGAACGCGGTTGACGTCACCGGTCTGACCAAGCGCTACGGCCCGCGCACGGTGGTCGATGATGTCACACTGCGCGTCGCCGAGGGCGAGATCGTCGGTTTCCTCGGTCCCAACGGCTCCGGCAAAACCACCACCATACGTATGATCTGCGGCCTGCTGACGCCCGACGCGGGACAGGGAACCGTGCTCGGCTTCGACGTCATCAAGCAAGCGCGCAGAATCAAGCACGAGGTCGGCTACATGACGCAAAGGTTCTCGTTCTACGAGGATCTGACGATAGAGGAGAACCTCACTTTCGTCGCGCGTCTCTATGAACTGCCCAAACGGCGCAAGACGGTCGAGGCGACGCTCGGCGACCTCGGCTTGACCGCGCGGCGCCATCAACTCGCCGGCGCGCTGTCGGGCGGCTGGAAACAGCGGCTCGCGCTCGCCGCCTGCATCATGCACCGGCCAAAGCTGCTGCTGCTCGACGAGCCCACCGCCGGCGTCGATCCCAAGGCGCGGCGCGAATTCTGGGACGAGATCCATCGCCTCGCCGGCGCCGGCGTCACCGTGCTGGTCTCGACCCATTACATGGACGAGGCCGAGCGCAGCCATCGCATCAGCTATATTTCCGACGGCCGGATGCTGGCGACCGGCACGGTGGACGAGGTGGTGCAAGCCTCCGGCCTCTCGACCTTCGTATTGCGCGTCCATCCCGACGCTGATCTGATGAGCGAGGTTTCCCGGCTCGATGGCGTCGCCCAGGTCGCCCCGTTCGGCGCGACGCTGCATGTGGTTGGTCCCGATCGCGCGCGACTCGCCGCCGCCGTGACCGCCTATGCCGCCGCGCACGGGCTCGCCTGCGAGCCCGGCATCACGAGCCTCGAAGACGTGTTCATCCATTTCATGTCGAAGGCGGGCGTCGCGCCGCCCAGGGCGGCGTGATGCGCGGGTTCCTGCTCCGGCTCGGCGCCATCCTCGCCAAGGAATTCATCCAGATGCGGCGCGACCGCGTCACCTTCGCGATGATGCTCGCCATTCCCGTCGTGCAACTGTTGCTGTTCGGCTACGCCATCAACAGCGATCCCAAGCGCCTCGACGCCGCCTTACTGGCGCTGGGGCAGGATCATTACACGCGCGCCATCGTCTCGGCGCTGGAGGTCAGCGGCTACTACCGTTTCGACGCGCGCCCGCGCACCGTTGCGGAAGCCGAGGGCCTCATCCAGGGCGGCAACGTCGCCTTTCTCGTCATCATTCCCAGCGATTTCGGCGCCCGCGTCGATCGCGCCGACCATCCGCAAATCCTGATCGAAGCCGACGCCACCGACCCCGCCGCCGCCAGCAACGCCATCGGCGCGCTGGGCGAGCTTGCGACGCGGGCGTTGATGCGCGAGCAGGGCCATTCGGCGCCGGCCGCCTCGCCGCTCGATATCGTCGTCCATCGCCGCTACAATCCCGACGGCGTCTCGCAATATTTCATCGTCCCCGGCCTGCTCGGCGTCATCCTGCAAATGACGATGATGATGATGACCTCCATCGCGCTGACGCGCGAAATCGAGCGCGGCACGATGGAAAACCTGCTCGCCATGCCCGCCACGCCCGCGGAAATCATGCTCGGCAAGGTGCTGCCGTTCTTCGTCGTCGGCGCGGTGCAGGTGGCGGTGATCCTCGGCGCCGCGCGTCTCCTGTTTCAGGTGCCCTTCGTCGGCAGTTTGGGTTTCCTGCTCGCCGGCGTGCTCGTGTTCGTGTTCGCGATGGTGCTGCTCGGCTACACTTTCTCGACGCTCGCCCGCTCGCAGATGCAGGCGATGCAGCTCACCTTCTTTTTCCTGCTGCCCTCGATCCTGATGTCCGGCTTCATGTTTCCGTTCCGCGGTATGCCGGATTGGGCGCGCTTCCTCGGCAATCTGTTGCCGATGACGCATTTCCTGCGCGTGGTGCGCGCGATCATGCTGAAGGGCGCCAATTTCGCCGAGATCGGCCCCGAATTCGCGTGGCTGTGCCTGTTCGCGCCCGTCTTCGCCATCCTGGCGCTGCTGCGTTTCCGCCGCACGCTCGATTGACAGGCAGGCGCGCGGCGGCGCTATCTCATCTCCGTCTTCCCGGGGGAAATCATGGCGGTCATCTTAGCGTTCGGCGATTCCAACACCTGGGGCTACGATCCCGCGCGCGGCGCCCGTTTCGCGCCGGAAATCCGCTGGACCGGCGTCATGGCCGCCGCGCTCGGCCCCGAGCATCGCGTCATCGAGGAAGGGCTCAACGGCCGCACGACGGTGTTTGTCGATCCCATCGAGCCCGATCGGCGCGGCGCCGATTATCTCCCGCCCTGCCTGCGCAGCCACGCCCCGCTCGATCTCCTCATCATTGCGCTGGGCTGCAACGACATGAAGGCGCGCTTCAACGTCTCGGCCGCCGAGATCGCTTTCGGCGCCGAACGCCTGGTCGCGATGGCGCAGGCCGAGCCGGTCGGCCCGAACGGCGCGCCCCCGCGCGTGCTGCTGATCGCGCCGCCGCCGGTGGCCAAGCTCACCGCCTTCGCCGACATGTTCCGTGGCGCCGAGCCGAAATCGCAGGAAATCGCCGCGCGCTACGCCGAGGTCGCCGAGCGGCGCGGGATCGGCTTCGTCGACGCCGGTCAGTTCATTCGCTGCTCCGATCTCGACGGCCTCCACTACGAGGCCGACCAACACGCCCTGCTTGGTCGCGCGCTGGCGCAGGCCGTCCGCATGGTGCTGGAATGATCGGTCTTTAGGCTCGCGCGTCCAAGACCTCAATCAAGTATCGCCACCGCCCGCGTCCAGCCCGCGCTGGCCTTCTCCACCTTCACCGGGAAGCAGCAGACGGTGAAGCCGAACGGCGGCAGCGCTTCGAGATTGTGCAGCTTCTCGATATGGCAATAGCCGCGCACGCGACCGGCCTTGTGGCCTTCCCAGAACAGCGACCAGTCGCCGGTCTCCTGGATGCGCTTGAGCGTGTAGGGGAACGGCGCGTCCCAGCTCCAGCCGTCGGTGCCGGTCACGCGCACGCCGCGTTCGGTCAGGTAAAGCGTCGCCTCGCGCCCCATGCCGCAACCCTTCATCACGTAATCGTCGCGACCATAAGCCACGCCGGCGGCGGTGTTGACCACCACGATATCGAACGGTTTCAACTGGTGGCCGATCCGCTTCAGCTCGGTCTCGACATCCTGCGCCGTGCAGACATAGCCGTCCGGCTTGTCGCGGAAATCGAGCTTCACGCCGGGGCGGAAACACCAGTCGAGCGGGATCTCGTCGATCCTGGCCGCGGGCTTCCCGCCGTCCATGGTTGAATGATAGTGCCATGGCGCGTCGAGATGGGTGCCGTTGTGGGTGGTCATCTGCACCCGCTCGACGGCCCAGGCCTGCCCTTCCGGCAGATCGTCGCGCGTCATGCCGGGAAACATCTTCAGCACATCCGCCACGCCGGCGAAATGGTCGAGATATTCGATTTTTGGCTCCAGCCCCGGCGGATCGGAGCGGATGCCGGCGGCCAGCGGAACGGAAAGATCGATGAAACGTCGGCTCATGGCGGTTGTCCCTCTCATGCAGGCTCGGGCGCGAAAACGCCATCGACGAGGGGGAACGCGATTCCGCGCGGCGGCGTCGGCGCCCATCAGATGCGTTTTCCCCTCCTCTGGGATCAACCAGCATTCCCAGGCCGGCACAATGGCGAACTCGAAAAATTCCGCCAGTTGCATCGGCGGATGCCGCCGCAGCCGGGTTTCGTCGCGCCCGCTTAGCGGCTAGAAGGCGCTTCCCTCTCACCCCGAAACCGACATGACCTCCGTTCGCGGCGAGATCGCCGCCACCTTCACCCTCGCCTGGCCGATCGTGCTGACCAATGTCGCGGTCAATTTCATGACGACCACCGACGTCATGTTCCTCGGCCACCTCTCGCCCGACGCGCTGGCCGCGAGTACGCTCGGCTTCAATCTCTACACCCCGGCGTTCCTGTTCTGCGTCGGCGTCGTCAGCGCCGCCGCGCCGCTTGCGGCGGAGAAGATCGGGGCGGATGCGCGCGATTGGCCGGGCGTGCGCAGGGTCGGCCACCAGGCGCTCCTCAGCGCGCTCCTGCTGGCGCTGCCGTTCTGGGTTTTGTTCTGGAACGCCGAAGCGATTCTAGTCGCGATCGGCGAGCCGCGCGATCTTGCTGCCCTTGCCGGCCGCTACATGCACGGCCTGCAATGGGCGCTGGCGCCCGCCCTGCTCTACTTCGCCGCGCGATCGATTCTCTCCGCGCTCAATCGCGTGCGCGCGGTGCTGATCGCGGGCTTGTTCGGCGTCGCCTGCAATGCGCTGTTCAACTACATCCTGGTGTTCGGCAAGCTCGGCTTCCCCGCGCTTGGCGTGTTCGGCTCGGGGCTGGCGACCACGCTGAGCCAGACTTTGATGTTCGCGCTGCTGCTCGCCTATAGCTGGCTCGATCCGAAACTGCGCCCGCATCGACTGATGTTCGGCCGCTGGCGCTTCGAAGGCGTCGAACTCGGCCGGATGTGGCGACTCGGCGCGCCGATCGGTTTCTTCATCGCGCTGGAAGTCGCGACCTTCGCCGGCGCGGCGTTGGCGATGGGCTGGCTCGGCTCGGCGCAGATCCAGGCGCACGCCATCGCGCTCAACATCGCCGCCACCGCCTTCATGGTCCCGCTCGGGCTGGGCATGGCCGCGACGGTGCGCGTCGGCCACGCCTATGGCGCGCGCGACGGCGCGGCCGTCGTGCGCGCCGGCTGGACCGCCTTCGGCCTTGCGCTGGCCTTCGTCGCCGGCACGGCGGCGCTGATGGGATTTGCGCCTCGGCTGCTCATCTCCGCATTCCTGGACACGGAGGCGCCGCGCAACGCCGCCACGCTCGGCTTTGCGCTCGGCTTCGTGCGCATCGCCGCCGTGTTCCAGCTCGCCGACGGCGCCCAGGTGGCGCTCTCCAATATACTGCGCGGCGTGCAGGATTCGCGTGTGCCGATGGCGATGGCGCTGATCGGCTATTGGCTGATCGGCGCGCCGACCGGGCTGGCGCTCGCCTTCCTTACCCCGCTGGGTGGGGTCGGCCTGTGGATCGGGCTGGCGGTGGGGTTGGCGGCCGTTGCGCTGATGCTGTTTGTGCGCTGGCGCGGAAAAATCCGCGCCGGTTTCTGGCGTGCGAAAGGAGTTCCGACTTGATCCCGCTCATCCTTGACGTCGACACCGGCATCGACGACGCCTTTGGCCTGCTCTACGCGCTTAGCCGTCCCGATGTGCGCCTGCTCGGCGTCGCGGCGGTTGCCGGCAATGTGAGCCTGGCGAAAGCCGCGCGCAACACCCGCGCCGTGCTGGCGCTGGCGCGGCGGCCCGATATTCCGGTCTGGGAGGGCGCCGCCGCGCCGCTGCTCGGCCATGTCGGCGACGCCAGCGACATTCACGGCGACAGCGGCCTCGGCCACGCGGTCCTGCCGGAGCCGCCGCCCGCCGCGCCGGCGCCCCACGCCATCGACGCCATTCTCGCCGCCGCGCGCGAACACGAGGGCCGGCTCGTGCTCGTCGCGACGGGCCCCTTGACCAATATCGCGCTGGCCGTCGCGCGCGATCCCGACCTGCCCCGCCGCCTCGCCCGTTTCGTCGTCATGGGCGGCGCCTTCTCCGTCGGCGGCAATGTGACCGCCGCCGCCGAATTCAACATCTGGCATGACCCGGAAGCCGCCCGCATGGTTTGCCGAGCCTTCTCGGAAGCCGGCGCCGCGCCGACGATCCTGGTCGGCCTCGACGTGACGCGCCAATGTCTTGTGAGCGAAGCCGATCTCGAAGCGCTCGCCGCCGCCTGCGCCGACGCGCCCAACGGCCCCGCGCTGACGGGTTTCCTGCGCGACGCCGCGCGGCATTATTTCGATCTGATGCAGAGCCGCGGCCGCCCCCGCGCGCTGGTGATGCACGACCCGCTCGCCGTCGCCGTCGCGCTCGACCCAAGCCTCGTCGCCACGCGGGCGCTGCCGGTCGATGTGGAGACGCGCGGCGAGTTGACGCGCGGCCAGACGATCGCGGATTTTCGTGGGCCGCCGGGCCAGATCGGCGTCGCGCTGGAGGTGCGGGCGGAGCGGTTCCGGGCGGACTATCTCGCGGCCATCGCGCGGTTGGCGCGCGGCTAGACGCGGCGCCGAGTTGCAATGTTTGCAAAGTTGGGCAATGTGAACCTGCATGGCGGAAAGTGCAGGCATAAATCGATTGGCTGTGGGTGACATACTCGCTCTTGGCGGGTTTGTCGGAGGAATAGCTATCGCCGTGGCGTTCGGCCTGATCCCCGCCAAATATTTGGAGCTTATCCCCGAATTTTTTCGACTTAGGATTGCGATCGCGGCGTTTGTCTTGGCGGCGGTCTGCGTCTTGTATATGCTTTATCACGTTGGAAGGGTATGCCCACTTTCGAAGAAGTCTTTCTACGTGATTTTTGTTGCGTTAATAACAGGGGCGATGATCTGGGTGTTCCACGATAAATCGATTTACGTTCGGATAGTCTGCGGCGCTCTCGCAGGGGCGCTGGTTGCCGGCGTATCTCCGCTCATTTATCAACCCGCAAAAGCGGATATTCCCCGCGCTGGGGACGAATTGGAGCCCCCAAGGCCACAACGTATTCCACCATCCAACCCAGATATGGCGGCTCCTTTGACACAGGAAAAAAATCCGATACACCAATCAGAGGTCGTTAAATCCGAAAATGACGAAGACCATATTGCTCGTCAGGAGCGAATTAAAAAATGCATGAACACCGCGCCGATAGACGTCGGTATAGTTAGTTGTGGAGATGATTCTACGATCATCAACAATGAGACTAGTAGTACGAACAAAAGCGGGACTGGCGTCTTCAACGCAGGTAAAGGGGTGGTGATTGAAGGAAATACTTCAGTTAATCAACAAAGAGGAGTAGATAACCGAGGCGATGGAGCTGTAATAAAAGGCAACACGGCGAAATAGTAAGATAGTAGTTCTTCCGATGAAATATTTTGTTTTATCTTTGCAGAAGTGTAGAGAATAAAAATTCTAGCCGACGCGCCGCAACCACCGTCGCAGTGCGTCCGGTCCGAAGCTCTCGCCCCGCCCCTCGACATAGCGTTCACTATCGGCGAGCGCGGCGAGCGCATCCGCCTCCAGCGCCGCGCGTCCCGGCCGACCCAACGGCTTTTCCGCGCTCAACAGCAGCACCTCGTCGGCGAGCCCCGCGCGGATCAACGCCGAGCCGACCGTCGGCCCGCCCTCGCTGAACACCCGCGTGACGCCGCGCCGCGCCAATTCCGCGAGCGCCGCGCGCAGATCGAGCCGCCCGTCGGCTCCGGCCCCGACGCGCACCACCTCCACACCCCGCGTGCGTAAATCCGCTTCGCGCTCCGCCGGCGCCCGCGCGGCGGCGATCGCCAGCGTCGGATAGGCCTGCGCCGTGGCGCACAGCCGGGAGTCCAGCGGCAAATGCAGCCCGCTGTCGAGCACGACGCGCAACGGCCGCTGCTCCAGCCCGGCCTGGCGCACCGTCAACAGCGGGTCGTCGCCGATCGCGGTGCCGCTTCCGACCATGATCGCGTCATGCAGGGCGCGGTAGGTCTGCGTGCGGCGATTGGCGATCTCGCCCGTGATGGCGAGGCGTGGATCGTGCTCGTCGCCGGCCGCAAATCCATCCGCCGTGCGGGCGATCTTCAGCGTCACCATCGGCCGGCCTTCGGTGACCCGCAGGATATGCCCGAGATGGTCGCGCCGCGCCGCCTCCGCGCCGATGCCGAGGATAACCTCGACGCCCGCCGCCCGCAATAGCGCGAAACCCCGCCCCGCCACGCGCGTGTCCGGGTCTTCCAACGCGCAGACCACGCGGGCGACGCCGGCAGCAACCAAAGCCTCCGCGCAGGGCGGCGTGACCCCATGATGCGAACACGGCTCCAGCGTGACATAGGCGGTCGCGCCGCGTGCGTGGTCCCCGGCTTCGGCCAGCGCCAGCGTCTCCGCATGGGGGCGCCCGCCCGACGCCGTCACACCGGCCCCGACCACAACATCCCCGCGCAAAATCAGCGCGCCGACGCTGGGGTTGGGCGCCGTCAGGCCGAGATTGCGCCGCCCGAGCGCAAGGGCTGCGTCCATGAAGCGCGCGTCGTTCATTTCGCCGCCTCCGGCTCGTTTTCGAGCTCCCCGACGATGGCGTTGAATTCGCGCGCCTCGCGGAAATTGCGATAGACCGAGGCGAAGCGGACATAGGCGATGCCGTCGAGCGTCTTCAGACCCTCCATCACTAGTTCGCCGATCCGGTCGGTCGGCACGTCGCCGTCGCCCTGCGCCTCAAGCTGGCGCACCACGCCGTTGAGCATGCGCTCGACCCGCTCCGGCGCGACATCGCGCTTACGCAGCGCGATCTCGACCGAGCGTTGCAGCTTGTCGCGGTCGAACGCCGCCCGCCGCCCGCTTTTCTTCAGCACCATCAGTTCGCGCAGTTGCACGCGCTCGAAGGTAGTGAAGCGGCCGCCGCAGTCTGGGCAGGCGCGACGGCGGCGGATCGAGGAATTGTCCTCGGTCGGCCGCGAATCCTTCACCTGGGTGTCGGGGCCGCCACAATAGGGACAGCGCATGGAAGTGTCTCCTGCGCCGCGACCCGACGCCTCAGTAGATCGGGAACCGGCGCGTCAGTTCGGCCACGCCCTCGCGCACGCGGGCTTCCGTGGCAGCGTTGCCCGATTCGCCGTTCGCCGCCAAGCCGTCCAGCGTCTCGACGACGAGATCGCCGACGCGGGCGAACTCAGTTTGACCAAAACCGCGCGAGGTCGCCGCCGGCGAACCGAGCCGGACGCCTGACGTGACCATCGGCTTTTCCGGGTCGAACGGGATGCCGTTCTTATTGCAGGTGATATGCGCCCGCCCCAGCGCCGCCTCGGCCGCCTTGCCCGTCAGCTTCCTGGGCGTCAGATCGACCAGCATCAGATGGTTGTCGGTGCCGCCGGTGACAAGCTTGTAGCCGCCGCTAAGAATCTTTTCCGCCATCGCCTTGGCGTTGGCCACCACGGCATGGGCGTAGTTACGGAATTCCGGCGTCAGCGCCTCGCGGAAGGAGACCGCCTTGGCGGCGATCACGTGCATCAGCGGCCCGCCTTGCAGGCCGGGGAACACCGCCGAATTGAATTTCTTGGCGAGATCCTCGTTATTGGTCAGGATCATGCCGCCGCGGGGGCCGCGCAAAGTCTTGTGCGTGGTGGTGGTGGCGACATGGGCGTGCGGGAACGGGGAAGGATGCGCCCCGCCCGCCACCAGCCCCGCGAAATGCGCGATATCGCCCAGGAAATACGCCCCGACCTCGTCAGCGATCGCCCGGAAGCGTTCGAAATCCCAATGCCGGGCGTAAGCCGAGCCGCCGGCGATGATCATCTTCGGCCTGTGTTCGCGCGCGAGACTGGCGACCGCCTCCATGTCGATCCGCTGCGTCTCCCGGTCGACGCCGTAGGACACGCATTTGAACCATTTGCCGGAGACGTTAACCGGCGAGCCATGCGTGAGATGTCCGCCCGCCGCCAGATCGAGCCCCATGAACACATCGCCCGGCTGCATCAGCGCCAAGAACACGGCCTGATTGGCCTGGCTGCCGGAATTGGGCTGCACATTGGCGAATTTGCACTCGAACAACTCGCAAGCGCGCGCGATGGCGAGCGTCTCCGCGATGTCGACGAACTGGCAACCGCCGTAATAGCGCCGGCCCGGATAGCCTTCCGCATATTTGTTGGTCATCACCGAACCCTGCGCCTCCAGCACCGCCTTGGAGACGATATTCTCGGAAGCGATCAACTCGATCTCGTCGCGCTGGCGACCGAGTTCGAGTGCGATGGCGCGCGCGATTTCGGGATCGGCGGCGGCGAGGTCGGCGGAGAAGAACGAGTTGGAGCGGATCGGCGCGGCGTTCATGGCTCACCCTGGGGCTTAGCAGGCGGGCGCATAGCACGGCGGGGGGGGCGCGTGGAAGGCGGCGAGGCGGCGCAAAAAGCGGATAACGGCCGAACCCTGTCGTCGGCATCAAGGATCGGATTGAACCCAGGCCTCAAGAATGTTCAAATTCTTATTGGCGTCACACTTTCCGATCTTGACGACACTGAAGGGATTGAACGATCTCGCCTTCAGAAAGTCGGCGAGCGCCTGGGCGTCCGCCTTGTTTTGATCGTTGCAAAACCGAATTTGGTTAGCGGAGATTTCGGCTTTGACGTTGTCGACAGGCGGCGTTTCGTACTTAGTTTTCGGCAACGAATTATTTAGCGCGCGACCTTTTCCGAGATCCGATTGAGATCCAACTTGCGTAAACACAACAATACGTCTGCCGCCCTGAGCTTCAATGGTCTGGGGAGATGCCGCGTCCAATGCCCGCATGGATTCGGCCGCAGATTCGCGCGCCGCCTCTATTCTTATTTTTGCTATAGTGTCTCCCACATTGGGATCGAAGAATCCTTTGACTAGGCCAGTGAATATTCCAACGACAGATACAGCGAACAAGCCGAATAGGTACGCTCGCGTGGTCGCGGTCGGGTTGAGCTTTCCAAATATGGTCAGCACAAACGCAACAGCACTTGCGAGAAACACCGCAAAAAGAACCAGCATGGACGCAAGTACAAATATCCCCTTCACCCAATTTGGATCCTGTGCGGTAAGGGTTTGCATAGCACTCCCTTCGATATTTATTGCCAAAGACGAAATGGATTTTCCATATTTCTTATCCAAATAAAATAATGC
Source organism: Bradyrhizobium sp. (assembly GCA_031367195.1). GTDB lineage: Bacteria > Pseudomonadota > Alphaproteobacteria > Rhizobiales > Beijerinckiaceae > Roseiarcus. The sequence continues at coordinate 25,331 of JANLPL010000017.1, forward strand.
AACTTTGTCGAAAACGCAACATTGATTCGGCGCAGCCGTGGAAATTCGATGGCGACATAGCTACCACATCAGCGCACGCGCCGCGTCGCTCCGGCCCAGCCGCCCCTCACCGCATCGGCGGCGCGTACATCACCCCGCCCGCCGACCAGAGTTGGTTCAGCCCGCGCGGAATCCGCGGCTTCGAGCCCGTGCCCATATTGCGCTCGAATTTTTCGCTGTAATTGCCGTTCGCCTTCGCCGCACGCAGGACGAAAGCGTCGTCGACGCCAAGCTTGGAGCCGAACCCGCCTTCGAGACCCGCCAGCCGCCGCACCTCCGGATTTTCGACTCCCGCCCGTGATCGAGGTTTTTCGACGTAACGCCATGCTTTGAACGAATTCCAGTTCATGTGTATGATACGTAATATGAAGAGCGCCGATCTCATTCGGGAACTCACCCAACAGGGTTGGCGGCTCGTGAGAATTCGCGGCTCGCACCATGTTTTTGCGCATTCGCTTCGGCGCGGGCGCATCGTTGTTCCACACCCGAGGAAGGATTTGGGCGTTGGACTGGTCGCCGCTATCCGCGCACAGGCCTCAGAGGAATGAACATGCGGTATCCCGTCGCCATCGAGATTGGCTCTGCTGAACAAGCCTTCGGCGTCGTTGTGCCCGACCTTCCCGGGTGTTTTTCGGCCGGCGATTCGCTCGACGAAGCGATGGTCAATGCTGAGGAGGCGGCGGCGGCCTGGATCGACGCGGCGCTCGACGAGGGCGATCCGATTCCCTCGCCGTCGCTGCTCGACGCCGTCCGCGACGACCCGCGCTTCGCCGGCTGGTCTTTCGGCGTCGCGAACGTCGGCGATGAAATCCTGGACAACGAACCCGCGCGCGTGAACCTATCTTTGCCGCGCCGCGTGTTGGCCCGCCTTGACGCGCAAGCCAAAGCCGCCGGCAAGACCCGCTCCGGCTACATCGCCGAGATGACCCTGCGCGCACTGCCCTAGGCCCCTCGCCGCATCGGCGGCGCGCACATCTCCCCGCCCGCCGACCAGAGCTGGTTGAGGCCGCACCGGCGCCCTTACTTGCGCAACGCCGGCAACCCTATGCCCGCCGCTTCAAACCCGCCATCGACGGCGACGCACTGGCCTGTGACGAAGGATGCCCGCGCGCTACAGAGGAAGTGCACGACCTCGGCGATTTCCTTCGCCTCGCCGTAGCGGTTCAACGGAATGGCGTCGAAATAGGCGGTGACGATTTCCGGGCTGTGCACCGCCGAGGAAAGCTTGGTGCGAACCGGACCCGGCGCGACGCAATTGGCGCGCACGCCGTGTTCGCCCAATTCCATCGCCTGTTGCTTGGTCATCTGGATGACGGCGGCTTTGGACGTGCCATAGGCGACCCGCAGCGTGGAGGCCCGTATTCCCGATATCGACGCGATGTTGACGATTGAGCCCCTGGCCGCTTTCAGCGCCGGCAGAGCCGCCTGGGTCATCAGGAAAACGCCGTCGAGATTGGTGTCCATGACGCGTCGCCAGCGGACGAAATCCGTCTCTTCGAGGGAAAGGAATTCCGCGACCCCGGCATTGTTGACCAGGGCGTCGATGCTGCCGAAACGGCCTAAAGTTTCCTCCACGGCGCGTGCGGCGTCGGCGGCGATGGACACGTCGGCGCGCACGGCGAGCGCGGAGGAAAGGCCCTGGACCGCAGCGTCGAGCTCAGCAGCGTCGCGGTCGAGCATCGCCACCGACCAGCCGTCGTCGAGGAATCGATGCGCGGTCGCCAGGCCGATGCCTCGCGCCGCGCCGGTGATGAGCGCTGTTTTCAAAGTTCCCCCCTTAGGCCGCCTGTTTGCGGCTCCTCACCGCATCGGCGGGGCGTACATCACCCCGCCCGCCGACCAAAGCTGGTTCAGGCCGCGCGGAATCCGCAGCTTCGAACCCGTGCCCAGATTGCGCTCGAATATTTCGCTGTAATTGCCGACCGCCTTCACCGCGCGCGCCACGAAAGCGTTGTCGACGCCGAGCCTTTGTCCGAAATCCCCCTCCGCCCCGATCAACCGCCGCACCTCGGGCTTTTTCGACTCCCGCGCGTGATCGAGGTTTTTCGAGGTCACGCCCAGTTCTTCCGCGTCGACCAGGCCGAAGGCGACCCATTTGACGAGGTTGAACCACGCCACGTCGTCGCCGCGCACCACCGGCCCGAGCGGCTCCTTCGAGATCACGTCGGGCAAGATCACCGCCTCGGCGGGCTTTTGCAGCTCCGTGCGCTCCGCATAGAGCGCCGACTGATCGGCGGTGAACACGTCGCAGCCGCCGGCTTGCAGGTCTTTCATCGCCTGTTCGACCGTTTCCACCACATGCAGGTCGAGCGTCATGGAATTGTAGTGAACGAAGTCAGGCAGATTGAGCTCGCTGGTCGTGCCCTTCTGCACGCAGACTTTTGCGTGATCGAGCTCCAGCGCCGAGGTCATTTCGGGATGGCGGAGCACCAGAAAACCCTGACCGTCGTGATAGAGGATCGCCGTGAACAGCAAACCCAGCGTCGCCTCGCGCTCGATCGTCCAGGTCGAATTGCGACTGAGCACGTCGATCTTGCCCGCTTTCAGCGCGTCGAAGCGCTCGGCCGCGTTGAGCGGCACATAAGTCGCCTTGGCGGGATCGTCGAACAAAGCCGCCGCCAGCGCGCGGCAGAAATCGACGTCGAAACCGCTCCAGTTCCCCTTGTCGTCGCGGTCGGAGAAACCGGGCAGTCCGGTGCTGACGCCGCAGGCGACGCTGCCGCGCTGTTTGACCGCATCAAGCGTGCCCGCCTGCGCCGCCCCAAGCGCAAGATACGCCGCCGTCAGCGGCGCCAGAATCCTCAGCCACATGCTGCTTCCCCTCAAAGTTCCGGCGCCTGCCGGACGATCACTTTCGTGCCCACCTGCGCGCGTTCGAACAGATCGACCACATCGCCATTGGCGAGCCGGAAGCAGCCGGACGAAATCGCCTGCCCGATCGTCTCGGGCTGGTTGGTGCCGTGGATGCGATAGACCGTCGCGCCGAGATAGAGCGCCCGCGCGCCCATCGGATTGCCCGGGCCGCCGGCCATGAAACGCGGCAGATAGGGTTGGCGCTCGATCATCTCCGGCGGCGGCGTCCAGTCCGGCCATGCGGTCTTACGGGTGATCTTGACCATCCCCGACCACTGGAAACCCTGCCGGCCGACGCCGATGCCGTAGCGCAGCGCGTGATTGTTTCCCAGCACCAGATAGAGAAAGCGGTCGGAGGCCGAGATGACGATCGTGCCCGGCGGGGCTGAGGTGCGGTAGAACACGACCTGCCGCTTGTAGGGCCCGTCCTCGATCACCGTCTCCTCGGTCGAGACGCGGCCCGGCTCTTCGCCCACGTCCATCGTGACGACCTTGGGCGCGGCCTCGTCGGCGCGAGCCGCTTGCGCCCAAGACATAGTGAGCGCGAACACCAGCGCCAATTTCAGCTTCATCGCGACCTCTCAGGCTTTGGCGCAGCGGACATAGACCAGCGTTCCGTAACGCGCGTTGGTGTCGGGATCGACGTAGCGGGCGACGAATTCGCGCTCCGTGATCGACAGAATCACGCGATCCTGCGCGTCGCCCGCCGGACCGGCGAAGCCGAGATAGACCCGGCCGTCGTCGCCCTTCTTCAGCCCGAGTTCGTGCGGCTTGGAATCATCGGCGACATGCATGATGACGCCGTCGGTCGGGCCACGCTTGATGACATAGGGCAGCTTGCATTGCGCGCGCGCCATCGCCTCGGTGCGCGGGCGGTCTTTCTCGTCGCGATAGGAGGCCACGCCCCAGGCGCCGACGAGCCGATCGACCGAATAGGGCGCAGGGGCCGCTTCGACGTTGGGCGCAGGCGCCGGCTCCGGATTGCCAAGCCCGAGCGACACGCAGCCGGCGAGACTGGTTGCGAGAAGCAGAAGTAGTCCGCCGACGATAGGTTTCATGCGCGCCATCCCCTGCCGAAACTTTGCCCGGTTAGCGCGAGCTTGGCAAGTTCCGGGGCAAAAGTGAACGGGTCTCGACCCTTTTCGCGGACGTCGAAGCCGCGCGTTTCAAGGTGGCGATGGCGCCTACTTCCCCGCGAGAAAAGCGGATGGAACACGGTCAAGTCTAGGAAAAATAGCGTCCGGCGCGTGGTCGGGGAGTTCGGTCACGGCGGAGGTCAAGGTCGAGAGCCGGACGGACTGATCCGCCCTGTCGTCGAGCGGCCAGAGCGGCAAGTCGGCCAACTCGTCCGACGACATGCGCATCAATGCGGGATGGTCGATCGGGTCGGACGCACGATCCTCGCCGAGCAGCCGCAGCCATCAGTCTTTCAACATGGCGAACCCCCTAAGGTGAGGCTCGCAGGCTAGCGGCCGACGCCTTGCGCCGCCATGCAGGATCACTGCTACGGCGTATAGAAAAACTATAGGGAGAGACTCGCCGCTGACCGGGCAATGAATTCGCGCAGCGCGGCTTCGCTGAGGGTGGCGGCCATCTGGACTTGCAGCCCGTCGCGCAGTTGCGTCTCTATGGGACGCGGACGACGATTGCGCGAACTGGCGAAGAAATAGCCCATCGGCAGCGGCGCGAGCGCGGCGAAGGGCGCGACCACATCGCCCGCGGTCAGCCGGTCGTAGGCGAGCGTGCCGCAGACCAGCGCCAGCCCCTGCCCCGCCGCGGCGGCGTCGAGGCAGAGCGCGGAATCCGAATAGACGGGCCCCACGCGCAACGCCGCCTCGGTCAGCCCCTGCGATCTCAGCCAGGTCGGCCAGCCCTCGGCGAAGCCGGCGTCGCGGATCGCGGGCGAGGAAGCGATATCCCGTAAGCTCAGCAACATGCGCGCGACCGCCGGCGCACAGACTGGAAATAGGAACTGGTCGGCGAGCTTCTCCGTTCGCGCCTTCGGCCAGGGGCCGCGCCCATAGCGGATCGCCACATCGACCTGCTCGCCGTCGAGATCGGCATAGGCGATGTCGCTTTCGACCCGCAGCGCCAGATTCGGCTTGTCGCGCGTGAAATCGGCGATGCGCGAAACCAGCCACTTGTTCGCCAGCACCGGCGGGGCCGTGACAATCAAAGTATTCTCGTCGGCCGGCGCCAGATCGGCCGCCGCCGCCAGTTGGCGAAACCCCGGCGTCAGTTGGGCCAAGACTTCCTCGCCGAACCCCGTCGGTTTGAGCCCCCGTGGCGTGCGAGTGAACAGCGCGCGGCCAAACCGGCGTTCGACGGCGAGAACTTGCTGGCTGACGGCCCCCTCCGACACGCCCAACGCTTCCGCCGCCCGCGCCAGACCGCCGAGGCGTCCGGCCACCTCGACCGCCTTCAGTCCGTTCAACGAAAATCGCGCCAGCGGGTCCGTCGCCGCCAGCATCGTCCCGGGCGCGCGGGGGCGCAAGCCTTGATACTTAAGCGCCTTGATACTTAAGCGTTTGCTTTCCTATTGGCGCCAAGATAGTTAAGCATATGCTTAACCTATCGCTCGATCTGGCGTTTCAGGCGCTCAGCGATTCCACTCGGCGCGAGATGGTCGCCCGTCTCGCCGGCGGCCCGCTCAGCGTCAGCGAACTCGCGCGGCCGCTGCCGATGTCGCTGCCCGCCGTGCTGCAACACCTCAACGTTCTGGAGACGGCCGGCCTCGTCGTCAGCGCAAAGTCGGGCCGGGTGCGAACCTGCCGGCTCGACGCCGCCGCCGTCGCGCGCGCCGAGCAATGGCTCAGCGCCCAGCGCGGCGAATGGGAACGCCGGCTCGACCGGCTCGACGCCTATCTGCAATCAACCGAAAAAGGAGAACCCACATGACGAAAACGCCCGAGTCGATAGAGATTTCTCGCCTGTTCGACGCGCCGCGCGAACAGGTGTTCGCCGCATGGGCGACGTCCGAGCGCGTCGCCCGCTGGTTCAGCCCCGAGGGGTGCAGCGTGCCGAAGGCGGAGGTCGATCTGCGCCCCGGCGGAATATTCTCCGTGACCATGCGGCTGCCCGACGGGCAGGACAGTCTTTGCCGCGGCGCCTTCACCGAGGTGAGCGCGCCCGCCCGGCTCGCCTTCGCGATGGAGGTCGAGATGGGCGGCGCCGCGCGGTTCAAGGTCCACACGACCGTCGATTTCGTCCGCGAAGGCGCGCAGACGCGCATGAGCGTGCGCCAGACCTATGCGCTTTACGACGCCGATTTCGCCGCCGCCCCGGCCGGAGCGCGCGAAGGCTGGCGCACCACCCTCGACAAGCTCGCCCGCGAACTCGCGCGCGACGACGCCACGGCTGCACACGGTATGTTCTCGATTAGCCGCGACCTGCCGCACGCCGCCGCCGCCGTCTATCGCGCCTTCGCCGACCCCCAAGCGAAGTCGCGATGGTTTTCGGGCGGCGACGACTGGACTGCGATCGAGCGCGCGATGGATGTGCGGGTCGGAGGTCGCGAAATCGCCGAAGGGCGGTGGAAAAGCGGCGTGGTGACGCGCTTCGAAGCGCTCTACCTCGACGTCATCGCCAACGCGCGGCTCGTTTACGCCTACACGATGTTTCTCAACGCGCGCAAAATCTCGGTGTCGCTCGCCACGGTCGAAATCAGCGCGATTCCCCACGGCGCGCGGCTGAAAATCACCGAACAGGGCGTCTTTCTCAACGGCTACGAGGATAACGGCGCGCGCGAGCAGGGCACAAGGGCGCTGGTCGAACGACTCGCGGCGACGCTGTGAGGCTTAGCGGCGCGGGCGCGGGTCGGTGAAGATCACGACTTCGTCCTTGCTGACGCGGTTGAGCCGGGCGCGCGCTTCCTGGTCGAGTAGATCGCGGTCGATCGATTCGTTGCGCAGCGAATCGACGCGATGGCGCCAGCGCTCGCGCTCCTGTTGCACGGACTCGAGCTTCGCCTTGAGTTCAGCGGATTCCTGATCGAAAGCCGCCCTCGCCTCCGTGCCGTGCTGGCCCTGCGACGCGTTCTTGACGAGATAAGCGCTCGCGCTCCCCAGCACGAGGTAGAAGAACATCGGGACGAGGATGGCGCGCGCGCGGCTTCTGACGACCATGAAACGACATTGGCGGCGCCAAGGTTAATTATGCGTTGCCAAAACGGCGTGAAGTCGCATCTTTCCCGGGACCAAGACCGCGCCGCCGCCCCCGTGCGTTCAGATTTTGCATGGCCTTCAGCCCGGTTCCGGGATATCGCCAAGGCGCCGGCAGGGGTTGAAAAGCGATGCGTTTTTCCTTCGCGCAGAATTTCGAGGACGTCCTCCTCAACCGATGCTTTTGCGACCTCTCGACCGGCTTCTACGTCGATGTCGGCGCGGCGGCTCCGGCGATGCACAGCGTATCGCTGAATTTCTATCTCAAGGGCTGGCGCGGGCTCAACGTCGAACCGATCCCCGAGCGCGCTCAGGAACTGCGCTGGGCGCGGCCTCGCGATATCATCGTCGAAACGGCGGCGTCGGACCACGTGGGTCGCGCGGTCCTGAATCGGACCGCCGGCGCCGGCGGGCTTTCCTCGTTGACAAGCGAGTTCCTGGGTGCGCGCGGCGCGACCAACGACATATGGCCGATCGAGGTCCAGACGCGAACGCTGAGCGACATATTTGTCGAACACGGCGTCGAAACCTTGCAATTTCTCAAGATCGACGTCGAAGGGGCGGAGGACAGGGTTTTGTCCGGCCTGGATCTGCAACGTTGGCGCCCGATCGTCCTGGTGATCGAGGCGGTGACGCCGACGCGGCCGCCCCGGCCGAATTTCGATGTCTGGGAGGGAAGCGTCGTCGCAAGCGGCTTTACGTTTGTCTATTTCGACGGCCTCAACCGTTACTACCTTCGCAATGAGTCGCTGGAACTCTCCCGCCACTTCACCGTGCCGCCTTGCGTTTTCGACCCCATTCAGCGGTTTGAAGATTTCGGCGAGCCCTTGTTCAATCGAACGCACCCGAGCCACGAATTCGCTTTGCGCACCTCCAAGGTTCTGCTTCGCTGTCTGGCGAGCGGCGCGCTCGATCCGCTTGCCGTTTTCCTGCGCGACCTGGCGCCAAATTTCCTCGACGGGCCGGCTTCGCCCGGGCATGGCCAGTGGGCGATCCGTCAAATTCTGGCGCGCGAGCCCCGCGCGGGCGAAGCCGAGGGCTTGATTGACGGTCGCGATCTGACGGTCAGGCAAATGCTGGGCGAGATTTTCGTCTCCGACGAATTCCGCACGGCCTGCGCTTGCGCGGCTGTCTGAGCGCTCCCGGCGCGACGCGGCGCGGAACAGGGAACCCATGATGAACCTCAACTGGCCGCTGATGGCGCCTCCGGCGGAAATGTCCCTGGAGCAACGCGTCGAGATGACAGCGTCCGCTCGCGACTGCGACGCCGTCCCCAAGGTCGCCGGCGCCGGAGCCGTCTTCGTCGACCCAAACGGCGAGCGGCTTCAGCGCATGCACAACGGGCTCAAGGTCGTCGCGGACGGCTATTGCGGCGCCTGGATGACGCGGCTGATCGAACGCTGTCGCGGGCATCACGAACCGCAGGAAGAATTCGCGTTTCACAATGTCGTCGGCGCCTTAGGCGAGCGCGCAACTATGATCGAGATCGGCGGCTACTGGTCTTATTACAGCATGTGGTTTCTCCAGAACCGTCCTGACCGGCGCGCAATCATAGTTGAGCCGGATACAACCAACCTGGCGCTGGCCGAGAAAAACCTGGCGCTCAACAATCTCACGGCGGAACTCGTCCGGGGCTACATCGGCCAGACTTACGCTCATCTCATAAGCGGCGCGGCGAGCCCGCCTCCCGCGATCGACGTGCCTGATCTCCTCGCGGCGAAGGGCCTGACCTTCATCGATCTATTGCATTGCGACGCGCAAGGGGCGGAAACGGAATTGCTTGAGAGCTGCGAGGCATTGTTTCGCGCGGGTCGCGTGGGTTGGCTTTTCCTGTCCACCCATGGCGCTGCGATTACCGGCGATCCGCTGACCCACCAGAAATGCCTGACCAGGCTGCAAGACCTCGGCGCCGTCATCGAAGCCGAACACGACCTGCACGAATCCTTCAGCGGCGACGGCCTGATCGTCGCCCGATTTGGATCGGCGCCGCTGAATTGGACCTTCCCGAAATTGTCGAGAAACCGATATTCGACCAGCTACTATCGAAACCCGCTTTACGACATCGCCGCCGGCCCTGAACGACCGCCCGGCGTCTGGGCGCCAACCGAAGCGACCCGGTGCGTGGGCGTGTGGATCGAGTTACAACGCGACAGCGCGCTCGGCCGCAAGGGCGACCGGATCCTGTCGCCGTCCGATACCGTCCTGCTGCCCTATTTGCTCGAAAACGGGCAATGGCACACGGAGCCGTTGGACCTGGCGCTCAAGCTTCTTGATCGGGACGCCGACTATACGGTGGTGGACATTGGCGCCAATGTCGGCCTGTTCTCGCGCCAGTTCATCCTGGCGTTCAAAGGCGTTCGACGCTGCCTCTGCGTCGAACCGGATCGTCGCAACTTCGAGGCGATGGAGGCGAATTTGCGCTCCTTCGCCGGTCTCGAACTGAAGCTTTTCCCGTTCGCACTGGCCGGCGTCTCGGGTCAGGCGACGTTGTTTCGCGATCACGACAACATCGGCAATTTCTCCTTGAATCGCGACGCCATGCGCGACCGCAAGTTCGATCAGGCGGAGATCCCGGTCGTCGATGCGGCGGATTGGGCCAACCAACATTTGGGCGGCGACGAGCGTATTATTCTGAAGTCCGATACGCAGGGAATGGACGAAACCATCGTCACCCGAATTCCCCTTGATATCTGGCGCAAGGTCGCGTTCGCCTGCATCGAAATCTGGCGAATTGAAAAGCCCGCGTTCGACGAAAACCTCTTTCGGGCAATCGTTGAATCCTTCCCGCATCGATCTTTTCGCGGTGTCGAAAACGGACCCGTCGAAGTGATACTTGAATATGCGTCAGGAACGGATTGGCAGTTTTACGACCTCTATTTATGGAGATAAGCGGGCGCCGCAACCGCCGCCCGCTTCGTCGGCTCAGTGCGCCTTCAACGCGCCGCGGCCGGCGTATTTCGCTTGGCCGCCCAACTCTTCCTCGATGCGGATGAGCTGGTTGTATTTGGCGAGCCGGTCGGAGCGGGCGAGCGAGCCGGTCTTGATCTGCCCGCAATTGGTGGCCACCGCCAGATCGGCGATGGTGGAATCCTCGGTCTCGCCGGAGCGGTGCGACATCACAGCGGTGTAGCCGGCGCGATGCGCCATATCGACGGCGGCCAGCGTCTCGGTCAGCGTGCCGATCTGGTTGACCTTGACGAGGATCGAATTGGCGATGCTTTCCTTGACGCCACGCGCCAGCCGCGTGACGTTGGTCACAAACAGATCGTCGCCGACCAGTTGCACCTTGGCGCCAATCGCGCGGGTGAGCTGCGCCCAGCCGTCCCAATCGTCCTCCGACATGCCATCTTCGATGCTGACGATCGGATATTGCTCCGACAGCCCCTTCAAATAGGCGACCTGCTCGGAGATGGAGCGGGTCTTGCCCTCGCCGCCATAGACATAGGCGCCGTCGCGGAAAAATTCCGTCGCGGCGCAATCGAGGCCGAGCGCGATGTCGACGCCGGCCTTGAAGCCGGCGCTCTCAATCGCCTTCATGCAGAAGTCGAGCGCAGCCTCGGCCGACGGCAGATTGGGCGCGAAACCGCCCTCGTCGCCGACATTGGTGTTGTGGCCGGCTTTCTTGAGTTGCCCCTTCAAGGTCTGGAACACCTCCGCGCCCCAGCGCACCGCCTCCTTCAGCGACGGCGCGCCGAGCGGCAGGATCATGAATTCCTGGAAGTCGATCGGATTGTCGGCATGTACGCCGCCGTTGAGAATGTTCATCATCGGCAAAGGCAGCACGCGCGCGGTGGTCCCACCGACGTAACGGTAGAGCGGCAGGCCGGACGCCTCCGCCGCGGCCTTGGCGACCGCCAGCGAAACGCCGAGAATCGCATTGGCGCCGAGCCTGGCCTTGTTAGGCGTGCCGTCGAGTTCGATCATGGTCTCGTCGATCTTGACCTGATCCTCCGCCTCAAGCCCCGAGATGGCGTCGAATATATCGCGATTGACCGAGTCGACCGCCTTCAGCACGCCCTTGCCGCCGAACCGGCTCTTGTCGCCGTCACGCAGCTCGACCGCCTCATGCGCGCCCGTGGAAGCCCCCGAGGGCACGGCCGCACGGCCCATCGAGCCGTCTTCCAGCGTCACGTCGACCTCGACCGTCGGATTACCGCGAGAATCCAGAATCTCGCGCGCGGCGATGTCGATGATGGCGGTCATGTCGGCTCCGTTGATGCAAAAGGACAGCGCAGCGCGGCGCCCAAAAACGCGCGCTGTTTACGCCATCACCACGCGTAACGAAAGCATTGCAATATAGAAATTCGAACATTTGTATCGCCTACGCAGCAAATGGACAAATTTGGGGCAGACTCAAAAAAAATGCATGGCAGCCCTGCCCAGGATGGTGACTCCTCGCCAGTGATGTTCTAGAAGACCCTCGCGTAACAAAAGGAGGCCGCCACCCCAACCCGAGGGGAGCGCCATACGCCGAGTCTGTGGGAGGACGAGAGGCGAGAAAGTCAAATTCGCGCGACTCCACAAGAGTTTCAGACGCGAAGCCGAAATTTCCGCCGAAAAGGAACGGGCGATAATACAGGGCCGGAGCGAAAGCTCCGGTCCTGTTTGTTATGGAACCCTATGACGTCGTCCGCCTTACTTTTGGGCGCCGTCCTGCTCGCCGCGCGCCCATCCCTCGCGGGTCTCCGTGATGAAATCCGTAAGCTGGCCGGCCGAGATCGCCGCGCGCGCGCCCGCCATCAGCGACTGATAATAGCCAAGATTGATCGCCGTCAGCGCCATCATGCCAAGAATCTCGCCTGACTTGACGAGATGGCGGAGATAGGCGCGCGAGAAGCAACGTCCCGCGTAAGCGGCGGAGTTTTCGTCGATCGGGCGCGGGTCGTCGAGAAAGCGCGCGTTCTTGAGGTTCATCCGGCCTTCGCGCGTATAGGCCAAACCGTGCCGACCCGCCCGCGTCGGCATCACGCAATCGAACATATCGACGCCGCGCGCCAGCGACTGCAACAGATCGTCGGGCGTGCCGACGCCCATCAGGTAGCGCGGCTTGGCGGCGGGCAGATAAGGCTCGACGGTCTCGATCATGTCGAGCATCACCGCCTGTGGCTCGCCGACCGCCAGCCCACCGATGGCGAGGCCGTGAAAGTCCATCTCCGCCAGCGCGCGCGCGCTTTCCACCCGCAGCGCGCGATCCGCGCCGCCCTGCACAATGCCGAACGCCGCTTGGCCCCGGCCGCCGGAAAAGGCGCGGCGCGAGCGCTCTGCCCAGCGCAGCGACAGCCGCATCGCCCGCTCCGCTTCCTCAAGCGAACAGGGCAGCCGCACGCATTCGTCGAACTGCATCTGGATGTCGGAGCCGAGCAGCGCCTGCACCTCCATCGCCCGTTCCGGCGTCAGCTCGTGGCGCGAGCCGTCGATATGCGACTGAAACACGACGCCGCGTTCGTCGAGCTTACGCAGTTTCGCCAGGCTCATCACCTGAAAGCCGCCGGAATCGGTGAGGATGGGCTTGTTCCACTGCATGAGTTCATGCAGGCCGCCAAGCCGGGCGACGCGCTCGGCGCCGGGGTTGAGCATCAGGTGATAGGTGTTGCCGAGCACAATGTCGGCGCCGAGCGCCTCGACCTCATGCGCATACATAGCTTTCACCGTGCCGGCGGTGCCGACGGGCATGAAGGCGGGGGTGCGGATCGTGCCGCGTGGCGTGACGATCTCGCCGCGCCGCGCCGCGCCGTCGCGCGCGAGCAGCCGAAAGGTAAAGCTGATGTCGTCAGCCATGCGCGGGAAGCCTCGGAAGAGTTGCGAGAGAGGCCCGTCCCGTAGCCGCTTCGCCGCGCTCCGGCAAACGCTAGCGGGACGCGACGAGTTGCAGTTGCGGCGGCGGCGTCACGATCCGCGCCGGACGGCCGAACAGATAGTCCTGGCCGAGATCGACGCCGAGTTCGGCGAGCGCCCGCTGCGGCCCGATAGTCTCGATCCCCTCGGCCACCACCTCGACGTTAATGCGCTCGGCCAACACGCAGGCCGAGGCGATGATCGCGTTGGAGACATTGTCGGTGTGAATGTTCTGAACGAAGCTGCGGTCGATCTTGATCTTGGAGAACGGGTAATGTTGGATATATGACAGCGACGAATAGCCCGCGCCGAAATCGTCGAGCGAGAATTTCACGCCGTGCTCGGAGAGATCGTTGATCGCCTTGCGGGTCTGCGGTGTGTCGTCCATCAGAAAAGACTCGGTGATTTCCAGGAACAGCCGCGACGGCGCGATACCCGACTTTTCCAGACGCGAAGGAATTGTCGCAGGACTCGGCGTCGGGCTGGCTTAGCCCCGCGCGGGTGTAAGCTTCGTAGACCGCGAGCCGTTCGAGGCGGGCGAGACCGATTGCGACATGGGCGAGAAGGTGAGCGACGAAGACATAGGCGCCCGTCATCTCGAACGCGGCAAGCGTGAAGACCGCGGCCCTGATCATCGACGCCGCCAGCGGCGCGCGCGCGGAATGAATCGTGCCGACGAGATAGGCGAACAGCGCCTCGTCCGAAGCGGCTCGCGGCGCGCCTCGGTCGCCTTCGCTATGCGCGTCTAGATTGTGGAAAAGTCCCGCCGTGCACTGGAGGTTGCGCCAAACTCCCTACAATTTCCCTGCGAGAGTTCGGACCGCGTTAACCCTGCCGCTCAAGGAACGTAGCGTCGCCGTAGCTGTAGAAGCGATAGCCGCTTTCCCTCGCATGGCCGTAAGCCGCCAATATGCGTTCGCGCGCGGAAAAAGCGCAGACGAGCATCAGCAATGTCGAGCGGGGAAGATGAAAATTGGTGAACAACGCGTCAACGACGCGGAACCGGTAGCCCGGCGTGATGAAGATGTCGGTGTCGCCGGAAAACGCCGCCAAGCCGCCATCCGTGTTCGCCGCACTCTCCAGCAGCCGCAGCGAGGTGGTGCCGATGGCGACGATGCGCCCTCCCCTCGCCCGGGTCGCGTTGAGCGCCTGCGCCGTTTCGGCGTCGAGCCGGCCCCATTCCGCGTGCATCCGATGATCGGCGGTGTCGTCGCTCTTGACGGGCAGAAACGTGCCGCCGCCGACATGTAACGTCACTCGATGCAGCGTCGCGCCCGCGCGCTCGATCCGCTCCCGCAGCGCGGATGTGAAATGCAGCCCCGCGGTTGGCGCGGCGACGGCGCCGGGTTCATCGGCGAAGATGGTTTGGTAATCGGCGCGGTCGGCGGGGCCGGCCGGCCGGCGCGCCTCGATATAGGGCGGTAGCGGCACACGGCCTATCCGCTCCAGCGCTTCGTCCAGCGCCGGCCCGGAAAAATCGAACGCCAGCACCGTCTCGCCGGCCTCGCCCTTGGCCTCGACCGTCGCGTCCAGCACGCCTTGCAGGCAGGTTTGGTCGTCCCCCTCGCCGAAGGCGACGCGCTCGCCAACTTTCAGCTTTTTCGCCGGCCGCACCAGCGCCAGCCAGCGGCCGGCGTCGAGCCGCTTCAGCAACATCGCCTCGATCCGCGCGACCGCCTCGCCGCGCCTGCGACGGCCGTAGAGTCTGGCGGGGATGACGCGGGTGTCGTTGACCACCAATGCGTCGCCGGGGCGGATCAGCCGCGGCAGATCGGCGATGGTGAGATCGGCGAAGTCCCCAGCGAGGGGGACATGCAGCAGCCGCGCGCTTTCACGCGGGACTGCCGGCGCGAGCGCGATGCGCTCGGGCGGGAGCGTGTAATCGAACAGATCGACGCGCATGTGGACTAACCCCGCGCCTTGGCGCGCGCGCCGGCTTCGCGCGCCGCTTGCCGCTGCTCGAAGCGGCGCAAAGTTTGAAACAAGGCGACCGCGAAGGGCGTGAAGTCGCCGGAGGAATCGCGCTGCAAGGTGCGGTCGGTAAGTTTTCGAATCTGCGCCGACGAGATCGCATGAGGACCGCACTTGTAGATCGGCAGTTGCTGCATCGCCGCCCGGCGCGCAATTTGAAGCGCCTTGTCATCGAGTCCCAAAAGCACGATTGTTTTGTAAGCTACATCGTCATGCGCGTCCGTTGCGCGTATTTGCCCGCCGCTCTCAAATGTGAATCGGCGTTCGCAGGTGAGATCGAGCGGGGAAAGGAAGGTGGCGCCGGAGACGCCAGCGTCATCCTTCCGATGGGCGCCGAAGCCGCATCTCGGCGCGTTCGCTCCGGGGTGGCAATAGACCATGTTGGCGTAGGCCACGCCAAGCTTCGGCGGCGGAACCGATTGGGGTGACAAATGCTCGATATGGCCTTCATCGACTGTGGAGAGTCTCAACATCGTATAGGCGCAAAGCCGGCCTTGTTCCGCGAGCAGGGTCGAACGCAGTTCCGCTTTCGCCGCGCCCGGGATGTTTTCATAGCTGAGGTTTTGGGGCGTGTTCTTGTTGCGGAGACGCCATTTTCGCAATTCGGCCGGCTCACGACCCTTGGCGATGAACTTCACTCCGCCGCCTCGTCGGCCCCATGTTCGAGGTTCCAAATGTAGGCTTCCGCGCTGACTATGTCCGGCGCCACGGCGGGGAGTTGTTCTCTCAGTTTGCGGATTTCAGCTTTGGCCTCGTCCAACCGATCCGCCTCGATCAGGTCGAACAGCAACTTAATGCGTCTACCGATTTCAG
>JANLPL010000024.1:0-1564 GCA_031367195.1 Bradyrhizobium sp.
TAATTGCCGAAGCGTCGCATCCAGGGCGAACCAGACGCGGAGGGCGGCGCAATCACGAGCGCCGATTTCGTCGCGTCGGCGGAAGACGATGTCGGCGGCAGCGCGACGCCGCGCTCGCGATAGATCGCGTTGATCGGCTCCACCGCGCCGTGGCAAACGATCGGGCCAATCGCGGGATCGACGAGCGCCAGCACGCGTTGCGCCTTGCCGAGCGAATAGGCGAACACGACGCTCGTGCGGCCGACGTCCGCGTTCCGCCGCCACCACGCGTTGATCTCGGCCGCGATTTCGCTTTGCGGCCGCCAGCGATAGATCGGCAGGCCGAAGGTGGATTCGGTGATGAAGGCGTGGCAGCGGATCGGCTCGAAAGCCGCGCAGGTTCCGTCGGGCTCGATTTTGTAGTCCCCCGACGCGACCCAGACCTCGCCCTTGTGCTCGACGCGGATTTGCGCGGAGCCGAGGATATGGCCGGCCGGATGCAGCGAAACGCCCACCCCGTTGATGTCGACCGTCTCGCCATAAGCCGCGCCCTGCACAACAATCTCGCCGAGGCGGCGGCGCAATATGGCGACGCTGTCGTTGTGGCAGAGATAGGTGTGCGAGCCGAAATGCGCGTGGTCGCCGTGCCCATGGGTGATGACGGCGCGCGCGACGGGGCGCCAGGGATCGATGAAGAAATCGCCCGGCGGGCAGTAGAGGCCCTCGGGGCGAGCGACGATCAGGCTCATATCGGGGTAGCTAATCATCGCGCTGTCGCTTGAAAAGGTGGCATTTCCCTCAGGGAATATTTACCCGGCGCGGCGAGGATGTCGCGCCGGAGTCCCCAGTCATGTCCTCAGCGTTTCAGCATCCGATTTTCGACGAGCCGAGCGCGGCCGAACCGGGGCAGAAACCGAAACGGTTCAAGGTGGCGCCGACCTTCGTGATCGACCTCGCGTTTTCCGCTCTGTGCCTGGCCGGGATCGCGCCGGTTTGGAAACACGCGCTTCAGCGCGGAGCCGTCGTCTCCGTCCCCACCTTCGCCCTGCTGGCGCTGATTCTGGCCTGCTATTTCAGCAAGACGTTGACCATCGGCCATCTCGACGGCAAGGGCGGCGACGCGCGCACCTACGTCAAGTCAGGCGCGCTGGTGACGACCGGGCCCTACGGCTGGTCGCGCCACCCCACCTATGCCGTCGCGATGCTGCAATTCCTGCTGTGGGCGGCGCTCGGCGCCTATGTGCAGGCTTTCGCGCCCTGGAGCCCGATGCTGCTCAGCGCCGTGATCGGCGCGCCGCTCGGCTTCTTCCTCGTCAACGATCTCGTGGTGATGCCGACGGAAGAAAACATGCTGCGCGGGCTGCACCCGGACGAGTTCGACGCCTATGCCTCGCATGTGAACCGCTGGTTCGGGCGCCGCGCGCGATAGCAAGGCGTAAATCTGCGGCCTTATGTAGCAGCCACCACCGAGCTTGACAGGCGACTGTCGGCCGTCCAGAATGTTCATTATATGTTCTGTTTGGCGAATATCTCATGGCTCAGCATTTTCTCCTGTCGGCGGCAGCTCGATCGCTCAGCATCGGCA
>JANLPL010000032.1:0-3636 GCA_031367195.1 Bradyrhizobium sp.
AATGAGCGTAGCCGCGTCGAGCAACGAAATCGCCGAGGCCGAGGCGTTGCGGCGGGCGCAGCGCGCTCACGAGCCGTCAATGGAGGAAATCCTCGCCTCGATTCGCGCCATCATCGCCGACGACCGCGAACCTTCTCCGCCCAAACCGCAGATCGTCTATTCCAGCGATGCCCCGCGCGCCGCTCCTTCTGTCGAGCCGTTGCGATTGCAAGCCGCGCCCGAGCCGGCCGCCACCGAGCCTGTCCTTTTGCGCGCGCCGTCGCAGCGCGAGGAGGCCGCGCCGTTGTCCGCGAGCCCGACGGTTGCGTGGTCGCGCAAGGATGTCCCGGCTGTCGCGGCCCCGCCGCCGGCCGAAGAGGCGCCGCTGTTGTCGGACGAGGCCGAAAGCGCGGTCTCCGCCGCCTTCCTTTCGCTGACGGAAAGCATGACGGCGCATGGGCTGGAAATGGCCGGGCAAATGGCGCGCGAGATGCTGCGGCCGATGATCAAGACCTGGCTCGACGAGAACCTGCCGGCGATGGTCGAGCGGCTGGTGCGTACGGAAATCCAGCGCGTGGCGCGCGGGGGGCGGTAAGCGGTCAGCCGATTGTGTTTGTCAGATAGACCGCGACGCCGCCCCGTCATCCCTCGAACTTGTTGTTTTTCGGGAACCCCTTCGGCGGCAGGCGGCCCGCCTCGGCGCGGTTGCCGATATATTCTTTCAACTCCGGCATCGCGACATTGAAGCTGCGGCCGGCGGAATCGCGCCAGCTCATGCCGTCCTTCAGCGCGAACACGCGCGCATCCGACAGGCCGCCGTCCTTGTAGCGTTGCAGCCTCACCCCCTTGCCCCTGGCCATTTCCGGGATCTGCCCGATCGGGAAGGCCAGCAATTTGCGGTTCTCGCCGATCACGGCGACATGATCGCCCTGGGCGGGGACGGCGAGGCAGGCGACCGCCGGCGCCTCGACGCCGAGCACCGCGCGGCCCTTGCGGGTGGAGGAGATCAGATCGTCCTGGGCGGAGACGAAGCCGCGCCCGTCGTTGGCCGCGATCAGGGTCTTTGCCCCGGCGACATAGGGCCAGATCGCGACAATGGAAGCCGTCTCCTCGATGTCGGCCATCAGCCGCAGCGGCTCGCCGAGCGAGCGCCCGCCCGGCAGTTTCGAGGCGTCGAGCGTGAACGCCTTGCCGTCGCTCGCCAGCACCAGCAGTTTCGAGGTCGTCTCGGCGAAGAACGAGCTTTGCAAGCTGTCGTCGCCCTTGAAGGTCGCCCCCGAGACATCGGCGACATGGCCTTTCATCGCGCGAATCCAACCTTTTCGCGACAACAGCACGGTGATCGGCTCGCGCTCGATCAGCGTCTCGGCGAGATCCATCACGACATCGGGCGGCGCCTCGAAGCTCGTGCGGCGCTTGCCGATCTTGCTCTCGGGCCCGTATTTTTTCTTGGCGTCGCGGATTTCATGCGCGATCACCTTCCATTGTTTGACTTCGGAGCCGAGCAGCGCCTCGATCTGCCCCTTCTCCTCGGCCAGCTCGGTCTCTTCCTTGCGAAGCTGCATTTCCTCCAACCGGCGCAGCGAGCGCAACCGCGTGTCGAGGATATAGTTGGCCTGAGTGTCGTTGAGCGCGAAGCGGGCGATCAAAGCCGGCTTCGGCTCGTCCTCCTCGCGCACGATGCGGATCACCTCGTCGAGATTGAGGTAAACGATCATCATGCCGGCGAGCAGTTCGAGCCGGCGCTCGATCGCGGCGAGCCGGTGGCGCGAGCGGCGCAGCAACACGTCGCGGCGATGGTCGAGCCATTGCTGCAAGCCTTCCACGAGGCTGATCACGCGCGGCGTGATGCCATCGACCAGCACGTTCATATTGACAGAGATGCGCGTTTCCAGCTCGCTGAGCTTGAACAGCTGCTCCATCAGCACTTCCGGCGCGACCGCGCGGGTGCGCGGCTCCAGCACGATGCGGACGTCCTCGGTGGATTCGTCGCGCACGTCGGCCAGCAGCGGCGCCTTCTTCTGGTTGACGAGTTCGGCCAGCGCCTCGATCAGCCTCGATTTCTGCACGCCATAGGGAATTTCGGTGACGATGGCGACCCAGCCGCCGCGCCCGAGTTCCTCTTTCTCCCAGCGCGCGCGCACGCGAAACCCCCCGCGCCCGGTGCGATAAACTTCGGCGATGACAGGCCGTTCGTCCACCACCACGCCGCCGGTGGGAAAATCCGGGCCCGGCACGAAATGGAGCAGCGCGTCGACGCTCGCCTCGGGGTGGACGATCAGATAGAGCGCGGCGTCGAGCAGTTCCGCGACATTATGCGGCGGGACGCTTGTCGCCATGCCGACCGCGATGCCCTGCGCGCCATTCGCCAGCAGGTTGGGCACGGCCGCCGGCAGCACGACCGGCTCCAGCGTGTCGCCGGAATAATTGTCGCGCCAGTCGATCGCGTCCTCGTCGATCCCCTCCAGCAGGAGGCGGGCGAAGTCGGTCAGGCGCGCCTCGGTGTAGCGATAGGCGGCGGCGTTATCGCCGTCGATATTGCCGAAATTGCCCTGGCCCTCGACGAGGGGATAGCGCGAGGCGAAATCCTGCGCCAGCCGCACCAGCGCCTCGTAGATCGCCTGATCGCCGTGCGGATGGAACGAGCCCATCACGTCGCCGACGATCTTCGCGCATTTTTTGAACGCCGTGCCCGGATCGAGCTTCAGCACATGCATCCCGTACAGAATGCGCCGATGCACCGGCTTCAGCCCGTCGCGCGCGTCCGGTAGCGCCCGTCCCTTGATGGTGGACAGCGCATAGGCGAGATAACGCTCCTCCAGCGCATCGCGCAGATTGACGTTGATCGGCTCCGTCGGGGGCGGAGGAGGGGGCGGAGCAGCGCGGGCCATGCCGGGGGGTTAGCGGAGGGGATGCGTCGGGGCAAGGGGTAAAGGGAGAACGGGGGAACGGGGGCAATCTGCCCGAGTTTGCCCGCTGAGCAGGGTTTGTCTTTTGAAGTCGTCTGAATCGATGCTATCTTTTAAGGCCCACGCCGAGTTTCTTTGCCTCAACTAAATCAATTCGCGCGTAATGTCCGTGTTTTTCCATTAAAAACAGTAGATTGCTTCCATCAATTAACGTCAATGGCTTATCTTTTGCGAAATTGTGCGAATCCGCGCCAAAAGACGATGTGGTTACAAGAATACCCTTCGTGGCGCCTTCATTCAACACAGTTCCGTACAAGTCCCGGACCGCGCTTACATCAACAGTATTGCTATAACGTTTTGCTTGGATAACGATCTTTCCGCCTCGTATTGGGTCTGGATCGAATGCGATTGCGTCAACGCCGCCATCCCTGCTGGCTTGGGTAACCCGCACCTCGCCTCCGTTTTGCGAAAATTCCTTCTCAAATATTTCTCTTACCAGATGTTCGAATTCTTCCCACCCTAAAGTTGCGAGATTTACGCCTATGTCGATGCCACCTACCACGGAAACTGAGCTTACAAAGCGTTTGTCGTGCTTGTTGATCTCTAACCAGGGCTGTTTAGTTCTCAATTGGAGCCGAGGATTTTGAGGAGGAGATTGAAGTCGAGAGCCGCGCGCCAGCGGGCGTTGCGGATGTTGTCGCAGCCCCGCGCCCTGATCAGATTATAGGCGAAGGAGCGCAGCCGGGCG
>JANLPL010000039.1:0-2621 GCA_031367195.1 Bradyrhizobium sp.
GCGCAGGCCATGCCGACCGCGACGCCCTCGCCATGCACGAGAATAGCGGGATCGTAATGCGCCAGCGCCTCCAGGGCGTGGCCGAAGGTGTGGCCGAGGTTGAGCAGCGCGCGTGCGCCCTGTTCGGTCTCGTCGGACGCCACCACACGGGCCTTGGCGGCGCAACTGACCGCGATCGCTTGGGCGCGCGCGGGGCCGCCGGAGAATATTTCGCGCCAGTTCGCCTCCAGCCATTCGAAGAAGTCGCGGTCGTCGATCAGGCCGTATTTCGCCACTTCCGCATAACCGGCGCGGAATTCTCGTGTCGGCAGCGTGCGCAGCGCGCCGGCGTCGGCGAGCACGAGGCGGGGCTGGTGGAAGGCGCCGATCAGGTTCTTGCCGAGCGGGGAGTTGATCGCGGTCTTGCCGCCGACGCTGGAATCGACCTGCGCCAGCAGGCTGGTCGGGATCTGCACGTAGTCGACGCCGCGCCGCAGGGTCGCCGCCGCAAAGCCGGCGAGGTCGCCGATCACGCCGCCGCCGAGCGCGATCACGATGTCGCGCCGCTCGATCCGGGCGCCGATCAGCGCATCGCAGACGCGGGCGAAATGGGCGTAGCTCTTGGTGGTCTCGCCGGGCGGGCAGACAATCGCGGCAGACTCGATCCCCGCCGAGGCGAGGCTGGCGCGCAAAGGCTCCAGCCAATGCGCGGCGACGTTCTCGTCGGTGACGATGGCCGCGCGCGCCCTTGGAAACATCGCCGCGATGCGCGGGCCGGCGTTTTCGATCAGCCCCTCGCCGATCTCGATGTCATAGGCGCGCTGGCCGAGATCGACGCGCACCTTCCGGTTCGGCGGTATCGGGACATGCTGCTCCAGCGCGGCGACGATCCGCTCCACCACCACTTCGTGCGGTCCGTCCTGCGATCCGATGGTGATGTCGGCCAGCGCATAGGTCGGGCTGCGCTCTTCGAGCAAGCGTCGCAGCGTGCCCTCGGGATCGGGGGTCTGCAACAACGGCCGGTTGGAGCGTTTTCTGACGCGGCGCAGCAGCACGTCGAAATCGGGCTTGAGCCAGATCGAGACGCCGGTTCGGGCGATGGTCTCGCGGGTCGAGGCGTTCATATAGGCGCCCCCGCCGGTGGAGAGCACGCAGGGGCCGGCCGCCAGCACGCGGGCGATCACGCGCCGTTCGCCGTCGCGAAAATAGGGCTCGCCGAATTTCTCGAAAATCTCGGGGATGGTCATGCGCGCGCCGGCTTCGATCTCATCGTCGGCGTCGACGAAAGGCAGGCCCAGGCGGGCGGCGAGGCGCTTGCCCACCGAGGTCTTGCCGGCGCCCATCATGCCCACGAGCACGACCGAGCGGCGGTCGCTGGGCGTGGCGGGAACGGGATCGGGCTCGGTCATGGCTCAGGGTGGGGCGAGGGGAGAGGAACGCGCCTCCCTAACGAAGTTTCTCCGCTCCCGCCAGTGAGGCCGGCTTGCTCTTTGCGGAGTACTCGCGCTATAGGCCGCCCGCTGGCGACGCCGCCGGCGAGGGCCTCGTGGCGGAGTGGCTACGCAGAGGACTGCAAATCCTTGCACCCCGGTTCGATTCCGGGCGAGGCCTCCAAATAGTCCGGGCGAGGCATCGATTTAGTCGATGAGTCGATGAACGGGTTAGGCTCCGAGCTCAATTTGCGCTTGCCCCGGCTCGGAGTGATCAGATTCAAGCGCCCCGGTTGAAGGGAGCAGGCCTGATGGCGAACGGGTTTTGGCTGAGCGAAGGATCCTGGGCCGTGATCGAGCCGGCGATCCCGATGCATCGGCGCGGCGTGAAGCCGGGCGGCAACTGCAAAGTCATCAGCGGTATCGTCCATGTTCTGAGGAGCGGCTGCCGATGGCGGGATTGGCCCGAGGTTTTGGGACCGCACACGACCATCTACAACCGGTTCAACCAGTTGTCGCGGGACGGCATTTGGCAATCGATATGGGTGCGTCTAATCCAGCTCGACGCGGCCATGGTCCAGTGCATCGACAGCACGCGCAGCAAGGCGCACCGCTGTGCTGCCGGCGGCGAAAGCGGGGAGGCGACGCAGGACATCGGCCGCAGCCGCGGCGTGCGCACGACCAAGGTGCATGCCGTTGTGGACGCCCGTGGGCGCATGATCGGGTTTGACCTGACGACAGGGCAACGGGGCGACATCCGGCCCGCCAAGGCGGTGTTCGAGCCGTTGCCGGCTCCCGCTTTCCTGCTGCCCGATACCGCCTGTGACGGCGACCAATTCCGCGACTTTCTGTCCAAGCGCGGCGCCACGCCGGTGATCCGGCCCAACCCCCACGCGTAAGAACGTTCCTGAGTTCGACATAAGTCGCTACACGGACCGCAACGTGATCGAACGGGCGTTTTGCCGGATCAAGGATTGGCGCCGGGTTGCAACACATTATGACAAATTCGGCAGGAACTTCCGAGCCATCGTCATCTTGGCGGCCATCGTCATCTGCTGGACGTAATTGAGTCCGGAGCCTAGCAGCCTGTCGGACTGAGTATCATTTTGGCCGCGTTATTGGTGAATTGGGGCGTACGCGGCGTTCTATGGCCCGCCTGCCGTGGACGGGCTCCGATAGAAGCTTTTGAAGGTCTGTCGGTCGCCCGGTCGT
>JANLPL010000006.1:0-8840 GCA_031367195.1 Bradyrhizobium sp.
ACGCAATCAGCTGTTCGACTTCGGAAGCAAGCATTCCCCCCTTGAGTCAGAAAACGACCGCAACGTCGCCCCCAATCGTCCCCCTCAACCCATTTCCGTCCGACTGTGACTTTGCGGACTCACCCTGGCTTGGGAGTTACCATTCCTCGCCATGCTCGCGCGGGGCCAGGGCGTCGTGATCCTGACCGGCGGCCTCGACCTGTCCGTGCCGTGGACGATCGGCCTCACCGGCATCCTGCTCGCCGGCATGGTGAAAGGATCGGACGCGGCGCTGCTTTATGCGCTGCCGCTGCCGCTGGCGCTGGTGGCAGGCGCAGGGATCGGATTCGTCAATGGTCTGGGCATCGTCCTGCTCGGCGTCTCGCCCATCGTGATGACGCTCGCCGTCAATAGCGTCCTTCAGGGCGTCGCGCTGCTTTACTCGAACGGGACGCCGGACGGCTTCTCCTCGCCGCTGTTGCGGCGTTTTATGACTGGCGACGAATGGCCGGTGACGCCGGTCGTCGGCTTTATGGCGCTGTTCGTCGTGCTGGCCGTGCTGCTGCTGGGCAAGACGCCGTTCGGCCGGCGCATCTACGCTAGTGGCGGCCCTTTCAGGCGTCCCGGTCGGCGCGACGCTGATCGGCGCTTATATGCTCTCCGGTATTTGCTCGGCCATCGTCGGCGCGCTGCTGACGGGCTTCTCTGGTCAGGCGAGCCTCGGCATGGGCGATGAATATCTGTTGCCCTCGATCGCCGTCGTGGTGATCGGCGGGGCGCTCATCACCGGCGGCCGCGGCCATTATCTCGGCATGTTGGGCGGCGTCCTGCTGCTGACGGCGCTGCAGACGTTGCTCGCCGGAACGACGCTGCCCTATGCAACCCGCACCACTATGTTCGGACTCGTCGTCCTCGCCGCCGTGATGACGCTACGCGAATGGCGGAACTGATGATTGGGGCCTGACATGACCGAGGACGTGTTCGCTTTGCCACGCGGCCTCAGGGTCATCGTCACCGCCGGCGCGTCGGGAATCGGACGCGCGATCAGCGACCTTCTGATCACGCGCGGCGCTCGCGTGCATGTCTGCGACGTCTCCGACGAATTCCTGACCGCCTTCCGCTCCAACAAGCGCACCTTTTGCAAGGTCGATCGCTCGCGCGGCGGCGCGGCGGATGGCGCGACGGTGGACGCGGAAGGCGGTGTCTGGAGCGCGCTTGTTTATGATGGCCGGCTGGTGCGCTACACGCCCGACGGCAAGGTCGACCGCGTCATTGAAATGCCGGTGAAAAAGGTGACCAGCATGATGTTTGGCGGTCCCAACCTCGACGTGTTGTTCGTGACATCGATGGCCAAGCCGCCCTTGCCGCGCTTTCCCGGCGACGGGCCGCTGCGCGGCAGTTTGTTCGCCATCTACGATCTCGGCGTGCGCGGCGTTCCGGAATCCCGCTTCGCCGGCTGAGACGCTTAGCGCTTCACCGCGCGGTTTCGATCTCTGCTTTCAGTTCGGCGAACGCCCGGCGCAAATGATCGGTCAGCGGTTGAGCGCCGTTGCGCTCGGCCCAGCGCTCGAAGGCCACCCTTAGCGCGCCCACCGCGATCATCGCGACAAGACGCAGCCGCTCGCGGCGTTCCGGCGCCGGCCACAGGACGCAGAGCGCCTCGAAGACGGCCTGTTCCTGCTGCGCGTATTTGGCCAGCTTGCTGGCGCCGAGCCGCTCGGTTGAGGCGAGCAGCCGTTCGATGCGGATATGGTCCTCGGCCTGATATTGCCCCGCGAGTTGCAGCAGCGCGGCAAGCACGATCTGGAGCGGAGGTCGGTCGGGGCGCTCGCGCAGGATCGCGGATCGGATCGCTTCGCCGAGCCCGCTTTGCCACGCCAGCAGGATGTCTTCCTTCTGATCGAAATAGTGGAACACCGTGCGCCGCGAGACGCCGGCCGCCTCGGCGATCGCGTCGAGCGTCGTCTGCTCGTAACCCTGCTCCAGAAACAGCCGCAGACCGGTTTCGGCCAGGCGCTGGCGGGTTTCGCGACGTTTTCTCTCGCGCAATCCCTCCGGTTTGTCCGGCATGTTTGACATGCGCCGCGCATAACATGAATTGCACGGCTTGAAAATTTGCACTCGATGTAATAATTCTCGATTGCGATACACCTGAGCGAGGATCGACATGGCGACGGCAGTAGTCAACGGACGCACGGTCGACCTGCCGGACGACGATGAGTCGCTGCTCGTCGATGTGTTGCGCGACCGTCTCGGCTTGACCGGGACAAAGCTGGTCTGCGGCGCGGGCGTCTGCGGCGCCTGCACGGTGTTGATCGACGGCGCGGCGGTGGTGAGCTGTCTGATGCCCGCGAAGGCGGCTGCGGGCAAGTCGATCACGACCGTCGAGGGGATCGGCGAGCGCGAGCTTCACCCCGTGCAACGCGCCTTCATGGCGCAAGACGCGCTGCAATGCGGCTTCTGCACCCCCGGCTTCATCGTGGAAGCGAAGGCGTTCTACGACGAGTGGCGCGCGACGCGCGGCGCGGTTGCGCCCTCGCGCGAGGAGATCGGCGCCGCTTTTTCGGGCCACCTCTGCCGCTGCGGGGCCTACGACAACATTTATCGCGCGGTCGCCGGCGCTTGCGCCGGCGCCTACGATCACGCAGGCAACGAAGCCCCACGCCTCGACGCGCGCGAAAAAGTGACGGGCGCTGCCGTCTATACGCACGACATCCGTCACGAGGGTCAGCTTGAGGGGCTGATTCTGCGCTCGCCGCACGCACATGCGCGTGTCGCGGCGCTCGATCTGTCGGCGGTGCAGAGGATGCCCGGCGTCAAGGCCGCCGTATCGCTGTTAGACGCCAGCCGGACCGTCACCTTCGTCGGCGATCCCATTGCGGCGGTCGCGGCCGTGGACCGCGAGACGGCGTTGCGCGCGCTCGCGGCGATAACAGTGCAATACGAAAAGCTCGCCGCCGTGATCGGCTCCGAGGCGGCGCTGGCTCCCGGCGCAGCGGTCATTTTCCCTAGGGGCAAGGGTTTGAAGTACAACGCCGGCGAGGGCGGCAACTCGCCCGCCTCATGGAGCGGCAATCTGCGTGGACCCGTGTCCGCGTTCTCGTTCCGGCGCAAAGCGGCGCGCAAGGCCATCGACGCGGCGCGCGCCGCGGGCGATCCCTTGTTGATCGAAGGCGTGTTCCGCACCAGCGCGCAGCAGCACAATTCGCTTGAGCCCCACGTCGCCGTCGCGCATTTCGACGGCGAGGATCTGATCGTCGAAGTCTCGACGCAAGCCGTGTCGGCGCTCGCGGCGGAGATCGCCAAGCACTTCAAGCTTGCCCCCGCCCGCGTGCGCGTGCTGGCGCAGCACGTCGGCGGCGGATTCGGCTCGAAGGGCGCGATGCGGTTCGAGACGATCGCGGCGATCGAACTCGCCAAAATCGCCCGCGCGCCCGTGCGCGTCGCCTTCAGCCGTCACGAGGAGCTTTCGGCGGCCGGCTATCGGCCGGCCGTCGAACTGAAGATCGCGCTGCTGGCGTCGCGCGACGGGGCCCTGAACGCGCTATCGCTGACCGCCTATTCCGACGCGGGCGTGGCCGCCAACAACACCGTCGCCGGCCTCGCGCGGCTGATCTACACCGCGCAGGCAAAGGAACTGCTCGACTACGACGTCATCAGCGACCTGCCGCCCGGCGCGCCGTTTCGCGGCCCCGGCGGCCCGCCGATGGCGTTTGCGCTCGAACAAGCGATCGACGAGGCGGCGCTACGCCTCGACATCGACCCGCTCGCGCTGCGTAAGCGCTGGGACGCCAATCCCGCCCGCGCGCGCCTGTACGATTGGGCGATGGGGCTCGATGTCTGGAAGTCGCGCAAGGCTCCTTCCGGCGAGGGACGCTATCGGCGAGGCGTCGGCGTCGCCGGCGGCTACTGGCTCTATCTTTCGCAGACCAACACAAAAGCCGAACTCGCGGTCAAGGACGGCAGACTGGTGGCGAGCCTCGCCGTGCAGGACATCGGCACCGGCACGCGCACGGTCATCGCCGACACGCTGGCGCGGGAATTCGGCCTCGATCCGAGCGAGATCGAGGTACGACTTGGCGATTCCCGGCTGCCACTCGGCCCCGGCTCCGGCGGCAGCCGCGTGACGGCCTCGATCGTGCCGGCGCTGCTGGAGGCGTCGGGCAAGCTGAAAGCGCGCATCCAAAGCGCGCCGGCGCCGGGCGCCAACGCGCCCTGGCGGGCCGCGCTCGCCGGCTCGCCCGACCTGACCGTCACCGCCGGCCGTCCCGCCGACGACAAGCGCAACATCTACGGCAATGCTTCGCTGTTGCATGAGGCCGGCATCGTCGGGCGCCTGTTCGGCTGGATGCTGCGCTTTCAGCAAAAGCTGGCGGTCGGCGCCGGCGCCCCCAGTTCCGTGCAGGTGGTGGAGGTCGAGGTCGACACCTGGCTCGCGCGGGTTCGCGTGCTGCGCGCCTGGTCCGGAATTTCGGTCGGCAAGCTCGCCGCGCCGGCGCTCGCGCGCAATCAGGCGGCGGGCGCGTTCTATCAGAGCCTCGGCCACGCGCTCTATGAGGGTCGCGAGATCGATGCCCGCACGGGCCATGTGCTGAGCGCCAATCTCGACGATTACCGCACGCCCGGCATCGCGGATGCGCCGCCCATCGAAGTGTATTTCGAGGAGAGCGGATTCGATCACGTGCCGGGCGGCTCGGTCGGCATTGGCGAGGTCGCCTCCGTGCCGACGCCGGCGGCGCTCGCCAACGCGATCCGCAACGCCATCGGCGTTCGTCCGCGGGAAATCCCGATCCGTCCCGACCGTCTGCTGACGCTTCTGAAAGGAGCCGCCCATGTCGATGGCCGATAATTCAACCCGGCCGGAATACCGGGCCGCGGGAACCGACCTTTCCGAGCGGCGCCGCAGCGGCGTCTCGCGCGGGGCGATCCTCGACGTCGCGGCGCCGGCGGGCGTCGTGGTCGAGCCGGACGGCGGGTTGCGCCTGGGCGCGCTGACGACCATCGCCGCCCTGGCCGCCGATCCCGCGATCCGCGCCGGCTATCCCGGGCTCGCGGCGGCGGCCGACGGGCTCGCGACTCCGCAGATCCGGCGCATGGCGACGCTGGGCGGCAATATCGCGCAGCGCAATCGCTGTTGGTATTTCCGCAATCCCGACATCGCCTGCCTGAAGAAGGGCGGCGATGTCTGCCCCGCTCGGGAGGGCAACGCGCTCTACGCGGTCGCGTTCGACAGCGCGCCTTGCGTCGCGCCGCACCCTTCCACGCTCGCCGCCGCGCTCCTCGCCTATGAGGCGCGGCTTGACACGGACCAGCGTCGCGGCGTCGCCGTCGATCAGGCCTTGGGCGACGGCCGCGCGAGATCAGCCGAAACGGCGCTGGAGCCGGGCGAACTCATCACCGCCGTCGTGCTGCCGCCGCCGACATCAGGCGAGCGCGCCATGTACAAACGCGCGATCGGTCGCGCGCATGCGGAATGGCCGCTGGTTGAACTCGTCGCCTGCGCGAATTTCGAGGCGGGAGCATTTGCTAGGCTCAGGCTCGTCGCCGGCGGCGTCGCGCCGGTTCCGCTGCGCCTGAAAGCCGCCGAAGCGGCTGCGCTCGGCAAACCGGCGGGGGCGGCGACGTTCGCAGCGGCGGCGGCGGCTTCGATTGAAGGCGCGAATCCGCTGCCGCAATCGCGCTACAAGCTGGAGCTGCTGCAAGGCCTGGTGCGCGACCTGCTGGAACAACTGGCGTCGCAGGGCTGACGGACGCGGCTTTTGACATCCGTCGCAATCTCCCGATACTCGCCGAAAGTTCAAATATGAACCACGCGTCGCGGCGATGCGTGGACGGCGGGGAGGTAGAGGCGGGATGCCGGCGATCGCGTCCAACGTCATCGTCGAGAGCGAGGCATTTCGCGCCAATCGCGAGGCTCATCTCCATCTGATCGCGCAGTTTCGCGGCCTTGAAGGCAAGGTGCGCGCCGCCTCCGCCCGGGTCGATGAAAGATTTCGCGCGCGCGGGCAGTTGCCGCCGCGTGAACGGCTCAATCTGCTGCTCGACCGCGATTCGGCGTTTCTGGAGATTTCCAGCCTGTGCGGTCTGGGGCTGCATGAGGACGACGGCGTCGAGAATGTCTATGGCGGCGGAATCGTCGCCGGGATCGGCTTTGTCAGCGGCGCGCGCTGCCTGGTGTCCGCCAACGATTCCGGGATCAAGGGCGGCGCCGCGCATCCCATGGGCGTGGAAAAGGCGATCCGCGCGCAGGAAATCGCGCTGCGGGAAAAACTGCCCTACGTGCAACTCGTCGAGAGCGCCGGCGCCAATCTGTTGTTGCAGGCCGAAATGTTCGTGCGCGGCGGCGCGACCTTCGCCAATCTGGCGCGGCTGTCGGCGGCGGGAATTCCGGTGATCTCGATCGTGCACGGCTCCTCGACCGCGGGCGGCGCCTATCAGACCGGCCTTGCCGATTATGTCGTGATGGTGCGCGGCCGCTCGAAAGTGTTCCTCGCCGGGCCGCCGCTATTGAAGGCGGCAACGGGCGAGATCGCCGGCGATGAGGCGCTCGGCGGAGCGGAGCTGCATTGCGCCACGACGGGCCTGGGCGATTATCTCGCCGAGGACGATTCCGACGCGCTGCGGATCGGGCGCGAAATTCTCGCGCGCATCGGTTGGGCCGCGCAGGCCGCGCGCGTGAAGGCGCCCGCGCCACTCTACGATCCGGAGGAGTTGCTGGGGATCGTTCCCGTCGACTACCGCAAGCCCTACGACGTGCGGGAAGTGATCGCGCGGCTGGTTGATGGGTCCGAGTTTCTCGACTTCAAACTTGGGCATGGCGCGGAGACGGTGTGCGGCCACGCCGCCGTCGAAGGCCGCACAGTCGGTCTCCTCGGCAACAATGGCCCGATCGATTCCGCCGGCGCGACCAAGGCGGCTCAATTCATCCAGCTCTGCTGTCAGGCCGGTCTGCCGCTCGTGTTCCTGCAAAACACCACCGGCTATCTCGTCGGCGTGGCGGCGGAGACTTCCGGCATCGTCAAACACGGCTCGAAGATGATCCAGGCCGTCACCAACGCCGATGTGCCGAAACTCACCTTGCAGATCGGCGGCTCGTTCGGCGCCGGCCACTATGGCATGTGCGGGCGCGCGTTCGATCCGCGCTTTCTGTTCTCATGGCCGAACGCGCGCGTGGCCGTGATGGGCGGCGAGCAGGCGGCCAAGGTCATGGCGATCGTCGCCGAGGAGGCCGCGCGCGCACGAGGCGTTGCGTTCGATGAGGAAAAGACGAAGGCGCAGGGGGCGAAGATCGTGGCGGGCTACGACCGACAATCGACCGCGCTCTACGCCACCGCGCGGCTGTGGGACGACGGCCTGATCGACCCGCGCGACAGTCGCGCGGTGCTCGCCTTTTGTCTGGAAACCTGCGCGGAAGGCGCGGCGCGACGGTTGCGTCCCAATGCTTTCGGCGTGGCGAGGTTCTGACATGGCGCGCATCCGCACGCGGACAATCGGCCGCAGCCTTATCCTGACGCTTGCGGACGCGCCGCGCCAGAACGCGCTTTCGGCCGATATGGTCGCCGAGATCGAGCAGGCGCTCGACGCGGCGCCGCAAGACCTCGCCGCGCTGGTCGTCGAAGGCGTGGCCGGCGTCTTTTGCGCCGGCGCCGATCTCAAAGCGCTGTCGGTCGCGCTTTCGGAAGCGCCCGGCGCGACCGATCCCGTCGAGGCGCTCAACGCGGCGGGCGGGCGGTTCTTCGCGCGGTTCGCGGCGTTGCCCTTCGTCACGATCGCGCTGGTCGATGGCGCGGCGGTCGGCGGCGGCATGGGGCTCGCCGCCGCGGCCGACATCGTGATCGCGACGCCCAGGGCGCGCTTCGCATTGACCGAGACCAGCCTCGGCCTGCCGCCGGCGCAAATCGCGCCCTATCTCGTCGCCCGCCTTGGCGAGCGCGTCGCGCGGCGACTGGCGCTGACCGGCGCGCGGCTTGACGGCCGAGAGGCGGCGGCGGTCGGACTTGCGGATATGTTTTGCGAGAACGACGGGCGAGACCAGCTCGAAACTCTGCTTAAATCGATCGAGCGCTGCGCGCCAGGCGCCAACGCCGAGACCAAACGGCTGTTTCGCGCCTGCCGGGCCGAGCCGCCGGAGGTCTATATCGCCACCGCCGCCAGAAGCTTCGCAGCGGCCGTGCGCGGGCCGGAGGGCAAGGAAGGGCTCGCGGCCTTTAGCGAGAAACGCAAGCCCATTTGGGCGAGGAGCGCGCCATGAGCGCGCGGTTTTCCTCGCTGCTGGTCGCCAATCGCGGTGAAATCGCCTGCCGCGTCATCAGGGCGGCGCGCGCGGAAGGGTTGCGCGCGATCGCCGTTTACAGCGACGCCGATTCCGCCGCGCCGCATGTGCGCCTTGCCGATGCAGCGGCGCGCATCGGCCCCGCCGCGCCGGGCCAGTCCTACCTTTCGATCGCCGCGATCCTTGCAGCCGCCAAAGTCACGGGCGCCGGCGCGATCCATCCTGGCTACGGTTTTCTGGCCGAAAACGCCGAGTTCGCCGATGCTGTAGGGGAAGCCGGCCTCGTCTTCGTCGGTCCGACGGCGCAAGCGATGCGCGCGATGGGCGACAAGAGCGCCGCCAAGGCGAGGATGCAGGCGGCTGGTGTGCCTTGTGCGCCCGGCTACCACGGCGACGACCAAAGTTTTGAGCGTTTCGCTTCGGAGGCCAGCCGGATCGGCTATCCCGTAATGGTGAAGGCGAGCGCGGGCGGCGGCGGACGCGGCCTTCGCATCGTGAGCGAGCCCGAGGCGTTGCGGCCCGCGCTGGAGGCCGCCCGCGCGGAAGCCACGAGCGCATTCGGCGACGGCCGATTGCTGATCGAGCGCGC
>JANLPL010000047.1:0-7146 GCA_031367195.1 Bradyrhizobium sp.
GCAGCGCGCCGATGCGATGCTGAAACGCGCCGGCGGCGGCGCGCCGACCACCCGCCCTCCCGGCCCCGCCTTCGCCGCGCCCGACGCTTCCGGCGCCGCGTGCGCGTTCATGGCCGAACTCGGCCGCGCGATGGCGGCCGCCGCCGCGCCGCCGCGCCTCGTGATCACGCTGGAGCACCTCGACGCGCTGCCTTTGGCCGAGGCCATGCGTTTTCAGGAGACCGCCGTGCGCCTAGCCGGCCCCGGCGCCGTCGTGGTCGCCGCGTTGGACATCTCCCGCTTCGGGGCGGAAGCGCGTGCGGTGGCGGAAAACCTGTTCGAGGCGGTGTTTGACGTCGAGGGCCTGGGCGGCGAGGGCCTCGCCGCGCGCCTGCTGAGCCCGCCCGCCGCCACGCCGCTCGGCGAGATCGACGGCCCGCCGCTCTCAACGCCGCTCGACGCGGTGGAACTGCGCCATCTGCAAGCCGCCAGCGGTCTCATAGGGCCACGACCACGCGCGCTAAAACGGTTCTACAACGCCTACCGGCTAGCGAGGCTCGGACCCGCCGCGCGCCCCGCGCTGGCGATGTCGCTGGCGGCGCTGATGGCGCGTGATCCCGGTGTCGCGGCGGCGTGGCGCTGGGCGCTGACGGGGGAGGGCGAGCTGACGCCGCCGCCCGAGTTGCAGCCGGGGTTCGACGCGCTGGGACTGGCGGGAACGGGCAAGGCGGCGGCAAGGGAGGCGCTGGGGGTGGCGGGGAGGTGGGTGGGGTGGGACAAGTACCCCGCATAACGGGTCCGGAAACGGCTGGGGCGGATTAGGCGTATGGCCCACTACTATGAGTTGTTGGCGCGCGCGGTCGCCAATCTGCCAAAGACGAGTCCGCCCTCGACGCGACGTGCTATCTACGAGCGCGCGCGCAAGGCGCTGACAAACCAACTTCGGTCGCTAAAGCCTCAACTTCCAGAGAGCGATATAGCACGAGAAGAGAAGGCGCTTGACGAGGCGGTTGCCCGCCTTGAGCACGAATTTCCGCCGCCTCCGCCCCCGCCCCCAAAGATAAATAGCTTGCGTTCGGGCAACCTCATCGGCAGGTTTGCAGAGCAAATGCGAGGTGATTTTGAAGTTCATTTCCCAGCAATTTCAGAACCCGTAGCGGCAGAAATTCCGCCCCCGTCGCCGCCTCTCCCCGCCGAACAACGACTTGCGGCCTTTGCAGATAAACCTGGCCCCATCGATCTAAAGATTGACCAATATGGAATGATCGATGTCGGAATTAAGAAGCAAATTCCGACCAGCTTTCGCCGCGGCAAACCCAAAGATTTGCAACAACTGAGTGATGCGTGCAGGCACTCTGCGAGTCGCCTCTTGGATGACATTCGGAAACAAGTATTTGGGAACTTCAGGGACACTCAATTTGTGTTGGCCCTTGACCGCTACTTATCCGACCTGCCTGACACTAACGACCGAGGAAACATCTTGCTCGCGGACGATTCCGCTTTGGAGCTTTTTGCTCTGGGTGAGGACTTTGAGGCGGTGCTACCAGATAGCTATATTCGCAAATCGCGAAAACTCCGATCTCGACACGAGGAATTGTGTGGATATTTTGAGGACGTAGCCGCACGCGACAAAGCTATAAACGAGTCTGGCTCGCTGCCGCCGGCACCTGAAAAACAAGTCCAGAAAGTCGCCGCTGCGATCCAAGAGAAAGGAGCCGAATTCCTAACGCCGGAGGCGCAAGAGACCATTCTTAAAATCCTTCAGCCGCCGGCCGTGGCCCTCAACCAGGATGACTTGCGAGCTACTTCCTTAACCGGCTCATCGCGACATGGTGAAAATACAACGTTAGATAAACGCCGTTCATACAATATTCTAACAACTCTAGCTAAGTTGAGAAGTATTGCAACATTCGCGAAAATCAAAGACGGCGTGGGAATGACGGCCGCAATCTATAATACAATTAAGTTGATGAAAGAATACCTGATTCCCATAATTGATGAATTAGCTAAAAAGTGGCCATTTTGACGAAAAAATAAGTGTTATGGGAGTCCAATTTAAACATTATGATGCTCGCTAACTTCAACCAATCCGATTGCGTCCGATCGTAAGTTGGATCCTAATCGCCGCCTTTGCGATCCGGACACGAAGTCACACCCAACCCCCTGAAATCCCCCGCGCCCGGTCTGTCCGGACCACCTCCCCGAACTCCCGTGTTCCCCGCTCCCTCAATCGGTGCTACCCAAGCCTCCGAGCGAGAACCCCATGCACATCCCCGATTTCTCGAAAATCCCTTACGCCCCCGTCAATTCCCCCGAGCCCTCCGCCCAAGCCGAATGGCTCACCCCCGAGGGCATATCCGTCAAATCGCTCTACACGGGCGCCGACCTCGACGGCCTGACGCATCTGGACACCTTCCCCGGCCTGCCGCCCTATCTGCGCGGCCCCTATCCCACGATGTACGTCAACCAGCCGTGGACGGTGCGGCAATACGCGGGCTTCTCGACCGCCGAGGAGTCGAACGCCTTCTATCGCGCCAATCTCGCCGGTGGGCAGAAGGGGCTGTCGGTCGCGTTCGATCTCGCCACCCATCGCGGCTATGATTCCGACCATCCGCGCGTCGCCGGCGACGTCGGCATGGCGGGCGTCGCGATCGATTCCCTCTACGACATGCGCACCCTGTTTTCTGGCATCCCGCTCGACGCGATGAGCGTGTCGATGACGATGAACGGCGCCGTGCTCCCCGTCCTCGCGCTGTTCATCGTAGCGGCGGAAGAGCAGGGCGCGCCAATGGCTACCTTGTCGGGCACCATCCAGAACGACATCCTGAAGGAGTTCATGGTCCGCAACACCTACATCTATCCCCCGGGCGCCTCGATGCGGATCGTCGCTGACATTTTTGCTTTCACGGCGAAACACATGCCGAAATTCAACTCGATCTCGATTTCCGGCTATCACATGCAGGAGGCCGGGGCGACGCAGGATCTGGAGCTGGCCTACACGCTCGCCGACGGCGTCGAATATATCCGCGCCGGCATAGCTGCCGGCATGAGCATCGACCTTTTCGCGCCGCGGCTTTCCTTCTTCTGGGCGATCGGCATGAATTTTTTCATGGAGGTCGCCAAGCTCCGCGCCGCCCGTCTGCTCTGGGCCAACCTCGTCAAGGGCTTCAACCCGAAGTCGGAGAAGTCGCTTGCCCTTCGCACCCACAGCCAGACTTCTGGCTGGTCGCTGACCGCGCAAGACCCGTTCAACAATATCGTGCGCACCCAGATCGAGGCGATGGCGGCGACCCAAGGCCATACGCAATCGCTGCACACCAACGCGCTCGACGAAGCCCTCGCGCTGCCGACCCCGTTCTCCGCCCGCATCGCCCGCAACACCCAGCTGTTCCTGATCGAGGAGAGCGGCGTCAACCGCGTGATCGACCCGTGGGGGGGCTCCTATTATGTCGAGCGGCTCACGGCCGATCTCGCCGCGCGGGCGCGGACCCATATCGACGAGATCGAGGCGCTCGGCGGCATGGCGAAGGCGATCGAACAGGGCCTGCCGAAGCGCCGCATCGAGGAGGCGGCGGCGCGCACGCAGGCGCGCATCGATTCCGGCCAGCAGCCGGTGATCGGCGTCAATCTGTTTCCGCCGACGGTGGAACGCGAACTCAACGTGCTGAAGGTGGACGCGGCCAGCGTGCGGGCGCAGCAGATCGAGAAGCTGCAACGCTTGCGCGCCGAGCGCGACGAGGCAGCCTGTCAGGCGGCGCTGGCCGCGCTGACCGAGGGCGCGCGCGGCGGGGCGAACCTGTTGCAACTCTCGATCGAGGCGGCCCGCGCCAAGGCGACGGTGGGCGAAATCTCGCTCAGCCTGGAGAAAGTGTTCGGCCGCCATGTCGCGGTGACCCAATCGATCTCCGGCGTCTATCTCGCCGCCTCCGGCCCCGCTGCGGAAGCCAATGCGCGGGTGATTGAGATGACGCGGGCGTTTGCGGAAAACGAAGGCCGCCGCCCGCGCATATTGGTCGCCAAAATGGGTCAGGACGGCCACGACCGCGGCCAGAAGATCATCGCCTCGGCCTTTGCGGATTTAGGCTTCGAGGTCGAGATCGGCCCGCTGTTCGCCACGCCGGAAGAGGTCGCCGCGCTGGCGAAAAAGGCGCAAGCGCATATCGTCGGCGTGTCCTCGCTCGCCGCCGGCCATCTCGCGCTGGCGCCGGCCTTGAAGCGGGCGCTGAAAGAGGTGGGCCTGGGCGAGGCGATGATCGTCGTCGGCGGCGTGATTCCCGAGCAGGATTTCGCCCCGCTGCGCGCGGCCGGCGTCGATGCCATCTTCCCGCCGGGCACCGTCATCCCGCAGGCCGCGATCAAATTGATGGAGCAACTCAATGCGCGCATGGGCTATGCTCAGCGGCAGGTGGGGTGAGCGGGCGTCCAAATATTTGACAAGGCCGTCGGACCCCTTTAGCCGCCGCGTCTTACACGGGCGCCTTGGGCGGAGTGGTCGATGGCGATGTTCCTTGACGCGGGCGCGGCGGATTTCGAGCCGAAATTCGTCGCCCTGCTCGCCGCCAAACGCGAGACGGCGGCCGATGTCGACGAGGCGGCGGGCAAAATCATCGCCGACGTGCGCGCGCGCGGCGATGCCGCGCTCGCCGATTATTCGCTGCGCTTCGACCGGATCGATTTCGCCCAAGTGAGCCTGCGCGTCGCGGCCGACGAGGTTGACGCCGCCGTCGCCGCCTGTCCGCGCGAGGCGCTCGACGCGCTGGCCTTTGCGCATGAACGCATCTTGGCCTTTCATCGCCGGCAAGTCCCGAAGGACGAGTACTTCACCGACGCGCTGGGCGTAAAACTCGGCTGGCGCTGGCGCGCGATTCAAGCGGTCGGGCTCTATGTGCCGGGCGGCGCGGCGAGCTATCCCTCCTCGGTTCTGATGAACGCCGTGCCGGCGAAAGTCGCGGGCTGCAAGCGCGTGGCGATGGTCGCCCCGGCTCGGCAAGGTCGCCTCAACCCGCTGGTGCTGGCGGCGGCGCGGATCGCCGGCATCGACGAGATCTATCGCGTCGGCGGCGCGCAGGCGATCGCCGCGCTGGCCTTTGGCACGCAGACCATCGCGGCGGTGGCGAAAATCGTCGGCCCCGGCAACGCCTATGTCGCGGCGGCCAAGCGGCGCGTGTTCGGGACCGTCGGCATCGACATGATCGCCGGCCCCTCGGAAGTCGTGGTGCTGGCGGATGCGGGCGCCGATCCGCGCTATGTCGCCGCCGATCTCTTGGCGCAGGCCGAGCATGACGAGGCGGCGCAGTCGATCCTCATCACCGATGACGCCCGCCTCGGTCGCCTGGTCGCCGAGGAGGTCGTCAAGCAATTGGCGACGCTGCCGCGCGAAAGGATCGCCGCGGCCAGCTGGCGCGACTATGGCGCCATCATCAAGGTCGCCAAACTCGCCGACGCCGTGGCGCTGGTCGACCGACTGGCGCCGGAGCATCTCGAAATCATCGCCGACGAGGCGGAGGCGCTGTCGGAGAGAATCCACAATGCGGGGGCGATCTTCCTCGGCCCCTATACGCCGGAGGCGATTGGCGATTATGTCGGCGGCTCCAACCATGTGCTGCCGACCTCGCGCTCGGCGCGTTTCTCCTCAGGGCTAGGCGTGCAGGATTTCGTCAAGCGCACGTCGATCCTCGCCTGCGACGCGGCCGCGCTCAAGGCGCTCGGACCCGCCGCAGTCACGCTCGGGGAAGCCGAGGGCCTTTCCGGGCACGCCCGCTCGGTCGCGCTGCGGCTCGGCGATCTGACGTGAGCGAAGCCCGGAAGTCGCGCCTCTATGAGGTCGTGCTCGACGAGGCGACCTTGCCGCGTCTGGCGACCGATCAGGATCACGAACGCGCCGTGGCGATCTTCGACCTCGTGGAGGAAAACGCCTTCGCGCTTCCCGGTCGGGACGATGGACCCTACAGCCTCAAGGTCGCGCAACTCGAAGCGAAGCTGAATTTCGAGGTCAGGACGCAGGCCGGCGCGACGGCGGCGGAATTCACCGTCTCGATGACGCCGTTCCGACCGCTGCTGAAGGACTATTTTCTGGTCTGCGAGACCTACTACAGCGCGATCCGCACGGCGAGCCCGCGGGAGATCGAGGCGATCGACCGCGAGCGCACGGGGCTGCACAACGAGGGCGCCGAATTGCTCGCCGCGCGCCTTGCCGAAAAGGTCGAGATCGACAGGGGCACGGCGCGCCGGTTGTTCGCGCTGATCTCGGCGCTGCATTGGAAATAGCTGTTCCGATGGGTCCGGGATTCTATGCTGCCGCGGCCCCGGCGGTGATTCTGCTCGGGCTGTCGAAGTCGGGTTTTTCCGGCCTGGGCACGCTGGCGGTGCCGATCCTGGCGCTGTCGATCCCGCCGATCGAGGCGGCGGCGATCACGTTGCCGCTCATGATCGCGCAGGATTGGGTCGGCGTCTATGCCTTCCGCCGCGAGGTGGACTTGCGTAATCTCGCGATCCTTTCGCCCGGCGCGCTGATCGGCGTGGTCCTCGCCTTCTTTCTGGCCGCGCATGTGAGCGAGGACGCGGTGCGGCTGGCCGTCGGCCTTGTCTCGATCGGCTTTGTGGCGCTGATGATCGTGCGCGATCATCTCATCGCCGACGCCGCTCCCTCGCGCGCGAAAATCGCGCCGGGGCTGTTCTGGGGCGCGCTGGCAGGCTTTGCGAGCTTCGTCAGCCATGCCGGCGGGCCGCCGTTTCTCGTCTATGTGATGCCGCAGCGCCTCTCGACCCCCGTGTTCGCGGGCACTTCGGTGCTGTTTTTCGCATTCGTCAATCTGATGAAGGTTCCGCCCTATCTGCTGCTGGGCCAATTCACGCGCGCCCATCTCCTCACGTCGCTGACGCTGCTGCCGCTGGCGATTGCGGCGACGTTGGCAGGAGTCTGGATCGTGCGCCGCGTTCCCGCGCAGAGATTTTATGCCCTCATCATGGCCGTCACCTTCGCCCTGGGCGTGAAGCTGGTTTACGACGCTGCGCGCGGGATGCTCGCCTAGCAGCCTGTCGGACTTAATCGAGGGGGGACGCGTTTTTTTGAGCGACGGGTTGGGTTTGGGGGCATAGTATCGATTGACTGATTCTCGCTTTGCCATGAACTGGACCGCATGGACAATTTCCGCGGCATCGATCGGC
>JANLPL010000060.1:0-13120 GCA_031367195.1 Bradyrhizobium sp.
TCCAGGGCGCGCTGATCGAACGGGCGGGCTTGCGCCGGGCTGTCATCGCCGGCGGCGACACGTCGAGCCATGCCTTGCGCCAACTCGGCGTCTATGCGCTTACGACGCGCCTGCCGCTACCGACGACGCCGGGCTCTCCCCTTTGCCTCGCCCATAGTGACGACAAGGCGTTCGACGGGCTCGAAATCGCCTTCAAGGGCGGGCAGGTCGGAGGCGACGATTATTTCGAAAAGATCAGATCGGGAACAGCCTGACGCCGGCCGTGGGAAGCTGGGACCGCGACGACTTTCTAACAATCAACTTGAGTCCGCCCGCGGAGTCCTGTCAATCCAACGAAAGCTGTATGAGATCACACGAACGCTTTCTCCGTCCATCCCGCGCCCGGCGAGCCGAGGGTGGAGACGCTGCGGACCGCGCCGTCGTTCATGTCCCAGGTGGCGTAGGCGCCGGTCGTCGTGTTCTGAAACAGGATCGAATCCTGATGATTGCCGAAGATGTCGGCGACGCCC
The DNA here is from genome assembly GCA_031367195.1 of Bradyrhizobium sp. Lineage (GTDB taxonomy): Bacteria > Pseudomonadota > Alphaproteobacteria > Rhizobiales > Beijerinckiaceae > Roseiarcus. The sequence goes on from JANLPL010000060.1 coordinate 510, forward strand.
TTGAACGCCCAGGCCGCGCCGGGATTGCCGATCGCACCGCCGCCGACGATGGCGGTTCCGCTCAAGTCCCAGGTCGCGTAATTGCCCGAGGCGTCCCTGAACAGCAGGTCCGACTTGCCGTCGCCGTTGAAATCGCCTGATCCAACCAGGCTGTAGGTTCCGCCGGGATTGCCGATGGCGCCGCCGCCGATGACGCCGTTGGCGCCGATCTCCCATTCCGAATAGACGCCGCCGTTCTTGAACAGAATGTCGCTCGTGCCGTCGCCGTTGAAATCGCCGACGGCCGCGAACGCATAGCCCGCGCCGGGGTTGCCGATGGCGCCGCCGCCGATGATTGACGCGCCGTGCAGATCCCACACCGCGTAATTGCCCGAGGCGTCCTGAAACAGCAGATCGCTGACGCCGTCGCCGTTGAAATCGCCTGTTCCCCGGAAGGCGAACCCGCCGCCGGGATTGCCGATCGGCCCGCCGCCGGTGATCGTCGCGCCGTTGGTCTGCCACGTCGCATAGGCGCCGCCGGCGTCCTGGAACAGAATGTCGGGCTGGAGATCGCCATTGAAATCGCCGACGCCGAGCATCGTGTAAGTCCCGCCGGCTGAGCCAAACGTCGGGCCTCCCGCATTGACGCCTCCCTGCACGTTCCACGCCGCAATCGTCCCGCTCGCGTTCTGGAAGAACACCATGCCGGGAAGTTCTTGGCGCGCGGCGGGGGCTGCGCCCTGCACGCTCCAGGCCGCGCCCGGCGTCCCGATGCCGCCGGCGCCGACGATGCTGGTGGCGTTGGCGCCCAATTCCCACGCGGCATATTGGCCGGTGGCGCTGTTGTAATACAGAATGTCGCTGTAGCCGTCGCCATTGTAGTCGCCCATGCCCTTGATTGACCATTGCCAACCCGGCGTTCCGACATTGCCGCCGCCGATCACATGATCGTTCTTGATCTTCCAGGTCGCGACCATGCCGGTGTTCTGGTTGAGGAACACGGTGTTGCTGGTGCCGTCGGCGATATTGGCGGCCGAGCCCCTGAACACCCAACCCGCGCCCGGCGAGCCGAGCGGAGCGCCGCCGACGATGGATGTGTCGTTGATGAGCCAGGTCGTGTAGGCCCCGCTGGCGTTCTCAAACAGAATGTCGGCATTGCCGTCGCCGTTGAAATCGCTCGCTCCGACATAGCTCCAACCCGCGCCGGGATTGCCGATGCCACCGCCGCCGACGACCCGACCCGCCTTCATGTCCCAGGTGGCGTAGTTGCCGAGCGCGTCGCGGAACAGGAAGTCGCAGGTTCCGTCGCCGTTGAAATCCCCCGTTCCAACCAGCTTGTAGGAACCGCCCGGCGCACTGAGGCCATAGGCATAGGCGATTGACGTTCCAAACATCTGCCACACCGCGATCTGGCCGGTGGTGGAGTTCTGAAACACGAAATCGGCATAACCGTCGCCATCAACATCCGCCGTGGCGACCGTCGTCCACGCCGGCCCCAATGCGCCGACCGAGCCGCCACCGGTGATCGTCGGCCCGCTGAGTTGCCAGGTCGAGAACGCGCCCGCCGTGTTCTGGAACAGAATGTCGGAATTGCTGTCGGCGTTGAAGTCGTTGGTCACGTGCGTGAGGATGAAGTTCTGCGTGCCGGATTGGCCGAACGGGGAAATTTCGGCCGTGCCGGCGACGGTCCCGTCGCTCGACCACTCTGCGAAACGGCCGGCGGAATCGGTGCCGGAGAACAACAGCTTCGTGCCGACGACCTGAAGGTAGTTGGGCGCCAGACTGTTGGCGCCCTGCGTGCCCTGCGCGATCTCAATAGTTGTTGTTCCATCCGTGATCCACAGACCGATATTGCCGCTGGAATCCGTGCCGTCGAACATCAGTTTGGCGCCGAAGGGCGTCAGGTTAAACGGGTTCAGCGATTGCGCGCCCTGTTGGCCGGTGATCACCTCATGCGTGCCGGCGATGGTTCCGTCGGTCACCCATAGGCCGCGATTGCCGGTCGAGTCCATGCCAGCGAAAAACTCACGTCCGGCCAGGAATGTGAAACTGTTAGCGTTGAGGCTGGACGCGCCCTGCGCCCCGGGTGCGATTTCGAGCGTTCCGCCGGCGGTGCCGTCCGTGACCCACAAACCGGCCTTGCCCGTGCTGTCGATGCCGGCAAACAGCTCCTTGCCGCCGAAGACGGTGAAGGCGTACGGGGCAAGGTTATTGGCGCCCTGCGTTCCGGCCAGGATTTCGCTGCTTCCCAGGATCGTCCCGTTCGTCGCCCACAGGCCTGTATTGCCTGAGGAATCCGTGCCCCCGAAAGTCCAAAGCGCGCCGACGACGAAGGCATTGTAAGGATTGAGGTTCTTTGTGCTTTGCGTGCCGGCGATGATCTCGGTTGTGCCGGCGGCCGTTCCGTTGGTCACCCACATTCCGCGGTTGCCGCTGGAATCTTTGCCGGAGAATATCGCCTGCGAACCTCTGACGAAAAAGTTCGACGGCGACAGGAAGTTGGCGCCCTGCGCGGCGGTCTCCAGCAAGTGGGCGCCGGCGCTCGTGCCGTCGGTGATCCAGACGCCGAGCCCGCCGCCGCCGCCGGAATCCTCGCCGCTGAACAGCACCTTCGCGCCGAACTTGACCTCTTGGCCCGGCTGAAGGTTGTGCGTGCCCTGGGAGCCGACCAGGATTTCGCTGGTGCCCGCCTGCGTGCCGTCGGTGACCCAAAGCCCCGTGTTGCCGCTCGCATCCAGCCCAGCAAACAGCGAGTTGGCCCCCATGGAGAAGAAATTGTAGGGGGCCAAGTCATAAAGGTACTGCGTCCCCGGCACGAGCTCCTTGGTGCCGAGCGCCGTGCCGTCGGTCGTCCACAGCCCGTGCTTGCCGCTCGCGTCGCCGCCGTTGAACACGACATAGCCATTCACGCGCGTGAGGTAATAGGGAAAGAGGTTGGTGGCGCCCTGCGTCGCCAACAACAGTTCCGACGAGCCCGCCGCCGTGCCGTCGGTGATCCAGAGCCCGTTGTTTCCCGAGGAGTCCTTGCCCGAAAACACGACGCCGGGGCCGAGCTGCGTCATGTAGAACGGATTGAGGTCATTCGCGCCCTGCAGGCCCTGCACGAGCTCCCTGGCGCCAAGCGCCGTGCCGTCGCCGGTCCACAGGCCGAAATGCGCCGAGGCATCCGTGGCGCTGTAGTAGAACCTGCTCATGGCTTTCTCCCTCGGCCTCGCCAAGGCCGCAATGTCGAACCCATGTTAACACGAATTGGGGCGCGCCAAAAACCGCGACGCGCACCGGGCCGCGCATTTTTGGCGCCTTTGGCGGAACCCGGGCGAAACCAACCGGGTTGAGCGGCGTTGTCCGGTCGCAATCGCGGAAAACGCGGCGAGGGAAACGCCTGCGGCCCGGCGGTACATCCGCGCCGGGCCGCAATGCGAAGGGAAAGCCGAGGCCGACCCCTCCACGGTTATGGCCGTGAAGTGTGAACATAGGCCGACACGCCTGCGCCAGGCTGACGGCCACGCCTTTGTCCAGATTGCGGGCTAGCCGAGGGAGAAGATTTCGAGGGACGTTCGGAACATGATTCGCGCTTTGCTTGCTTCCGCCTGCTGCCTCGCCGCCGGCCTCGCCGCCGCCCATCCCGCCATGACCGCCGACGACACGGCCATGCGCGCCGCGCCCAGCCGCCACGCGCGCGTGGTGCAGCACATTCCCGCCCATGCGCAGATCGACGTCAGCGATTGCGGCGAGGACTGGTGCGCCGCCTCGTGGCGCGACCTCGACGGGTTCGTGCGCGTCGAGGCGATCGGCCCCAACGAGGCGCCGCTCTACCGGCCGCGCCGCTATTACGGCGGGCCGGTGTTCGGCTTCGGCTTTTATCGCTGGTGAGGCGGCGTTGAGCGAACCCCTCGTCCTGTGGGATCTCGAAGTCGCTCCCGATTGGGTCGATTACAATGGCCACATGAACGACGCGGCCTACGCGCTCGTGTTCAGCCGCGCCGGCGACCGCTGGATGGAGCGCATCGGCCTCGACGCCGAAACACGGCAGGCGACGGGCTATACGCTGTTCACCTTGCAGATCATGCTGCATTATCTCAACGAGGCCAAGCTCGGCGCGCCGCTGCGCGTGGTCGGCCAGTTGCTCGAATTCGACGCCAAGCGGGCGCGGCTGTGGATGGAGATGCGCTCGCCGCCCGACGGCCCGGCCATAGCGGCCACCGAACAGCTTTATCTCTCCGTGCATCAGGGCGAGGCGACGCGCGCGGCGCGCTGGCGCGAGGAAAGTCGAGCCTTGCTGGAGGCGATGGCGCGAGAGCACGCCGACCTGCCCTTACCGCCGCAGGCCGGGCGGGGCATTTCGCTCAAGCGCGGCGGATAGACAGGCGACCCCGCCGGGGCTAGAGGGGCGCGACTGTCACCAAGCTTAAGGTTCGCCCCATGCGTCCGTCCAAACGCGCCGCCGACGAGATGCGTAAGGTGAGTTTCGAGCGCGGCATCGCGCGCTACGCCGAGGGCTCGTGCCTGGTCCGGTTCGGCGAGACGCATGTGCTGTGCGCCGCTTCGCTGGAGGACAAGCCGCCGCCGTGGCTGCGCGGACAGGGACGCGGCTGGGTCACCGCGGAATACGCGATGCTGCCGCGCGCGACCTCCACCCGCACGAGGCGCGAATCCTCGACCGGTAAGGTGTCCGGCCGCACGCAGGAGATCCAGCGCCTGATCGGCCGCTCGCTGCGCGCCGTGGTCGATCTGCCAAAACTCGGCGAACGCCAGATCACCATCGACTGCGACGTGCTGCAGGCGGACGGGGGCACCCGCACCGCCGCTATCACCGGCGCCTACATTGCTTTGCGCGAGTGTCTGGCGTGGATGGCCGGCCGCTCGATCCTGAAAGAGATTCCGCTGAAAGATCACGTCGCGGCGGTGTCGTGCGGCGTGCATCAGGGCGAGACGGTGCTCGATCTCGACTACGCCGAGGATTCGACCGCCGAGACCGACGCCAATTTCGTCATCACCGGCTCGGGCGGCCTGGTCGAAGTGCAGGGCTCGGCCGAGGGCGCGCCGTTCTCGGAAGGCCAACTGCTCGCCATGCTCGGGCTCGCGCGCGGCGGCGTGGCCGATCTCGTGCGGATGCAGAAAGCGGCGCTGGCCTAACGCGCCGCGCGACAGATCGGCGCCAGCGCGAAAGCGAAGGGGTGGGTCGCGGTCATGGCGAAGCGCCGTCGAAGGGAAGAGGGGGCCGTTCGGGGGCGCGGCGCACGGCAATCATCTCGGCCAGAATCGACAATGCGATCTCGTCCGAAGTGATGGCGGAAATGTCGAGCCCGGCCGGCGCCTTGATGCGCGCCAGCGCGTCCTCGGTGACGCCCTCAGCGGCGAGTTCGGCCCGCAACGTCGCCGCCTTGCGGCGCGAGCCGACGAAGGCGAGATAGCGCGCCGGCAGCGCGACGGCGGCTTTCAGCGCCGCCCGGTCGCCGGCTCCTTGCGTGCAGACCACGGCATAGACGCCCTCCTGCGTTGTCGCGGCGAAGCCGTCGATTTTCCGCAAATCCGGGGCGAACCGCCCGTGCTCGGCGGCGGGCGCGGCGACAGCCGTCTCGAATCCAAACCCCGGCGCCAGCCGCGCCAGCGCGACGGCGACCGGCGAGCCGCCGAGGATCAGCAGTTTGGGCGTCGGCAGCACCGGCTCGATGAATATATCCATCGTGCCCTGGCTTGGGCAGGCGTTTTTGGCGAAGAACACGCCGTCGCGATCCTCGCCCGGCGCGACGCCAAGCACGTCGAGCCCTTCCTTGGGCGTGATCGACACCAGCCGCGAGCGCCCGTCGGCGAGGCATTGCTTGGCGGTCTTCACCACCGCCGCGCGCGCGCAGCCACCGCCGATCCAGCCTTCCTCTATGGAGCCGTCCGGGCCGATCAGGGCCTTGGCCCCCGCCTTGGCCGCGGTGACGGAGACAGTGCGCACGACGGTCGCCAGCGCGAACGCCTCGCCCTTGGCCTGCCGTTCGGCGGCGCGTTCCAGAATTCCCATCTCAGATCCTCTGGAGATAGGGTTCGAGCGCGGCGAGACTCTTCAGGTCATGCGCCGGCGCGAACAGATCGACGAAAGGCAAAGCGATCGTGAGCCCGCGCGCGACCGGCTCGAAACCCGCGCGCCCCGTCAGCGGATCGAGCCAGACGATGCGGCGGCAACGGCGGCGCAAGTCGCGCATCGCGGATTCGAGTTTCTCCGGCTCGCCGGTGTCGTAGCCGTCAGAGAAAATCATCACGCAGGTGCGGGAATGGATCGCGCGCTTGGCGTGCAGCCGGTTGAACTGGGTCAGACACTCGCCGATCCTGGTGCCGCCGCCCACACCCGCCGCCATCAGCGACAGCCGGTCGAGCGCGCGCTGCGGGTGGCGCTCCTTCAGCGCCGAACTGACATGGGCGAGGCGGGTGTGAAACAGAAAGGCTTCCGACTCGCGGAAAGCCTGCCCCACGGCATGAAGAAATCGGGTGAACACGGAGACGTAAAGCTCCATCGAGCCGGAGGCGTCGAGCAACGCGACCAGCCGCAACGGCTTGGGTTTGCGCTGGCGGTATTTGCGCTCGATCGGCTCGCCGCCGCGCGCGATCGAGGCGCGCAGAGTGCGCCTGAGATCGAGGCGCCGACCCCGTGCGCGCGCATTCTCGCGCCGCGTCAGCCGCGCCCGCATCGCGCGGGCGAGCTTTTCGGCGAGATCGAGCGCCTGCGCGCGCTCCGCCTCGCCGGTCAACTTGGCGAAGTCTTTGGTTGAGAGCGCCTCCTGCGCCGAGGCGCCGCGCTCGCGCCCCTGTCCCTCGCCAGCGCCCTCCGCGCCCAGCGCCATGCGCTCGGGCAGGCCCGTGGAGCCGAACCCGCCAGGGCCGGCTTCGAACCGCCGCGCCGCACCGGACGCGCCGCCCGAAATCTGCGCCCGGTTGGCGCCGCGCCCGCGCCAGAACGCGTCGAACAATTCGTCGAAGCGCGTGAATTCGCCGCGATTGGCGGCGAACAATGCCCGATAGGCCGCGCGCAGGGAATCGATCCGCGCTCCCGCCGGCGAGGTCAACAGCCGCGCCGCGTCAAACATTTCCGCGCGGCCGACGGCAAAGCCCGCGCCGCGCAAGGTCGCGGCGAAGCCCGCGACCCGAAGTCGCGCCGGATCGCCGATCTCGGCCGCCGCGCTCACGCCGCCCGCCCGACGAGCCGCGCCGCGACCTCGGGCGTGATACGGAGCCTGTCCTCGTGCGTCTTCAACAAAGCGATCAACGTCGCGTGCACGATCTCCGGCTCGGCGGCGAGATCGGCGACGCCGAGGCCCGCCAGCGTCGCCGCCCAATCCAGCGTCTCCGCGACGCCAGGCGTCTTGCGTAGTTCCTCCTTACGCAGTTGCGCGATCAGGCGGGCGATTTGCAACGCCAGCCCGACGTCGAGTTGCGGCAGTTTGCGGCGCAGGATCGCCGCCTCGCGGTCGACGTCGGGAAAGTCGAGATAATGATAGAGGCAGCGCCGACGCAAGGCGTCGGAGATTTCGCGCGTCCCATTGGAGGTCAGCACCACGCGCGGAATCGCGGTCGCCTTGATGGTGCCGAATTCGGGGATCGTTACCTGATAATCGGACAGCAATTCGAGCAGGAACGCCTCGAATTCCTCGTCGGCGCGGTCGATCTCGTCAATCAGCAACACGGGCGACTTGGGGCGTCGGATGGCGGCGAGCAACGGCCGTTCCAGGAGATAGTCTTCCGAGAAGATGCGCGCCTCGACCGCTTCCGCCGCCTCGCCCTCGCGGGTCTTGATGGCGATCAACTGTCGCTGATAGTTCCATTCGTACAAAGCCGAGCTGGCGTCGAGCCCCTCATAGCATTGCATACGGATCAGCTCGGCGCCGTGCACGCTCGCCAGCGCCTTGGCGACCTCGGTCTTGCCGACGCCCGCCTCGCCCTCGATCAGCAGCGGGCGTTGCAGAAAGTCCATCATCCATAAAGCTGTCGCGAGATCGCGGTCGGCGACATAGCCTGCCTCCGCCAGTTTGGTCGCAATGGCTTCGCGTGGGATTTCGTTCACGGTCATCGGGCGCGCGCAGTTGGAAGGAGGCGGGCGCGACTGACGCCGCGCCCGGGAACGGCCCTTATACCAAGCGCCGATTCAATAGGCTCGTCATGGCCGGGCTTGTCCCAGCCATCCACGCCGCGCCACTTTCGCATCAGCTATGCGGTTGAACCGCCTTGAAGCTCCACCGCGTAGATGACCGGGACAAGCCCGGTCATGACGACCGTCAGCGCCAATGGCGGTTGGTATTACTTGTGCAGACCCAGTTTCTCCGCCACCGCCCAGGTGCGATAAGCGTCGTGCGGCATCGCTATATGCGTCGAGCCCAGGAACTTGAACGCATCGTTGACCGCATTGGCGAAGGCCGGCACCGAGCCGACGTTCGGGCTTTCGCCGACGCCCTTGGCGCCGATGGGGTGATGCGGCGAGGGGGTGACGGTGTAGTCCGTCTCCCAGCGCGGCGTCTCCACGGCTGTCGGCAGGAAGAAGTCCATCAGCGAGGCGCCTTTGACGTTGCCCATTTCGTCATAGACGATCTCCTGGCCCATCGCGATGGCGTAACCCTCGGTGCAGCCGCCATGCACCTGACCCTCGATGATCATCGGGTTGATGCGCGTACCGCAATCGTCGAGCGCATAGAAGCGCCGGACCTTATGCGTGCCGGTGTCGACGTCGATGTCCATCACGCAGATGTAAGCGCCGAAGGGAAAGGTCATGTTCGGCGGATCGTAGTAGCTGACCGCCTCCAACCCCGGCTCCATGCCCGGTGGCACTTTGTTGTAGGCGGCCCAGGCGATCTGGCTCATCGTCTTGAACGCTTCCGGATTGCCCTTGACGCGGAACCGGTCGACGTCGAATTCGAGATCGCCCTCATGCACCTCGAGCATGAAGGCGGCGATCATCTGCGCCTTCGCCTTGATCTTGCGCGCGGCCATGGCGATGGCGGCGCCTGCGACCGGGGTCGAGCGCGATCCATAGGTGCCCAGACCATAGGGCGCGGTGTCGGTATTGCCCTCCTCAACCATGATGTCGTCGGCGGGAATGCCGATTTCGGTGGCGATGATCTGCGCCCAGGTCGTCTCATGGCCCTGGCCCTGGCTCTTGGTGCCCATGCGGGCGATGGCGCGCCCCGTCGGGTGGATGCGAATCTCGGCGGAATCAAACATCGCGATGCCGAGAATGTCGCAGTTCTTCGACGGCCCGGCGCCGACGATCTCGGTGAAGAAGGCGACGCCGACACCCATGATCTCGCGCGTCTCGCCGCGTTTGAAGGCGTCTTGCTTGGCCTTCTGCTCCTCGCGCAGCTTCCAGTAATCCGTCGCCGCCAGCGCCTTTTCCATCGCGGTGTGATAGTCGCCGGAATCGTATTCCCAACCGAGCGCGCTCTGATAGGGGAATTGTTCGCGCTTGATGAAATTCTTCATCCTGAGCGCGACCGGGTCCATGCCCAGCTTCTGCGCCAGAATGTCCATCGCGCGCTCGATCGCGTAGGCGACCTCCGTGACGCGGAACGAGCAGCGATAGGCGACGCCGCCCGGCGCCTTGTTGGTATAGACGCCGTCGACTTCGAGATGCGCGACGGGAAAGTCATACGACCCCGTCACGATGTTGGAGAAGCCCGCCGGCCATTTCGAGGGATCGGCGCAAGCGTCGAACGCGCCGTGATCGGCCAGAATATGCACGCGCAGGCCCATCACGCGGCCTTCTTTGGTCGCCGCGATCTCGGTCGTCATGTGATAATCGCGCGCGAAGGCGGTGGAGGTGAGATTCTCGATCCTGTCCTCGACCCATTTGACCGGCAGGCCGGTGACGATGGAGGCGACCGCCGCGCAGATATAGCCGGGATAGGCGCCGACCTTGTTGCCGAAACCGCCGCCGATGTCGGGCGCGATGACGTGGATCTTGTGCTCGGGGATGCTCGAAATCAGCGCAACCACGGTGCGGATCACATGCGGCGCCTGGAACGTGCCGTAGATCGTCAGATCGCCGGTGATTTTGTCGAATTTGCAGATCGTCTGGCAGGTCTCCAGCGGGCAGGGATGCACGCGCTGGTAGGTCAACAGATCCTTGGTTGTGACCTCGGCCTTGACGAAGGCGGCGTCGGTCAGATCCTTGTCGCCGATGGCCCAGGTGAAGATGTGGTTGTGATGTTTGCGCGCGCCATGCGCGCCTTCCGTCTTGCCCCTGAGATCTTCGCGCAGCTCCGGCGCGTCGGAGTCCATCGCGTGGAACGGATCAACCAGGACGGGCAACGCCTCATATTCGACCTCGACCAGATCGGCCGCGTCGGCGGCGATATAGCGGTCGTTGGCGACGACGAAGGCGATTTCCTGATTCTGGAACAGCACCTTGCCGTCGGCCAGCACCATCTGCACGTCGCCGGCCAGCGTCGGCATCCACGCCAGATTGACGCCCTTCAAATCTTCAGCCGTCAGCACCGCGACGACGCCCGGCACGGCTTTCGCCTTGGAGGTGTCGATTCTGACGATGCGCGCATGGGCGTGGGACGAGCGGTGGAAGTCGCCGTGCAACATGCCGGGCAACTTGATGTCGTCGACGTAATTGCCGCGCCCCTGGGTGAAGCGCACGTCCTCGACGCGCTTGCGCTTGCAGCCCATGCCTTGCAGTTTTTCGGCGCGTTCCAGCGAGGTCGGATCGGTGGGGGCGTTCATTCCGCGGCTTCCTTGAATTCAACGCCGTTGATCTGGGCGGCGGCGTATTGGATGGCCTTGACGATGTTCTGATAACCAGTGCAGCGGCAGAGATTGCCTGATATGCCGATCCGGATCTCGGCCTCGCTCGGGTTGGGGTTTTCCTGCAACAGGCGATGCGCGCGCACGATCATGCCCGGCGTGCAGAAGCCGCATTGCAGGCCGTGCATTTCGCGAAACGCGTCCTGCAACACATGCAGCTTGCCGTCGGCGCCGGCCATGCCCTCGATGCTGAGCACCTCCGCCCCCTGCGCTTGCACCGCGAACAGGGTGCAGGATTTGATCGAGCGGCCGTCGATATCGACCGTGCAGGCGCCGCAATGGCTGGTCTCGCAGCCGATATGCGGGCCGGTTATCCCAAGGTTTTCGCGCAAGTAATGGATCAGCAGCGTGCGCGGTTCGACTTCGGCCGAGACCGCCTTGCCGTTGACCGTCATGGTCACATGGATTTTGCTCATGGGAGCCCCCTCAGGCGCTGGCGCGATTGAGCGCGCGCGCAAGCGCGCGGCGCACCATCACGCCCGCCATTTTCGTGCGATATTGGGCGGAGCCGCGTCCGTCCTCGGCCGGCGAGCAGATCGCCTCCGCCGCCGCAGCGGCTTTGTCGAGCGCCGCCTTGTCCAGCGCGGTTCCGATCACGGCCTTGGCCGCGCCCTCGGCCAGCAGCGGCCGGTCGGCGACATTGGTCAGGCCAATAGCGCAGGAGGCGATTCTGCCGCCCTCGACCGTCAGCATCACGGCGGCGGCGGCGGTGGCGTAGTCGCCGACCTTGCGCTTCAGCTTCTCATAGGCGTAGCCGTGCCTGGGCGGCGGGGCAGGAATGCGGATCTCGGTCAGGATCTCGCCGTCCTGCGCCGACGTTTCGTAGATGCCGCGATAGAACGCCCGCGCCGCGACGGTGCGGCGACCCGACGGCCCCTGTAGCGTGAAGGTCGCATCCAGCGTCAGCATCAGCGCCGGCATGTCGTTGCCGGGATCGCCATTGGCGACATTGCCGCCGAGCGTGCCGGCGTAGCGCACCTGCGGATCGGCGATCTGTTCGGCCGTCTCGCGCAGGATCGGCAGGCGGGCGGCGAGCGCCGCGTCGGCGATCAGCTGGGATTGCGTGGTCATGGCGCCGATCACGATCTCGTCGCCCTCGATCCGCGCGCCCTTGAGGGCGGCGATGGCGGCGAGATCGACGAGATGGCCGGGCTGCGCCAGTCGCAGCTTCATCATCGGAATGAGACTATGGCCGCCGGCGATCACGCGGGCGTCGTCAAGCCGCGCCATCAGGCCGACCGCTTCGGCGAGGTCTTTGGGTCGATGATATTCGAATTGTCCGGGGATCATATATCCCTCCCGTTTCGGTTTTGGAGAGGAGACGCGTCATCGCGGCGCACAATCAACGGCTGCTGAACCAGCCGCGCGGGAATGGCGCCAAAGGCGCTATTCCTTCATGAAATGCGTCAGCCTAGCTGACGCATTTCATGAAAAGCGGCCGCCGGACCCCCACGAAGCGCCTTCAATCGCGCCTTGAGCGCCTGATGCTGTCCGCGCGCGACAGGAATTGTGCACTGCGGCACCCCGTCGATCTGCACCGTCCACGCCTCGCCCGCCTTTCGCACCTGCGTAATCCGGTCAAGCCGCACGAGGTGGCTGCGATGCACGCGCAGAAAACCTTCGCCGAGCTGCGCCTCAAGCGCGCCGATCGACTGCGTACAGAAAAATTCCTGATCTCCATTGTGGATAAAGGTGTAGTGCGCGTTCGCTCGCACCGCCACGATTTCCATCACCGACAATTGCAACAGCCGCCCGTCTTTCTCGACCGTCAACGGCGCCGACGTCTCACGGGTCGGCGCGGGCGCGGGCGCGACTCCGCGCGCGGCCGGAGCGGCGGCGAGCGCGGC
>JANLPL010000071.1:0-13858 GCA_031367195.1 Bradyrhizobium sp.
ACAGATTCAGACTTCTTCGCCCCGCGGAATCGTCCGCTACGCCCGTCGCATCAAATACTTGGAAACTGTTGCATATCAGACTCAGTAGAGAGCGTTGAACAGCCCTGGTCGTCGAGCGCATCGGCGTGCGCCGCGCTCGACAAAGCTATCGCCAGCAGACAGGCGAATACAAGGAACAAGACCGCACGCACGCGCTTGTCCACGTTTCTGTTCGTCAAATCGGATGCAGGCGTCATGATTGCGGTGCGCCCCAGTTTCGCTGCACGGCGGCGCACCGCGAACGTGATGGAAGGGAAGCGTTGCGCGCTTCCCCTTTGTTTTGTTGCACGGAACTTTATCCAACCGTTCTGCTGAAAAGACGAGCGACATTCCGCGTCTGCGCTAAATTGAAGATGTCAGCCGCCGCACTTCTTGCTGACTTTGTTATAGTTGCCGCACTTCAACCCGACCCAATCGGCGACAAGATCCCTCGAGCCTTCGAGATAGGGCGACCAGGCGGCGCCGGGGACGAGGCCCTTGGTCTGCCACACCGTGTCCAACTGGCCGTCGGCGCGGATTTCGCCGATCATCACCGGCTTGCTGATGTGATGATTGGGCAGCATCACGGCGGTTCCCCCGGTCAGGTTCTTCTGCTCGGTGCCGGGCAGCGCCGCGATCACCTTGTCCGTATCGACGGCGCCCGCCTTTTCAACCGCCTTCACCCACATGTTGAAGCCGATGTAATGCGCTTCCATTGGGTCGTTGGTGGTGCGCTTCGGGTTCTTGGTGAAGGTATGCCACTTTTCGATGAACGCCTTGTTCTCCGGCGTCTCGATCGATTCGAAATAGTTCCACGCCGCCAGGTGCCCCAGCAGCGGTTTGGTGTCGAGACCGGCAAGCTCCTCTTCGCCGACGGAGAAGGCGACGACGGGAATGTCGGTGGCCTTGAGGCCTTGGTTGCCCAGCTCCTTATAGAACGGCACGTTGGCGTCGCCATTGATGGTGGAGACCACCGCCGTCTTCTTGCCGGCCGAACCGAACGCCTTGATCTTGGTCACTTCGGTCTGCCAATCGGAGAAGCCGAACGGCGTATAGTTGATCGTGATGTCTTCGGGCGCGACGCCCTTGGCTTTGAGATAGGCTTCCAGAATCTTATTGGTGGTGCGCGGATAGACGTAATCGGTGCCTTCCAGCACCCATCGTTTCACCGAGCCGCCATCCGCGCTCATGAGATAATCGACCGCCGGAATCGCCTGCTGGTTGGGGGCGGCGCCGGTGTAGAACACGTTGCGTTCGCTCTCCTCGCCCTCATATTGCACGGGGTAGAACAGAATGGAGTTCAGCTCCTTGAACACCGGCAGCACGGACTTGCGCGAGACGGACGTCCAGCAGCCAAACACCACGGACACCTTGTCCTTGGCGATCAGTTCCTTGGCCTTTTCGGCGAACAGCGGCCAGTTGGAGGCGGGATCGACGACGACGGCTTCCAGCTTCTTGCCGAGCACGCCGCCCTTCTTGTTCTGCTCGTCGATCAACATCAACATTACGTCTTTCAGCGTCGTTTCGCTGATCGCCATCGTGCCGGAGAGCGAGTGGAGAATGCCGATCTTGATTGTGTCCTCGGCCCGCGCGGCGAAGCTCGTCAGAGCCGCCGCACCCAGCGCGAACGCGCCGAGCGCGCCCGTTAATATACGCCTGGAGAATAACATATTCGCACCCCATCTGGATCGAGCGGGCGCGAATTCGCTCCGGCCCGTGCGCTAGCGGGGTCGCAAAGCCCGTGCCAGAGCGGCGCGGCGCTCAAGACAGTTTATCGGGATACCTCTGATGAATTGTTGGGCGCCGGCGCTCACTTTGGCGCGCGTTTGGCCAAAATGCGCTGCAACGTGCGCCGATGCATACTGAGCTGGCGCGCCGTCTCCGACACGTTGCGGTCGAAGGATTCGTACACGCGCTGGATGTGCTCCCAGCGCGCCCGGTCGGCGGACATGGGGGAATCGGGCTGTTCCGGCCGCGCCTCCGCGCCGGCGGAGAGGGCGGCGACCACCTCGTCGGCGTTGACGGGCTTGGCGAGAAAATCGAACGCGCCGAGCTTGACCGCCGTCACGGCGGTGGCGATCGCGCCATAGCCGGTCAGGATCACCGCGCGCGCATCCGGCCGGCTGGCTTTCAGGGCGCGCATCAGGTCAAGCCCGCCGCCGTCGCCGAGCTTCAGGTCGAACACCGCGAAAGCGGGCGCGCTTTCGCCAAGCGCCGCCGCGCCTTCCGCCACGCTGTTGGCGGTGCGGACAACGAAGCCGCGCGCGGCGAGCGCGCGCGCCAGGCGGTCGCAGAACGGCTTGTCATCGTCGACGATCAGCAGCGTCCGGTCGGCGTCGGGAGAACGGGTCGGGTCGTTCATGCGCTTCCAACTGAGAGAGGAGACGATTTTTCGCCCACAAGCGCGGGGCGTTCGGTCGGTTCAAACCGGCCGCGCGGCCAGGACACCCGCGCGTGCGCCCCGTGCCTGGGCCACGGCAGATTGCCAATATCCAGCTCCGCCCCCGTGCGTTCCAACAGCGCCTTGGCGATGAACAGGCCAAGTCCCAGTCCCGCCTCGGCGTCGGAATGGCGCGCCGCCGTGCGATCCGAGATATAGGGCTCGCCCAGGCGCTGCAACACGGCGGCGGGAAAGCCCGGCCCGTCGTCTTCGATGGCGATCTCGATCCGGTCACGGCTCCAGCTCGCCGCGATCGACACCCGGACTTCGGCGAAGGCCACCGCATTTTCGGCGAGGTTGCGCAGGCCATAGAGCAGCGCGGGATTGCGCGCGCAGAGCGGGCGCGGCTCCGGGCCCTGGGCGCTGGCGATAATGTCGATATCCTGCAAACGGTGCGGCGCGGCGACCTCTTCCAGCAGCGCCTCCAGTTCCACCCGATCGAACGGTTCCCCCGCGAGACGGTTGGCGGTGGAAAGCTGGCTGAGGATGCTGCGGCAGCGCGAAAGCTCCTGGGCCGCCAGCGACAGATCCTCGCCGCATAGCGCGGCGACTTCGGGCTGATGGGCGAGTTCGTGGACGATCACGGTCAGGGTCGCCAGCGGCGTGCCGAACTCATGCGCCGCCGCCGCCGCGAGCCCGTCCAACTGCGACAAATGCTGGGCGCGGGCGAGGATCATTTCCGTCGCCGCCAGGGCGCCGGCGAGTTGGCGCGCCTCCTTGGCGACCTGCCCGCCATAGACCGCCACGAACACGGCGCTCACGACGATGGCGAGCAGAAAGCCGCCCATTTCAATCGCAGGCGGATCGAACAGCGCGCCGTCCGGCAATTGCAACGGGATGCGCCAAATCGTAACGAGGCCGGCGCACAGGATCGCGAAAGCCAGCAGCTTGGAGGTCTCGACCCAGGTCTGCGACACGGCGGAAATCATCGTCGGCGCCAGCAACAGCATGGCGAACGGATTGGCGATGCCGCCGGTGAGATAAAGCAGGGCGGCGAGCTGGCCGATATCGACGGCCAGAATATAGGTCGTCGTCTTTTCGTCCAGTCGCTTGGCCGGAGAAAACCTCAGCCGCAGAAACGCGTTGAAGCCGAGTAGCAACGCGATGCAGAGCGCCGCCCAGCCCAGCGGAAACGCGATATGCAGCGCGAAGGCCGCGACCAGCAGCGCCGCAATCTGGCCGGCGGCCGCGATCCAACGCAACCGCACCAACGTGCCCACGCGCAGCCGCCGGGCCTCCTGGCCGAAATCGAACTGATCCATCGCGCCTGCCCGCCTTCGCAACCTGTGCCGCAGGACGGCGACGCGAGCAAGCCCCGCGTCAGTCTTTGGGACTCGCTTCGCCCTCGAACAGGGACCGCCTCTTTTCGAGTTCGCTGCTGATAAAATCGAACACCGCGCGGACGTGCGGCGCGGTCAGCGCCTGCGGATGCGCCACCAGCCACAATTCGGAATCGAGTTCCGGGTCGGCCACGCCGACGCGTGTGAGTTCCGCCCGGGCGGCGCCGACGAAGCAGGTCAGCAGCGCGGCGCCAACGCCGCGCGCCGCCAGTTCCGCCAATGCGATTTCGTTGTTCGCCGTTGCGGCTCGCTGCCGGCGCTCCACGTTCCGCTCCAGCCAGCGCCGCGCCGCCGGCGGTCCGAACGTGTCGGAGGGGAATACCCAGGGACAGCCCGCCGCCAGTTCGCCCGAGGGCGTAATCTGCGCTTCGGCGGCGTAAATCGCCCAGGGCAGCAGCGCTACGCGGCGCCCCGTCAAAGGCTCCGCCGGCGGCCCCTTCATGGCGCGTAGCGCCAGGTCAGCCTCGCCGCGACATAGGTCGAGCGTGGCTTCGGTCAAGATCAGCTCGACCTGCAAATCGGGATGGCTTGCGCGCAAAGCGAGGCAGAGGTTTGGCAGCACAAGGGCGCCGAGCGTGTTGAGCGTCGTCACGCGGACAAGGCCGGACAGTTTCACTTCGTCCTGGCTGACGCGCCGCTCGAACTCGGCGATCGTGTCGCCCATCAGCGTCGCCAGCGCCGCCATGTCCGCGCCGGCGGCGGTGGGTTGATAGCCCCCCCGGCCGCGTTCGAACAGCCGCATCCCCAGCCGCGCCTCCAGCGCCGTCAACCGTCGGAACATCGTGGAATGATTGAGCCCAAGCCGCTCGGCCGCGCCGGCCAGCGAATGCGTTTCGGCAATCGCCTTGACGATGCGGAATTCGTCCCAGTTGAGCGGCTCGCTCATGCCCCCGTTTCCCCTTGCGCGGAACGCGGCGCGGCGGCGCGGCGCAGCCGGTCGTTGATCGCGGCTCCAAGGCCATGCTCAGGGATCGGAGCGACGACAATCAGCGCCGGACGCGCGGCGTCGAGCGCGCGCAGATAGGTGAACAGGTTCGCCGCCGCTTCCGCGAGATCGCCGGCGGGGGAAAGATCGAGGCGCAGGCCCTGGCCCCCGATCCGGCCGGCGAAATCGAGCACGGCCGCGCCTTCGGGCGCCTCCGCCGCATCGAGCCGCAGCAGGGCGTTGGGCGCGTAATGCGAGGCGAGCGCCCCCGGCGCCGCCGGCGCCTGTCCCGGCGCAGCCTCGGCGATCGGACCGCCGAGCGCGGCCTCGATCTCCTCGCGCGAAATCGCGCCCGGCCGCAGCAGACGTGGACCTTCGGCCAAGCAAGCGACGACCGTGGACTCGACGCCCCAGACGCAGGGGCCGGCGTCGAGGATCAGCGCGATACGGTCGCCGAGATCGGCGGCGACATGCTCGGCCCGCGTCGGGCTGACGGCGCCGGAGCGATTGGCGGAGGGCGCGGCGAGTGGCGCGCCCGTGGCGGCGATCAGCGCGCGCGCGACCGCCAACCCCGGCACCCGCAGCGCCAGCGTGTCGAGCCCCGCGCGCGCCAGCAGGCTGATGCGGCAATCCCTGACCACGGGCGCGACCAGCGTCAGCGGCCCCGGCCAGAAGGCTTCCGCAAGCCGCTCGGCGGTCGCATCGAGCCGGGCTTCGCGCGCGGCGGCCGCGAAGCTGTCGAAATGCGCGATCAGCGGGTTGAAGGTCGGCCGGCCTTTGACGGCGTAAATCCTGGCTACCGCCGCATCCGAAGTCGCCAGCCCCGCGAGGCCATAGACGGTCTCGGTCGGTATGCCGACCAGGCCGCCGGCGCGCAGAATCGCCGCTGCTTCGGCGATCGCCGCTGCGTCGGCGCGCGCGATGCGCGCGCGGGGAGTGTCAACGCTGCCCATGTTCCGTTCGATGAAAATCCCGCTTGTCTTCGTCAAGGCGAAAATGCGGCTAGGCTCAAAATTCGCGAATATTCATCAAATGTAACGCCCGCTCGCCTCCTCGGCAAATCGGTCGGGCGGCCCTTCCCACACGATGCGCGCGTGCTCCAGCACATAGACCCGATCCGCGTGCGGCAAGGCGAAGGTGACGTTCTGCTCGCCGAGCAGCACGGTGATGTCGGTGGTCTGGCGCAAGCGTTCGAGCGCCCGCGAAATCTGCTCCAGCACGATGGGCGCTAGACCCAGCGTCGGCTCGTCCAGGATCAGCAGGTCCGGCTTGGTCATCAGCGCCCGCGCGATGGTCAGCATCTGCTGTTCGCCGCCCGACATGGTGCCAGCGGTCTGGTTCAACCGCTCTTTCAGGCGCGGAAACAGCTCGAACAGCCAGTCGAGCCGTTCGCGCCGGTCGCCGGCTTGAAGCCGCAAGCCGCCCATGTCGAGATTTTCCTGCACGCTCATGTCGGTGAACAGGTCGCGCCCTTCCGGCGCCTGCACGATGCCGCCGCGCGCGATGGCGGCGCCTGATGCGCCGCGCAGCGACTTGCCCTCGCGCTTGATATCGCCCTTGAAGGGGACCAGCCCGGACACCGCGTTGAACAAAGTCGTCTTGCCCGCGCCGTTGAGCCCGACCACGGCGACGAATTCGCCGCGATGCACGTGCAACGACACTTTCTCCAGCGCCTGCGCCCGCTCGTAGAATACATCGACGCCCTCGACCGCGAGAAACGGCGTCGCCGCATCGGCGAAGGCGCTCTCCGAGCGCGCGGCGGTCTTGAGTTCGCCGCCGAGATAGACGCGCCGCACCGTCTCGTCGTTCATCACCTCCTGCGGCGCGCCCTCCGCTATGCGCTCGCCCACATACATCGCGAACACGCGGGTCGCGAGCGAGGCGACGCTCTTGACGTTGTGATCGACGATCAGCACCGCATGTCCGTCGCGCCGCATCTCGGCGATCAGTTCGGCGAAGGCGCCCGTTTCGCGCGCGGTGAGGCCGGCGAACGGCTCGTCCACCAGCACCACGGCGGGATCGCGCGCGATCGCCTTGGCGAGTTCGATCCGGCGCAGATCGGCATACGGCAGCGTCGCCGGCTTGGCGTCGAGCACATCGCCCAGACCCACCTTTTGCGCCAGCGCCCTCGCCTTGGCGAGCGTCTTGGGGTCCGGCCACAGCCGCAGCAGCGAATCCGGCGTCAAAGCCAGCGCGATGTTTTCGAGCACCGTCTGGCGATGCAAGGGCCGCGAGTGCTGGAACACCATGCCGACGCCGAGCCGGGCGATCTTGTGCGGCGGCCAGCCCGCCACCTCGACGCCGTTGATTTTGACCGAGCCGCTGTTGGGCCGCTCGACGCCCAGGATCGACTTCATCACCGTCGATTTGCCCGAGCCGTTGGGGCCGATCAGGCCCAGAATTTCCCCCGACGCCACGGAAAAGCTGATGTCGCGCGCGGCGGTGAGCCCGCCGAAGCGCTTGGTCAGCTTCTCCACCACCAGCGCCGTCATGTCGCCTCCCGCGAGCCGCTGAACATGCCGATCAACCCGCCGGGGAAGGTCAGCACCACGACAAGCGCGACCGCCGAGACGATGAAGGTCGCGAGATCGCCGAGCGGGCGAAGCAATTCGCCGGCGCTGATGAGGAAGATCGCGCCCAGCGCGCCGCCCAGAATCGTGCGCCGCCCGCCCAGCACCGCGCCAACGATCACCTGCACGCCCACCGTCACGTCGATGAACGTTCCCACCGACGCCGCGCCGAGATAGAACACCATCAGCGCGCCCGCCAGACCCGAGAACAGCGCCGAGACGATGAAGCTCGCCAGTTTGTGCTTGACCACGTTGAAGCCGAGCGCTCCCGCCTGCACTGGGTCCTGCCCGCTCGCCTGCAAAATGAGCCCGACCGGCGAGCGCGACAGGCCATAGAGCACCAGGCCGCTGAAGGTCATAAACCCGAGCGCGATCCAGTAATTGACCTTGTCGCTGACGCTGATGACGTCGGGCACGGCGAGGCCGATTTCGCCCCCCGTCAGATCGGAGAACACGACGACGAAATTCTGCAACAGCAAGACCGCGACCAGCGTCGTCAGGCCGAAATAGGGCCCGCGCACGCGCAGGGCCGGCAAGGCCAGCACCACGCCGCCGAGCACCGCGGCGAGCGCGCCGGCGGCGACGCAGACCGCGATCGGCGGTTGGTAGAGATTGTCGAGAATGCCCGCGGTGTAGGCGCCCAGCCCGATGAGGAAGGTCGGCCCGAAATTGACCTCGTTGGCGAAGCCGAATAACAAGTCCCACGCCATCGAGAACACGCCGAAATAATAAGCTATCGTCAACAGGCCCAGCACATAGCCGGAGACCCAAAGCGGCAGGAACGCCAGACACAGGCAGACAACCAGCGCGATCAGCAGCGGCGGCAGCGCGCGCGGCATGTCAGCGCCGCCCCAACAGGCCGCGTGGCCGCACATACATCACGATCACCAGCAGCAGCAGCGCCGGAATCACGCGATAGGCGGGCGAGATCATATAGGCGGTGACGGTTTCGAGATAACCCACGACATAGGCCGCGATCAGCGAGCCCGAGACGCTGCCGAGCCCGCCCAGCACGACGATGGAGAAGGCGCTCGCCGTCAAAGGCCCCGCGCTGTAGGAGGAGACGCCGAGAAACATGCCCAGCAGCACGCCCGCGACCCCGGCCAGCGCGCCATAAATCGCCCACACGCTGAGATAGACGCTTCCCAATTCGACGCCGAGCCCGGTCACGCCGCGCGGATTCATCGACGCCGCCATCAGGATCTTTCCCGCCCGGGAACGGTTGACCGCGAGCCATAGCGCGGCGATGGCGAGCCAGCACACCAGCGCCGTGAACAACTCGTTCTTCGGCGTCCTGACCCCGGCGAGATTGATCACGCCCTCTACGATCGGCAACACCGTCTTGGCGTTGTTGGTGTAGAGATAGGCGATCGCCTCCTGGATCATAATGCCCCATAGCAGCGTCGCGGTGAGGATGAAGATCTCTTTCTCCTCCTCGCGGATTTTCGTCGAAAGCTGCATCCGCCGCACGATCAGCGCATAGGTCGCCAGCGCGAGGATGAGGCAGGTCGCGATGCCCACGGCCGCGCTCGACAACGCGCCAAAACCCCAATAGCTGCCCGCCGCCCAGGCGGCGACGGCGGCCGCGACCATCAGACTCCCGTGCGAGAGATTGAGCACGCCCGTCACGCCGAAAATCAGCGTGAAGCCGATCGCGCCCAGAGCGTAAAGCGAGGAGATGGCGAAGCCATCGATGAGGATTTGCCAGAACAGCACGGGGCGTCAGCGCGATGTTTGGTTCAGCGTCATGCCCGCGCTCGTCGCGGGCATCCACGCCGAGACGAGCGCGCCGTTTGCAATTCCAAACGCCATAGTCTCCAACCGCCCCTTGCGCCGCACAATGTGGATGGCCGGGACAAGCCCGGCCATGACGTAACCTCAGTTCGCCTGCCCGATCTTTACGAACGCGGGGAACTTCACCTTGCCGTTGGCAAGCTTTTCCGGCCACATATTGGTCTGCTTGCCATCCTGCCATTGAAGGAACAGGCCGGTGATGAAGCCCTCGCCCGTCCTCAATCCATGCACGTGGAGATCGCCTTTGGGCAGGAACTGCACGCGCCCGATGGTGCCGACATAGTCGGTCGCCTCCATCGCGGTGACCAGCTTGTCGGCATCGGTCGAGCCGGCGCGCTTGATCGCGTCGGCGATGATATAAACGTCGTCGTAGGAGGTGTAGCCGGCATAGGACGGCGTGTTGCCGTATTTCTTGACGAAGGCGTCGACGAACGGCAGCGTCTTTTCCGTCACCGCGACGCCCGGCCCCGACACCGCCTGATACAGCACGCCTTCGGTCGCCCCATTGGTGTCCTTGGCGAAGGTCGAATTGGTCGCCTGCGACGAGACGCCGAACATCGGGATCGGCACCTGGCTGCTCTTCCACTGCACCGTCGGCTGCACGCCGACATGGCTGATGCCGGTGAGGATGACGTCGGGCTTCAGTCCCTCGATCTTGTTGAAGATCGGCGTGAAGTCGGTGGTGTCGGGCGAGAAGCGGATCTCGTCGAGAACTTTGAGCCCGATCTCCGGCAGGCATTTGAGATAGGCGGCGTCGAGCGGCTTGGTCCAGGCGGCGTCCTCGCTCATCACCACGGTCGTCTTCATCTTCAGCGCCGTGACCAGCATGTCCTTGGCCGCGTCGCAGGTGAGGCGGGCGATCGAGGAGGAGGTGAGATAGCCGTGGAACGTATATTTGTTGGCCTCATAATCCTTGCCGATATTGGCGGTGATGACGTCGGAGGCCGCGCCCGGCGTGATCATCACCGTCTTCAGCCGCGCCGCCCACGGCTCCAGCGCCAGTACGACCTCGCTGGTGTAGCTGGCGATGACGGCGACGACGTGATCGTCGCTGACCGCGCGCTGGAACGCGCGCACCGCCTCGGCCGAGGAGGAATGGTCGTCGTAGGTGACGAGTTCAATTTTGCGCCCGTCGACGCCGCCTTTCGCATTGATCTCGTCGGCGGCGAGTTGCGCCGCAAGCGGGATCGAGGAGCCGGCGACCGCCTGATTCTCCGCGATGACGCCAATCTTGATCGGCGTGGAATCGGCGAGCGCGGCCGACGAGGCGAACAGAGCCGCAAGGGTCGCGGCGCATGTCGCGCCGCGGAGACGATGGGTCATGCGCGTTTTTCCTCCCGTAGCGCCCGGTTGGCCGGGCCTGGCGCCGATGTTTCCGGGTTTTACTCTCTCGGGTCAAGTCGCGAGCCGGTCCGCAAGGTCTTTTGCCGCGCCGACATGCGAACGGCGAATTTCCCGCCCCCGAATTCGCGCAAAATTTGCGCGAGACGGCCCAGACGCCGCCTCCGCCTCTTGCGCGCGCGCAACCGCGTCCCGATACTGGGGATTCAACTCTCCCACGGGAAAGGCGCATATCCAGGCGATGATGCGGCAATATGAACTGGTCGAGCGGGTCCGGCGCTATAACCCGAATGCGGACGAGGATCTGCTGAACCGCGCCTATGTGTTCGCCATGAAGGCGCATGGCGCGCAGAAGCGCGCCTCCGGCGATCCCTATTTCTCGCATCCGCTCGAAGTCGCCGCCATCCTGACCGAGTTCAAGCTCGACGACGCCACCATCGTCGCCGCCATGCTGCACGACACGATCGAGGACACCCATGTCACCCGCGAGGAGCTCGACCGCATTTTCGGCGTCGAGATCGGCGGCCTCGTCGACGGGCTGACCAAGCTCAACAAGCTCGATTTCGCCTCCAAGCATGCGGTGCAGGCGGAGAATTTCCGCAAGCTGCTGCTCGCCATCGCCGACGACGCGCGCGTGCTGCTGATCAAGCTGGCCGACCGGCTACACAACATGCGAACGCTGCATTACGTGCCCCCGGCCAAACGCGCGCGCATCGCGCAGGACACGCTGGAGATTTACGCGCCGCTGGCCGGTCGCATGGGCATGCAGGGCCTGCGCAGCGAGTTGGAGGATCTCGCCTTCCGCTATCTGATGCCGGAAGCGCATCAACTCATCATCGCCCGGCTGGAGGAATTGAAGACCAAGAACGGCGCGCTGATCGCCCGCATCGCCGCCGAGCTGAAGGACCAGTTCGCGCGCCGCGGCATCAAATGCGACGTGCGCGGCCGCGAGAAGCAGCCCTATTCGATCTGGCGCAAGATGGAGCGCAACTCGATCGCCTTCGAGCAGCTCTCCGACATCTACGGCTTTCGCATTCTCGTCGAAAGGATAGAGGATTGCTACGACGCGGTCGGCGTCGCGCATACGACGTGGCCGAGCGTCATGGGCCGCTTCAAGGACTATATCTCGACCCCGAAGCAGAACGACTACCGCTCGATCCACACCACCGTCGTCGGCCCCGGCCAGCAGCGCGTCGAATTGCAGATCCGCACCTACGACATGCACGAGATCGCCGAATACGGCATCGCCGCCCATGCGTTCTATAAGGACGGGCGCAGCGCGCTTCATACCGGCGAGAGCGGCGCCTATCGCAATCTGCGCCAGATCATCGAGGCGTTGTCGAGCGACGATTCCGAGAAATTCCTCGAGCACACCAAGCTCGAACTGTTTCAGGATCAGGTGTTCTGCTTCACACCCAAGGGCCGGCTTATCGCGCTGCCGAGCGGCGCCACGGCGATCGACTTCGCCTATGCCGTGCACACCGACGTCGGCAATTCGGCGGTGGGCTGCAAGATCAACGGCCGCCTCTCGCCGCTGATCTCGGTGTTGCGCAACGGCGACGAGGTGCTGATCGCGCGTTCGGCCAGCCGCACGCCGCCGGCCGCCTGGGACTCCATCGTCGTGACGGGCCGGGCCCGCGCGGCGATCCGGCGCGCGACGCGCGAGGCGGCCAAGGCGCAGTTCGGCGGGCTGGGGCGCCAGATCGTCGAGCGGGCGTTCGAGCGCGCGGGGCGCAAATTCTCCGATGCAAAACTGAAGACGGCGCTGCCGCGGCTTGCGCGCCACGCCATCGACGACGTGTTCATCGGCGTCGGGCGCGGCGAGATCTATTCCGCCGACGTGGTGCGCGCGATCTATCCCGATTTCCAGGAGGAGCGGAAGGCGGGGCCGGCGATCGCGCCCAACGAGAGCGGCTGGTTCGGGCTGGCGAAAGCCAACCAACTGGTATTCCGCGCGCCGGGCAAAGACCCGACGCTGCCTTTGCGCGGGCTCGAAGTCGATACCCCGGTGCGCTTCGCGCCCAAGGGCGGCGCGGTGCCGGGCGAGCGGATAGTCGGCATCCGCACGCCGGGCGAGGGGATCACCATCTATCCCATCCACTCGCCTGCTTTGGTCGATTTCGACGACAAGCCGGAGCAATGGCTCGACGTCCGGTGGGATCTCGATCAGGCCAAGAAATCGCTGTTCCCGACCCAGATCCTCGTCACCACGCTCAACGAGCCCGGCGCGCTCGGCGCGGTCGCGGCCACCATCGGCGAGACCGGGGCGAATATCGACACCGTCGTGTTCAACCCGACAGGGCCCGATTTCCGCGAGATCCGCTTCGATCTCGAAGTCTCCGACATCCAGCACCTCAACGCCGTGATCGCGCAATTGCGCGACAAGCCGGTCGTCAGCAAGGTCGAACGGATCAGCGGCTGATGCCGCTCTATTTCGCCTATGGCGCCAATATGGACCGCGCCGCCATGGCCGCGCGCTGCCCGCGCTCGACGCCGCTCGGCCGCGCCAAGCTGATGCGCCATCGCCTCGCCGTCATGCGCGAGGGTTGGCTGACGGTCGCTCGCGACCCGCGCGGGCGCGTTCACGGTGTGTTGTGGGATCTTGCGCTCGCCGACGTCGCCGCGCTCGACCGTTTCGAGGGCGTCGGCGAGGAGCTTTACGTCAAGGCGGTTCAGCCGGTTATCGGCGAAGGCGGCCCGCGCCGCGCGCTGGTCTATCTCGGCGCCAACGCCGGGCCGGGCCGACCTCGTGCGGATTATCTGCGCGACGTGCTCGCCGCCGCCCGCGCGTGGGAACTGCCGCGCGAGGCGATCGCAGCGCTGGAGCGGCTGACGGACTCCTAAATCCGTTTACTTGAAGTAATTCATCTCGCAAGTCGTTAGACCGTAAAGTTTCCACGCGGCATTGCCCCGCGGACCGGCTGTTATCGACACAGTTCGGCTTCGAAGAGGCTAAATTACTATCGCAGACCATCGCCTACGCGAAGCGCGAGATTTGTTTTAGACTACCTCTATTCGCGCGATAAACAGGAGCGAGAACATGAGTAACTGAACGACATTCCAGATCTGCTTATCCCGGACGCCGCTCAGTTGCCGATCCTGACTGCGATCGTGACCGAAGTTAGAGAGTCGGTGAGAATTCGCCACGATCTCGAGCAAGCTCTTGCTGTCTTTCGTCGCCAGAGATATCTTTCGCGCCGGTTCGAATCCGATATTGGCAAGAGCAAAAAATCGTTAGATCCGAAGGTTTACATTGACGAGCACAAGAAAATTGCCACCAGCGTGGCTCCTTAGAGCCTGACCGAAAATTCGGTTGACCGGCCTCGCTGGGGCTGATTCCCTGGGTTTGCAACAACTTGGGGAGATTCGCGATGCCTTGGAACGAGGCCGATCGGGCGAAATATGATGTCATTCGGGCGCGCTATTCAAG